>DJOV01000061.1 GCA_002437285.1 Prevotella sp. UBA6429 | reverse complement strand
ATAATCGCTGTTTTTTTATATATATTGTCCGTTTTCTTCAAGCGATTTGCCCAGCCTATGCCGTGGCGCTTCATTTGTGCGGTTTTGGCAAAACCGTATCATTTGCACACGTCACACTTGGCGGATGACGTGGCAGGGATTGCCCACAGCGAGTGAGTGGTCGGGGATGTCGTGGGTGACCACGGAACCGGCTCCGATGACGCAGTCGTTGCCGATGGTGACGCCCGGCAGCACCGTGACGCCGCCGCCAAACCACACGTTGTTGCCCACATGTATGGGTTCTGAGCGTTCCAGACCGAGGTTGCGATGCTCAGAGTCGAGCGGATGGATGGCTGTGTAGAAGCTGCAGTTGGGCCCTATGAAGACATGGTGGCCAAAGGTCACCTTGTTCTCATCGAGGATGACGAGGTTGTAGTTGGCGAAGAAGTGTGAGCCTACCTCCACATTGTATCCGTAGTCGCAATGGAAAGGCGTGTTGACGTGCAGGCCCTTGCCGGCCTTGCCGAGCAGCTGGGCGATGCGGAGGTTGCGCTCGTCGGCCATTGTGGGAGCCATTTGGTTGATTTCGAAGCAAGCCTGCTGGCAGCGGCGCAAGTCGGTGATGAGCGCTGCGTCCAGGGCGTCGTACCACTTGCCGGACATCATCTGCTGCTTAGCCGAAGTGTTGTTGTCCATAGGTCTGTAGTCTGTTGTGTTGGGCAAGGCGCGAGGAAGTCACCTGTTGCGGCGAGAAGGCTGCGCCTTGCCCAGCGGTTTAGAATTGCGGATAGTCGGTGCTGGCGTCGCGTGTGGCCATGCACTCCATCTCGATGAGCCATCCCGGTCGGCACACGGCAGCGTTGACCAACAGGTAGGGCGTGGCGGGATGGTCCCCGTGGCCGCCAAATTTCTCATCGAAGAGTTGGCGCACCACCTCATAGTCGGCAGGGTCGCGCAGGTAGCATACGATGGCGTTGACATCGTCAAAGCTGCAGTCAGCTTCGCTGAGCAGCGCCTCCACGTTGTCCCACATGCGGCGGCACTGGCGGCGTATGTCTCCCCGGTACACGATTTCGCCCTTGTTGTCGATGCTGGCTGTGCCCGATATGAAGACGTGGCGTCGGTCTCCGTAGTCGACATAGGCGCCCCGCTCGAAGCTCACGCCGTAGTCGCTCGTGCGGTTGAGGTGGTCGGCGGCATAGAGGTAGCCCACCTGTCCCGGCTGCAAGGGGCTGACGGCGCAGGCGTCCATCAGCGAGAGCATGCGCGGGTTGGCCTGTCGGCCGCCGATGCCCGTGGAGGCGATGAAGTGTGTCTTGTCGGTGAGACCCTGTGTGACAAACACGTCGTTGCGTGCCTTGACCACACCCGCATAGTTGTTGTCGATGTCGTTGACGAAGAACCAGGTGCGCACGCAGTTGGCCTCGAGGGTGCATCCCTCGCTGATGAGTCGCATCACATACTCGTTGAGCAAGAGTTTGGTCTGTCGCTCCGAGTCCTTGGCGAGGTTGGTGCAGCTGGCCGTCCACAGCTGGCGGTAGTCGCCATGGCTCACCTCGTAGAGCCCGCTGGCAAGGGCTCGTGTGCTGACGCACGTCATGAGTATGGCCCACAAGGCCACCTTGGCCCCGTTGGCTGGAGCCTGCTGCACGATGCTCACCGCATATTCTGGGCTTTCGAGCTCATAGGCCATGAGCTCGTCGGCTTGGTTGGCGGCGTCACTCAGGAAGTAGCGCTTGAAGACTGTCTTGGCAGCCAGTTGCTTGCGCGTGTTCTCGAAGGTCTCCATGACGAGACGGAGCTGGTCGGCATAGTTGAGCGTGCGGGCTGCATCGGTCACACGGATGATGAGGTGGTGCTCACGCACCTCGGTGCCATTGTTGAAGGTGTGGAGCTGCACCTGCGTCATTTGCGAAGAAATATGTTGTTCCATGATGGTTTGGGTTGATGTCTGTTGGGTTGGTTGACGGGTTGTGTGTCAGGCGTAGGAGTGCATGCCGCTGAGCAGGTAGTTGACTCCGAAGTAGGTCATGATGAGCGACAGGAAGGCCAGCACCATAAACAGGTGGTAGGCCCGGGGTCGGCGCAGGGCCGGCAGACTGACGCTGTGCAGGGCGATGGCGTAGATCATGAAGGTGATGAGCGCCCAGGTCTCCTTGGAGTCCCAGCTCCAGTAGCTGCCCCAGCTCACGTTGGCCCAGATGGCCCCGATGAAGATGCCGATGCCCATGGTGCAGATGGCCGGGTAGAGGAACAGTTGGCTCAAGGCCTGCAGCTCGGCGGCGTGTCGAGGCATGGTGAGGCCCATGACGGCGCAGATGAACGTGAGCGACAGCAGCGCGTAGCTCATCATGATGATGCTGACATGGACGGAGAGCAGGGGTGAGTTGAGCACGGGCATCATCTGTCCGATGGCTGGATCCATGGCATTGATGTGGCTCACCAGGAGGAAGAAGCCCGATAGCAGGAAGCCGAACACCATGACGATGCGGAAGCGGCGTTGCATGACGAGGGCGATGAGCTCCACAAACCATGCCAGGAGCAGCATCGTCTCGTAGCCGTTGCTGAGGGGCAGGTTGCCACTGGCCATCCAGCGCAGGGCCATGGCCGCCGTGAGCGTCAGGAACGACATGCCAAGCAGCACGGCGAATGTGGGGCCGGCCACGCGGCGAAGGCGTGGCGTGACCCAGCGTGCCTCGGTCATGCGGCCGATGATGTAGAAGAGGGCGAGGAAGCCCAGCGTGAGGTTGACCATGAAGAGCACGGTGGCGAAGGGCACGGCGTTGCCCAGTCGCTCAGCTTCGTAGCGGGTGGTAGAGGGCAGGCTGCGTCCACCATAGACCTGCTGGTAGCGCTGCATCTTGTCGAGAAACTCGTTGACGCGGTCCCAGCGTCCGGCTGCCACATCCTCCGCCATCAGGGGGAATACCTGGTGGATGTAGAGAGCCTGCTGCGCGCTGATGCCGCGTGGCAGACTGTCGGTGGGCGCATACCAGGTAGTGATGCCGTGGGGCGTGGTGAAAGGCAGGAGATGGAGCGACTGCCCGCTGCGCAGTTCCATGATGAGCATCAGGCGGTTGTCCACATCGGCGGCTTGCTGATGGAGCTTGTCGGTGTTGCCCTGGTAGTACTCTTGCACGAGATGGCCCAGGGTGTATTGGCCCATCTGGAAGAAGGTGGCCATCGCACAATGGTTGTCGGTGAGGCCCATCTGCTCGCGTAGCTTGCCGCCCTTGACGCGTATGAACGGTTCTTGTGACCATTGGTCGCCATAGAACATCCATCCGGCCAGCACCTGCTCGGCCGTGAGGCCCTTGTAGGAGCGTGCACCGTAGACCTTCTTGCAGAAGTCGAGCGCATAGGTCTCTACGGGACAGATACGGTTGTTGTAGAGCATGCAGAGACGCCCCAGGCGGTCGGCGGTCTCGCGCGGCACGGTGGGTTGGGCGTGGGAGGGCTGTGCCGCGGAGAGAAGCAGCGCGAGCACGAGAGCCCCTTTCCTCAAGAGCTGACTGCGCAACACCTGGCGGTAGGGGCCCTTGGGGTCGAAGAGCATGAAGAGCAGGAAAATGAAAAATAGGGCATACCCCGTGTAGGTGACGGGAATGCCCCATGGGTCGCTGTTGACGGCCAGCACCGTTCCGCGGCCGTCGTTGTCGTAGCTCGACTGGTAGAAGCGATAGGAACGGTAAGAGAAGATGTTGTTCATCGACACGCGCCCCTCATGTCGCTCGCCGCCATCGGTCACGGTGAACAACGATGTGTAGTCGGCCACGGCGGCTGTGCCGTCGTGGTAGGTGGTCTCAAACTTGTGGAGCGTGAGGCTGAAGGGAAGCATGGCCGTGCGCATGCCGTGGTCTCCGTCGCTCATGACATAGGCGTTGGAGGTCTCTCCCTCGCGAAGGTGCATCATGCCTTTGGTGGCGGTGAGGTGGGTGAACAGGGCGCCCGCCAGGATGACGACGAGCGAGCCGTGGAGAGCCCATGCGCCGAAGTGGCGCACGCGACGCTTGACAAGGTAGGCCAAGCCCAGCGCCGTGAGCGCCGCCCAGAGTGCCGTGAACCACCATGAGCCATAGATGGCCGAATGGGCATAGTCGGTGCCTCGGCTGTTCTCGACCATCGTCGCGACGGCCATCGACACCAAGAGAGCCACGTAGATGAGGGCTATTGTCTTTTTGATCATGTCTTGCTTTGCAAATGTTTTTGTTTCTTATGCAAAGTTAAGCAAAATCAACGATTATCTCTCATCCGCGCCCCGGCAAATGAGGCAAATCATCATTTTTGGGTATGGATGTGCGAGGCGATGATTTTGGCCAGTTGGGCCGCTCCCTTGTCGGTAGGATGGATGCCGTCGCGCTGCATCATGCCCTCGGTCTCTTGAAACTCGGTGTGAAGATCGATGAAGTGAAGCTTGTTTTTCTTGGCCACGCGCTGGATGACGGGCATCTCTCCATGGACAATGACGCTGTCGGAGATGCCCCAGATGTCGCGGGCGCGGATGGGACTGCACAAGAATATCTGCGGCTTGGTGGGCAACTTGCGCAGCGAGTCGACCATCTGTTGCAGGTCGCGGCCGAAGTCGGCTCCGTGTTTCCAGTTGTAGTCTTTGGCATCGTTGGTGCCGAGCTTCACCACGACGATGTCGGGGCAGAAGGCCAGGGCGTCACGCCATGCTCCCTCATTCATGTAGGGCAGGTCACCCTTGTTGAGCAGGGTGCGCGCCGACACCCCGAAGTTCTTCACGTTGTAGCCCTTGCCCAATAGGCGTTGCAACGTGGCTGGATAGCCATAGGTGTCGCTTAGGGCGATGCCCATGCCGTCGGTGATGGAGTTGCCTATGCATGCCACGCGGACAGCTTGTTCGCTGGGGGCTGGCAGGGCGCGCAGCCATGCGTCGAGCTCGTCAAGCATCTGGCGGTGGAAGGCAAACGATGCGTTGAAGCCATAGCCGTGTCCGCCTGTGGGATAGGTATAGAGCGCACAGTTGTTGCCGGCGCGGTGCATGGCGGCATAGTAGGCCACGCCATTGGTGACAGGTGGCACCACACGGTCATCGTTGGAAAGGAAGATGACGGCAGGAGGAGTGAGGTGGCTGCGCACCTGCTGCTCGTTGCTCCATTGGCGCACGAGGGCCGCATCCTTTGCACCCGCTTCGCCGAGGAAGTTGATGCACGACCATTTGTGGCTGATGCGCTCGTCCATCGACACCACGGGGTAGAAGAGGATGGAGAAGTTGGGGCGTGCGGCCCACTCGGCGTGTGTGCTCACCGAAGAGGCCAGGTGTCCGCCTGCCGAGAAGCCCATGATGCCCACGTCGTAGGGATTGACGTGCCAGGCCGTTGCCGAGTCGCGCACGGTGGTCATGGCGTGGTAGGCGTCGGAGAGGGGGATGTTGCGGTCGCCCTTGGGCATGCGGTATTCGAGCACGAAGAAGGCTATGCCATGGTCGTTCATCCACCCGGCCCACTGGTGACCCTCATGGTCGGTGGCCAGGTGTGTGTAGCCTCCTCCAGGCAGGTCGACGATGGCGCGACCGCTGGGATGGGCGGGCAGATAGGCCGTGAGACGCGCGCCACCGTCCAATGTCAGCACAAAGTGGCGTGCGGTGGAAGTGACCTGTGGTGACGAGGGTGTGGCTTGCCGGGTGTGTGCCGTGCATGACAGGCACAGGGCCAATAGCAATAAAGAAAGGAAATGTTTCATGATATTCTGTTGTTATGATGGTTATCGATTTTCGGGCATCACGGCGTTGCGCCACTCCTCTTCTGTTGCGCCATACACCTTCTTGGGCTTCTCAAGGTCGGCGCTCCGCGTGGTCTCCATGGGAATGGAGGGGCCTTGATAGGTCATGTTGCTGAGCTGATTGTCGATGAGCAGCCGCAGCCAGCGGGCTGCTTCATGGGAGATGGGGTGCTCTTCCCATAGGGTGTAGAGGGGTTGGCCCTGGTGTGCGGCGTTCTTGCTGTCGTAGGCCTCGCCATTGGCCAGCACGAGGTCGTCAGATATCTTGACGGAGTAGAAAGGTGCGGAGTGAGGTGGCGTGTGGCGCACCAGCCTGCGGATGGCGATTCCTGACAAATGGGCATGCGCGTCATGGCGTCGTTCACCGATTTCTTTGTTTACCCGACCGTAGCGGGCGATGTCGCGTGGCACCCAAAAGATGCCGACAACCTTATTACGGTTGTGGGCCCATGCGGTCGTGGCCAACAGGATGTAGTTGCCTTCGCCGGCATCTGTCACTTGGACGGTCTCCTCTCTCTTCATGTCGAGATACTCCTTTTGCGCCGTATTCATTCCTGTGGCCGTGTCATCGGGGGCCACCTCGCTTGTGTCAACAGGACAAGGGACTGTCTGCCAGGCCGCACAGGCAGTGGCAGGTGTGTAGGGTGGCATGCACGCTGCCAACAATAGCAGGATGCGCCATAGGCTGATGATGGTGTGGTGGTTGTCGGTCATGTTCTCCTTATTTTATTTTCTCAAGGAAGCTCACTTCCACTATGCGGAGCTCCGTCTTTCCCTTTGCCGTCGTGAAACGGTCCAGTTCGTTGGCGTTGCCGCCCGCCAGCTCTTTCACGTCGCCCAGCTTGTTGCTGTCCTGACTGGGGGGCAGCATCTTGATGGTCACCCGGTCGCTCTGCACGGGCTTGGCAATGGCGATGTGTACATGGCCGAGTGTGGGGTAGGTGAGACCTTTCCACACCATCCGCTTGCCCTCATAGACGGCCAACGGATAGACCTTGTTGCGCCAGCCCGACAGCTTGATGACCACTTCGCCAATACGCGCCTTGTGTTCCAAGACAAACGTGGCCCAAGCGCCGTCTCTCGTCCCGTCGCTCTTCCACTCCGACTGCTCATTGTCATCGCAGGCTTTGCGTGCGTCCACGGGATTCGAACCGGCGAGGATGTCGACCACGCGCAACTCGTCATTGACTTTCCCAAACGACGGCGTGGCAGGCGTCTCGCCCCGGCTAAGGTTGCACGGCAGCGACAGCTGCGGCAGGTAATGGCTCACCCCATCGTGTGTGTCGATGGGATGGGTGTTTATCTCCAGTGTGACGGGGGGCAAGCCCTCGGCTGCCGCAGTGAGCGTGATGGTGCCCGCATTGGGTGTCGAGCGAACCAGCGCTCGGTTGACGCCACATTCCACCGGCAGGTCGAGCGAACGGATGTAATTGTCAAATGAGGAGTTGGTGTCGGGGCCATCGAGCATGCCCTGTTGCCCGTTGGTGTCATTCTGCAGGCTCTCGGGTTGGCTGTTTCCCTGCGGGCGGGCCAGTCCTCCCAGCCATTCGCCCTCGCCGCTGAGGTTGAAGTGCACCATCCGGTTGTCGAGCGGGCAGCGCCGTCCCTCCTTGTCGACCACCTCAAACTGCACCAGTGCCATGTCGGCCCCATCGGCCTTGAAACCCTCGGGATTGCTGATGGCCGACAGTAGCAAGCGCTGTGGCTTGCCCGCGGTCTCCACCACGTGGCGGCTCACCACTTGTCCTTGACGATGGCTGATGGCCTCCAGTCGGCCAGGCGCATAGGTGATGTCGCTGAAGGTGAAAAGATATTGGTGACTGCGTTTGCCCCATCCCAGCGACTGTCCGTTGAGCACGAGCTCCACCGAGTCGCCGGTAGATACCACATACTTCGTGAGCCGTTGGCCAACGGCATAGTTCCAGTGTCCGATGATGTGTGTGGCGTCGCGTTCGGGCGTCACCCATCCGTCCCACATCACTTGGTGGGCAAAGAAGGCATCCTTGGGGATGCGCATGGCGTCGGTGACCCCGCTCGACCGGTAGTTGGCCTCACCGCGATAGTGGGTGTTGGTGTCCGAGAAGACAATCTTCGTTCCGCCATCATTGACGCGCCGCCCGGTGCCCGGACGCTCCAGGTAATAGTCGTGCCATGCCGTGACCATTTCCACGGCAAACTGGTCCATGTTGTGATTGTAATCGGTGGCCTTGGCACCGCGATAGAGAGGGCCGTCGCCTTCCCTGTGATACGGGAAGCTCCACTCGTCCCAGTGCTTGCGCAAGCCCTCGTCGCGATGATACTCCATCATCCACATGGGCTTGCCGGCACTCTTGTTCACATAGAGCATTTCGCCGCCATATTCTGCGGTGTCGCTATGGAGCATCTCGCGGCTGCCGATGGCACGCCCGCCGTGGGGATCATAGGTGTCACGGATCTGTTTCATCTCCCGCATGTGCTCCTCGGAGATGCCCTTGTTGCCACACTCATAGAAGAGGATGCTGGGGTTGTTGCGGTTGTAGATGATGGCGTCGCGCATCAGTTCGGTGCGCTGCCGCCAGCGTTCGCCATCCACGTCGCGCTCGGCGTCTCCTGCGGGCATGGCCTCGATGAGACCGACGCGGTCGCAACTCTCCACATCCTGTTTCCAGGGTGTGACGTGCATCCATCTGACCAGGTTGCCTCCCGACTCCACTTGCAGTCGGTTGCTGTAGTCGGAGAGCCATGCGGGCACGCTCATGCCCACACCGGGCCACTCGTTGCTGGTGCGCTGCGCGTAGCCATGCACCATCAGGGCGCGGTCGTTGAGCCACGTCATGCCCTCGCGGAATGCGGTCTTGCGGAAACCTGTGCGGAGTGTGTTGTCGTCGATGACCTTGCCGTCGTCGGCCACGAGCTGGGTGTGAACGGTGTACAGGTAGCCATAGCCCCAGCTCCAGAAGTGGGCGTCGGCCAGCGTTCCCTCGGCCGATACGGTGCAAGTCTCTCCTGGTTGCAGCGTGTGGCGCGCCCCATCAAAGCGGGCCACCTCATGGCCCTCGAGGTCAATGATGACGCATCTGTAGCCGAATGAGCGTGCCGAGGCCTCTTCATTGCGCACCTGGCTCTCCGCATGCACGGTGACCTTGCGCCCCGGTATGTCGTAATCCTTGCCATATACATACGTGCCTGTGGTGCCGAGTGTCGAATAGAGAGGCAGGGTCTGATAGAGCTTGCCTGTGGTATGGAGCCATACATTCTTGGGTATGCCGCCATAGTTGGCGTTGAAGTTCTTGTCGTTCCACTGGTAACGGCTGTTGGTGGCGCGCTCGCGATAGGTCCACGAACTGTTGACCCACACGGCCACCACATTCTCGCCTTCCCGGACAAAGGGAGTGAGGTCCCACCCTGAGGCCATGACGCCATTCTCCGTCAGTCCCAGGCTATGGCCGTTGACAAAGACTTCTGCGCCAAAGCGGACGCCCTCCAGTTCCAAGAATAACTTGCGGTTGGCCACGTCGTGCAAGGTGAAATGCTTGCGGTACCACATGATGGTGTCGCTCAGTTCATGTATGGGCACGCGGAAAGCCTCCGCCTCGTTCCAGGCACGGGGCAGGGTGACTCGTTTCCAGGCATGGTCGTCGTAGCCGGTGGCCTCCGCTCCCCGGATGTCGCCCACGGCGAGCAACCAGCCACTGTTGAAGTTGAACTTCTGTCGGTTGCCGCCCCAAGCCATGGCAGTGGACAAGGCGAGCATGCACCATGCACATAAGATAAGGAAGGATTGCTTGTTGCGCATAAGGTTGATAGAATAAGGATAAACCGTCGGTCTCCGTGAGGAAGCAGACGGTTTATCCCATTGTTAGTCATTTGTTGACAGTTTCAGCCGTGCGGAGTTCATCCCGTAGTAGTGGACACTCATGTCGTCCACCCGCATACTTGCCTGTCATCCGCCCATGTGGCTGAAACACTCAGATTGCAGTTGTGCGAAGGCACTTTTACCGCTTGTTCACCTTGTAGGTTCTTCCGTTCTCCTTCACGACATACACGCCAGCGGGCAGGTTGTCGAGGTCGTCGTTGACGCGCTTGCCGTCGAGGGTGAAGATGAGCCGTCGCGACGTGCCGTCGGCGTTGATGCCATAGATGCCCGTGTTGACGGCAATCTTCAGCACGCCGTTGGCCTCGCAGAGAGCCGAATCGTCCCACATCATGCCAGCAGGCAGGGTGGGCAGGCTCACCTTAGGCTTGCCGGCAAACTTACCAGCCGTCCACAGCACGATGCTGTCGCCCACGGCGGGCGTGTAGCGGTCGCTCAGGTAGACAACCACCGAGTCGTTGAGAGTCAGTGTTCCGCCCACCTCAAGGTACGAGCGGCTTGTGGCCAGGTTGCGGTTGTTGGTGATGGTCAGCTCGAGGCGTCCCTTCGACAGGGTGACGTTGCCCTCCGTGCGGATGCCACCGTAGTGGTTGCCATAGTAGGTTCCGGGAGCCAATGTGCCGCCGTTGACGGTGATGGCTTGCAGCTTGCCGCGTCCCTGCACCAGTCCCGAGTCGGTGACGGTGACGCCAGCCTTGCCCAGAAGCAATGTCTTGAACGAGGTGTCATCGAGCCGCAGCTCGCCACCAGCGATTGTCACGGCACCGATGCTGGCCTGTGCGTTGGTCGCTGCGAGGTTCCAGATGCCCGATCCCACCTTGCGCACCCTTGCGCCAGTGATCTGCAGCTTGGATGTCTTCAGCATTTCCTCGTTGAGGGCGCCGATGGTGAGCGTTCCCGTTCCGTTGATGGTGCCGTCACCCTTGACGTGTCCGATGGACATGGAGTTGGCCCCCGCCTCGAAGGTGGTGCCACTCGTCACTTGCAGGGTAGCCTTGGGCAGACCATAACTGTTGTTCCATGCGAAGCTGGGGCCGTAGGTGCTGCGCTGCTCTTGGCCAGCCACCACCGTTCCCTCGAAGGCGCTCCAGTCGCCGCTGAGCGTGTTGCGCGGACCGGCTGCGTAGACGTAGAAGGAACCCTTGCCGAGGAGCTTGCCCTTGTAGTCGCAACGAGGATCCATCCAGAAGTTTCCGGATACCTTTTCAGGCACGACAAACGTGCTGCTGTTGGTGCTGTACGAGCCCATGGAGTTGCTGTCGTAGACCTTGGTTCCCGTGCTCACGAAGCGCACGGTGTCGGCATTGGCGCCATCGAAGAGATCCACTGTTCCGCGCTCCACATTGAGGCATCTCAGTGTACTGGCCGCACTGAGCGTCAGCGTTCCCGCGCCACGCTTGTTGAGTGCATGCCTGCCATTGGTGGAGGCGAAGCCTGTCTTCATGTTGAGCGAGGCATTGGTAGCCACGTTGACCGCTGCATCATCGCTTGCCACGAGGATGGGCTGGTTGTTGGTGACGCTGCCCGTGATGCCCAGTTCGGCGTTGCCCGACAGTTCGATACGGTTGCTGACACCGCCCAGTGCGCCATACTCCTGTCCGTTGGTGTTGGCCAGTGTGGCCACGTTGAGCTTGCCACCCATGACACGTGTGGTGCCCACGAAGCGGTTCACGTTGTTGATGTTGACCGTGCCCTCACCCGTCTTGGTGAGGTCGGCGTTGCCAACGATGCTGTCGCCCGTGAGGGTGTAGTTGAGCGAGTCGTTCTCGAAGTTGAGTGCCCCGACCTTCACGGGTTGCTTGATGGTGATGTCTGTGCGCTTGGCGTCATCTCCAAAGGTCACCTTGTCACCGCTGACAAACTTGTCCTTCAGTCCGCCCACGGTAAAGTTCTCGGTGGTCAGCAAGTCCCAGTTGCCGTCCTCCGCACCCTGCCATTCCACGGCAGTTGCGTCGCGCTGGTCGGCAATGGTGATGTAGATCTTGCCGTCAGCGACGCTGAGCTCCGCCTTCTGGTTGTTGATGCCGTCGATGGTGATGTCGCTGATGTCGCCCTGTATGTCGGCCACGTCGGCCAGCTCATAGGTCCCGGCAGCCAAACGGTCCTTGCCGCTGGCGTAGACCGGATGGATCTCGAAGACCGGTGCGTTGTACTGCGGGCCTTGGTTCCAGTCCTTCTTCTCGATGATCAGTGTCTTGGCCGTGAGTTTGTCGGTCGTCTTGGTGTTGTCGTCGATGTCGAACACCACACGCGCGCCGAACCCGAGCTTGAGTGAGTCGACGGTCACAGTGCCCACGTGGTTCTCTGCTCCAGGTCGGAGGATGGCCCCGTAGTCCATGCTGATGCCCGCCTGGAAGTTGCCGCCGTCAGAGTTGAGCTCTGCGAAACGGTTGAGCCACACGTGCGACTTCTGCATCACACCGTCGAAGCGCAGTGTGCCAAACCACACGTCCGTCGGGCCTGTGTAGGTCTGCGTGACGGCCGGCATGACGAGCGTGCCCTCGCCCTGCTTGGTGACGCGTGTGCTGCCCGTGAAGGCGGCACCCGTCAGCGTGTGCGTATAGTAAGAGGTGGTGATGTTCTTGTTGTTGTCGTGTCCCTGCGTCCATGAGGGAGCCACGTCGAAGAACACCTCCGGCTGCGCGCCCTCGGCCACCGTGGCCGTCATGTCGCCCGTCTCGGCCATGATGACCTGCTTGCCGTTGAGACTGGTCGAGATGGTTCCGCCATTCTTGACCTCCGTCTTGCCGTTGGTCGTCTCAGGAGGCGGAGCCACGGTGATACCCTCGAGCTCGCCCACGAAGTAGGACACGTGAGGCGGCTGGTTGTATCCGTTCATCTGCGTCTGCATGGCATTGCGGTACTGCTTGTCGGAGAGCAGTGTGGCCATGCGCCACTTGGTGGGTATGTTGGTGGTGTAGATGCGCATGTTGCCAGCCTCAGTGCGCGCCACGATCTCCTCGCGCCAGTCACCGAAGATGTCGGCCTGCAGGCAGGGCGTAGCCTTGGTGCTGTTGTTGGTCAGCGCACCGGTGAGGGAGATGGAACTCTGGTCCTCAAACTTGTGTATGCTGTTGCCATTGTTGTCCTCATCGAGGAGGTCGCCGTCCCAGTAGACGCGGAACACGTTGCCATACCAATAGCCGCTGGGCAGATCTTCGGCATACTTAGCCGTGGTGGCGCTCAAGATGCGGTCGTGGTTGGACGAGCCGATGGCGCCCGGCAGTCGGTTGGTGAAGTTGGCCATCATGCAGCGTCCGTCATCGCCGCCACCCGCCAGTCGGTGGAATATCTTCGACGTTGTGGCGTCGCGGTAGTTGTTGGCCGGCTGCGTCTCGTTGCAGGCGAAGACCTGCAAGCCCTTGCGGTAGGGGTCAAACTGTCCCACGTGGTGAGCGTCGCCATGGCCGAGTCCTGTGGTGGAGAGACCATGACCGTTGTCGTCGATGACCATCGAGCCGAAGACGATCTCATCGCGACCGTCAAGGTCCACGTCAGCGATGGAGTAGTTGTGGTATCCCTGTCCGTACCATGCCGACCCGGGATTGTTGTTGTTCCAGCGCCAGCGCACGGAGAGCTGATGGGTCTTGGGATCCACGTCGAGTGCAATCATCTTGTGGCGCGTGTAGATACCGCGAGCCAGGAAGATGCTGGGCTTGCGACCGTCGAGGTAGGGCGCGCCGAAGAAGAACTTCATGGCGCGGTGCCCGTAGTTGTCACCCCATGCGGCGTTGAGGTCGCTCTCGCCTGCCTCAAAACGCTTGAGGGGGAACTCCTGCACGGTGTAGGGCTTGCCTGTCTGGCCGTTCATGTAGACGAGGAACTCGTCACCTTGGCAGAGAAAGTTGTAGACGCTGCCGCGATAGTCTTTCTTGGCATCGCCCACGGTGTAGGTGGTGCCGTCGGCAAGGTGTATGACGCTGTTGTCCTGCAGGCGCGCCACACACTCGGCCTTACCGTCACCGTCCCAGTCGTAGGCCATGATGTTGATCTCGTTCTGCTGGAAGTCCCACATGTTAGGACCGCAGTCGATCCACCAGAGCAACGTACCGTCGAGCTTCTGCACCTCGATGCGCGCGAAGTCCTTCTGCGTCTTGTCGTTGGGGTCCTGGCCGATGTAGAGCTGCTTGGTGATGAGCTCCATCTCGCCGTCGCCGTCCACGTCACCGATGGTGGCGTCGTTGGGCTCAAACTTGTTGGTGATGTCCGTCTGTCCGTCGTTGGATATGCGTTTGGGCTTCTTCACCTCCAGCCAGTTGTTGCTGAGGTTGTAGCCCACCTTGCTGGCCGGCCCCTCCTGTCCGGCGTGCACCGCCTTGACGGTGTATTGGCTCTCGAGAGTGCCGTTGGGATCCGTGTAGTTGGAGACGGTGAGCGGTTTGTCGTTCACCTTTACGCCATCGCGGTAGAGGTCGTAGGTGGTGGCGTAATACTCATCGGCGTTGATGCGCCATGAGCAATACATGCCACCGGCCTGCTTGATGGCGATGAGGCCGCGGTCAAGGTTGTCAAACTGCCTTTGGGCCATGCCCGTCAGCGATCCGAAAACCAGGAGCGCAACTGTTAGGATTTGTTTTTTCATAATTAATTCTGGTAGATTGTTGTTTATGCTATAAAGATATTCTTTCGTTTATGGTAAAGAAGAAAAAAGACGCAAGTCAGTTGCCGTCAGGTTTTGCCGTCTCGTAGATGGGCGCCGGATACCAGGTGAAGGCCTCCGGGGCGTCGGGCTTCGACGGGTCGAAGTCCCTCCAGTTGGGGCGCAGGTGACTGGCGACGGGCAGCCCGAGCTGCTTGATGCCCATGACCACCATCTTGGCCACCTCGTAGGCCCCATAGGGGTTGAAGTGTGTGTTGTCGGCCAAGGCCAGTGTCTGTCCCGGGAAGGAGTTGGCGGGGTAGTGTACGAGCGCCTGTGTGCTGCCCTCGTAGCCGAGCGTCTCAAAGAAGGTGCGCGTCATGTCGTGCAGCTCGATGACCGGCACCCCCTCGCGCCGCGCCACGGTGCGCATGGCGTCGGGATAGTCGCCGTGGGTCTCCACGATGTGCTGGTGTGCCGGGTCGAAAGCACGCCGCTGTGTGGGCGTGCAGAAGATGATGGTGCCACCCCGCTGTCGCACGCGGTCTATGAAGACCTTGAGGTTGTAGGCGAAGTTGTACCAGGCACCTGCCCCCGCGCTGCGCTCCTTCTGGTCGTTGTGCCCAAACTCGCAGAACACGTAGTCGCCCCGGCGGAGGTGGGCCAGGATGTAGTCGAGGCGCCCTTGGGCCAGGAACGAGCCTGCGGTTAGTCCGCTCTCGGCGAGGTTGCATACGCTGACGCCCTCGTCCCACCAGCGAGGAAACATCTGTCCCCATGATGCCCAGGGCTCGCGGCTCTGGTCGACCACTGTGGAGTTGCCGCAGAGGAAGAGTGTGGTGGCGGTGGTGTCGGGGTCGATGACGATGCGGCTCACGGCGGGTCGTACGCCATTGAACTCAAGAGTGAGGCGGTCGTCCCAGTGCAGGTAGTCGCGTTCGCGCTCCTTGATGCGCACGCTGTGGCGGTCGTCGATGCGCGGGCTGCGCTTGTTGACGGTGAATGTCACCGTGCGCTGTCCCCGGCGAGGCGTGATAGTGGGCTCCACCATCAGGCGGCGGTTCTCGGCGCGCACGGTGGTCACGGCGGCATGGTTTCGGCTGCCGAGAGTGACGGTGACGCGGTAGTTGCCGTCGGGCACCTTCACGCTGAAGAAGAAGGGAGCCGTTCCGCCCTTCACGGGCGAGGCCGTCACGTCGTAGCCGTAGCCCGTGCTGTCAGTGTATCGCGGTTGCGGCCTGGTCATGTCGAAGTCGAAGTGTTGGCCGCGTGCCTGCAGAGAAGCCAAGAGGCAGAGCGCATATAATAATAGGTGTTTCATGTTCGTGGGCAATAGTTGTTGTGGATGGTGCGTCAGCTTAGAGTTGTCGGCCGTTGACCTTCACGTCTTTCACTTTTGCTCCGGTGATGACAGAGAGGTCGAAGAGACCTTGCTTGTTGGTCACGTCGATGTGGGTGAAGTTGAAGTCTCGAAGTTGGTACTTGTCCGACAGTCCTACGTCGAAGAAGTTGTCGCAGTTCATGCGGATGCCGCTGATGCTGATGTCGTTGCAGGTGGAGAGCGGCATATCCTTGCGTTCGCCCAGTTTGAAGAACTGGGTCCAGGGCCTCACCACGAGAAACGAGCGCGTGCGCCCTGTGATGCCCTCCACGCTGACAAACTCATATTGTTGGGGCGTGTCGGGCCGCATCTTCAGCCAGAGCACGCGGTTGGCGTTGTCGGCATGACAGTCGCGCAAGACGATGTTGTGATCCATGATGCTCTCCGATCCGAGCGTCAGGCAACCGTGTACCGTGCCGTATCGGCACCGCTCGATGAGTATGTTGCTGTTGGGCCCGTTGGTGGAGTCGCGGTCGGCCCAGGTGCCCTTGCCCCCCTTGAGCGCCACGGCGTCGTCGTTGACGCTCATGTAGCAGCCGCTGACCAGCACGTCGTGGCAGACATCGATGTCGATGGCGTCGCTCGACGGAGCCTTCAGCCCTTCGGTGGGCGAGGTGATGCGGGCTCGCAGAAAGCGCACGTGGTGACACTTGTATAGATGATTGGTCCAGAAGGGACTGTTGATGAGGTTGACATCTTGCACGGTGACACGGCTCGAGCGAGAGACGTAGACCAGGCGCGGTCGCTGCTCATCCTTGTTGGTGCACTGTGGGTTCCATTGTCGGCGCAGCCAGAACTGTCGCCAGTAGTGGTGTCCGTTGCCATCGATGGTGCCGGGGCCGCTGATGACGAAACCGTCGAGACCATCGGCGTTGATGAGTGCGGCATAGTAGGCGCAGGTCTCTCCCTCGATGCGCGTGGTGCGTATGTCGAAGTCCTCGATGCGGTCAGACCCCTTGAGCCGACCGTCGCGCTCGATGAGCAGGTGGGTGCCCTGGCGGAAATAGAGACTGCCCGAGAGAAACGTGCCGCGCGGGATGACCACCACGCCGCCACCCTCGTGGGCGCAGCGGTCGATGACGGCCTGCAAGGCACGCGTCTGCACGAGGGTGGAGTCGGTCGTGACACCATAGTCGGTGACTACGTAGCGGCGTCCCAGTTGGTTCATGTCGACCGATGCGGTGTCCGTGAACCATGGGCTCATCTCGCTGCCGTCGGGCCACAACGCCTTCTTTTTTGCTGCCACCGTGACCGTCGCGGTCAGCAGCAGGATGTAGATGAAGAACAGTCTTCTTGTCTTCATGTGTATGTAGAGACTCGTTTTAGTAGAAAGTTTTGTCATTTGCAAAGTTACAGGCTTTATTAGAAACGTGTCTTGTGAATTTTGATTTTATATCTTGGATTTTTGACCCAACTGTCGCTGATGCCCCTCGGCCAGGCGTCGCACGGTGGCCGCGAGGTGGGCTTTGGCCATGTCGGGGCGCATGGCCTCTGCCAGTGGCAGTCCAGGCGGATTGATGCAGGCCACCTGGGCGAAACCGGCAGCGGTGAGCTTGTCGGTGTCGGCCACCCGTCCGGCAACGAGCCACACGGGTACGCCCTGTTGCTGACACACCGCAAGCACCTCCTGCGGAAACTTGCCCATGAGGGTCTGCGCGTCTGACGATCCCTCGCCCGTAACCACAACGTCGGCCCCACGGAGCATCGTGTCAAAACGGGCCAGGCGCAACAGCAGGCGCGCCCCCGACTCAGCCCGTGCGCCCAGACACTGCATGAAGGCGTAGCCCAAGCCCCCGGCGGCGCCTGCTCCCGGCCGGGTCGAACAGTCGTGACCGAAGTGACGGGCGGCGATGCGCGCAAAGTGTGCGGCACGGCGGTCGAGCTGGGCCACCATGTCGGGTGTGGCGCCCTTCTGTGGGCCGAAGACGGCTGCGGCACCCTGTGGGCCACACAGGGGATTGGTGACGTCGCAGGCCAAGGTGAACACACACTGGCTGAGGAGTCCCCGCAGGACGTCGTCGAGTGTGCCGTGTGGTGCCAGGCGGTCGACAAGGGCGCGGAGCATGCCCAGGCCAGCGTCGCTCGTGGCGGTGCCGCCCAGTCCCACCACAAAGTGGCGGCATCCACGCTCGACGGCAGTGGCGATGATTTCGCCCACACCGTAACTGGTGGCGAGCAGCGGACGGCGTTCCTCGGCGGTGAGGCGAGCCAGGCCGCAAGCCTGGGCCACCTCCACCACAGCCGTGCCGTCGGGCAGAAGACCATAGTTGGCCTCGACGTGACGCATCAGGGCGTCGTGTGTGCGGACGGGGATGTGCTGGCCCCCTGTGGCGGCCACAAAGGCGTCGACCATGCCTTCGCCGCCGTCAGAGGCGGGCACGGCGACCAGTTGGGCATCGGGCAGGGCCTCTTGCAGGCCCTGCATGGCGGCAGCCTCAGCCTCAGCGGAGGTGAGGCAGCCCTTGAAGGAGTCGATGGCTAATAGAATCTTCATGTCTAGCGGTTTGGCTTGCCCCGCCCGTCATGGGGCGGATGGCACATGGCAAAGGTAATCATAATATATGAGAAGTGGCACATTTGTCCCGACTATGTTATCGCGTTTTTTCCCCAGGCAGACTTAGGCCGGTTGTGCACGCTGCTTGCATTGTCATGATTTTTGGCCGGAAGTTTGTCGGCAAACTTTCCGACCGAAAATCATGAGAAACAATCAGTCCGCATGACCAACAACCAGAAAAGGCCTGTTGCTCGTCATGCGGACCGAAGCATAAGTGGCGCTGCGGAGAAGCCTATCGCGCTGAGGCGAAGTAGACGCCATCCTGCACAGCCATCTTCACCTGGAACAGGCCAGCCTGGTCGGGCGTCACGTTCATCTTCTTGCCATTGGGCAGCGTGGCCTGGATGGTGCCGTCCTCATTGAAGCGGAACAACTCCCGTAAGGAGCCGTTGTCGTCCTTATAGTTCCAGCTCTTCTCCTTTTTGTTGTAGACCAAATAAGACACCTCGCCATCGGGATTGGTGATCTCATACCCATTCTTCAGGGTCTTCACGGCATACATGCGGCCGTCCTTGCCCATCACGTTCTTTGTCTCGCCGACATGGGCCACGAGCTTGTTGCCCGTCCAAAACTCCACGGTGTTGAGCACAAACAAGTCTACCACACTGCAGACAGCGTAGGCCGGACTGATGACGATGAATACCAATTCGTTGAGAAACTTGCTGCTGCTGAGCTTCTTGTTCCAGTTGAGCACACTGTTGGTCAGTCCGAACGAACCGATGCATGAACTCAATGTCAAGCCCCCCACTGCGAGGGCTATGACGGCTTTGATTGTGATTTTGCGCATCCTTGAAGGTTTTAGATGGTTGGTAAGAAGTTAATTGTCCATTGATGAGTTGGCGCTTTAGCGCAGGGCCAGTGACGCGAGTGGCTTCAGAGTGTCGAAGTTGTAGACGGTGATCCTGCCGTCGGCCATGATGCCGAGTGTGGGCGGGTTGCCACCCTTTGGGAAGGTGATGGAGCCCGTGTTGCATATCACGCTGTGGTCCTCTCGCTCGGTGAGCTCCCAGAGATGCGTGTGGCCGTAGACCACGGCATCGAAGCGCCCCGGAGGTAGCGTCTCCTTGTTGTAGACGTGTCCGTGGGTGAGCAAGATGCGACGCCCCTCATCCACAAGGACGGTATAGGTCGAGAGGATGGGAAACTGGAGGAGCATTTGGTCGACCTCCGAGTCGCAGTTGCCACGGACGGCCACAATGTCATCGGCCATGGCGTTGAGCGCCTGGGCGATGCCTGGCGCATCGAGGCCCTCAGGCACCCCGTTGCGTGGACCATAGTTGAGGATGTCGCCCATGAGCAGCAGCATGTCACAGCGCTGGGCCTTGTAGAAGTCGAGCGCACGGCGCAGGCGGGGCAGCGAACCGTGGATGTCGGAAAGGAGCATGTATCTCATCGCTTCAGATAATGACGGAGGTCCTTACTCGTGGTCATGCGGCAGAGCTGGCGCACTGCCTTGTCGCGTATCTGGCGCACACGTTCGCGCTTGAGGCCCATCTGCTGGGCGGTCTCGGCCATGGTGAGGGGCGCGGTGCCCACACCGTAGAGGCAAGCAGCCACACGCTGCTCGCGCCCCTCAAGGCGTGTCACCAGGCGTTGCAGTTCCTCGACGAGAGCCCCCTCCTCCAGGAGCTGTCCGGGGTCGGCGGCGTGCGGATTGGCCACCACGCGGCCAAGGCTCAGGTCCTGGCTGCCACCCACGGGGGCGTCGATGGAGAGCGCACGGCTACGGCGGCGCTCGGTGTTTGTATCGCCGGCGTCGCGCGGCACGCGGTATAGACCCGTCTGCTGCTCGATGGCTTGGCGCATGGCATCGCGGATGTAGGGCGCGGCGAAGGTCACGAAGCGCTTGCCACGACTGCCGTCAAACTTGGCGGCGGCGCGCAGCATGGCGATGTTGCCCTCGCTGATGAGATCTTCGGTGGGCAGGCCACAGCCTGCATACTGGTGGGCCAGCGAGACCACGAAGGTGAGGTTGGCGGTGGTCAGGCGGTCCAGCGCGCGGCTGTCGCCCTGCTGGATGCGTTCGGCCAGTTGCCGCTCCTCGGCATCGGTGAGGAGCTTCTCCTGTCCGATCTCGTTGAGATAAGTGTCTATGGATTTCTTTTCATTCATAATCGGTGGGGTTAAGGTGGTTACAAGGGGGAGTGTCACAAGTCGGCGTCGAGGAGCATGTCGGCCACTTCCTCGGGCGTGTTGTAGTCCATGCCGAAAGCCAGTTCCTCGTCGGAGAACTCCTTGGACAGGCGCTTGGCCTCTTCTTCGGTGAGGCGCGGCCGGCCGTCGTCGTCAGAGGCTGCGAGCAGCGCTTTCAGTATCAGGTTGCGATAATCGGTGATGTTTTGCATGACTATAGTTATGAGTAGGTGTGTGAGCAAATGGAGGTGGAAGGGCTGTCATCAGTCGCTGATGGCGCGCAGAAGCTCCATCAGACTGCGCGGGTCGCTCCACGAGAAGCCGGGCATGGCGAGTGCCACCTTGTAGGCATCGCGTTTCGTGCGGGGCAAGGCGTGGTCGATGTCACGCTCATGCACGCGCAACCACTTGCCACGGTAGCGATAATAGTAGACATGCGTGTAAGGCAGGTCGAGGTCGCCCTCGTTGAGGGTGATGGCCGTGGAGCTGAGCATGAGCGAGTTGACCTGCATGTCGGTCATGTCGCGTCCGTTCAGAATCTGCTGTCGAAGCGAGACCATGTCGATGTAGGTGGCACAGTAGAGGGCGTTGTCGCCCACCGTGTCAATGCGCTCATAGAGCATGGAATCGATGCGCTCATAGTGCCGGTCCTTGAAGTCGACGCTCCTGACCGTCTTGCGGTTGGCCTCCATGACACGCCCTTGCGGATTGCGGTAGACCAGCACGCTGCCCTTCAGGAACACGTTGGCCTGTGCCGCCGTGACCACCTTGCCCGTGGTGAGCGTCACCACAGCGGGCCGATAGTCGGCGAAAGCCATTGTGCGCTGTTGTGTGGAGTCGGCCTGCGCCTTGCCCGTGAGGGCAAACAGGGTGATGGCCCATAAGAAGGCCAAGCGTAGCGGTATGTTCATCTTAGCATGTTTCTTGTTTCAAAGATACGGCTTTCACGCCATACGTCATCACGCTTCATCTTATATTTAACGCATATTAACCTTATGGAGCGCCTATCCGCCATTTGTGTCCTCCACCTTCTGCAAGACCGCGCGCAGGTCATCAATCACCTTGCGGACCGTATCGAGGAAGAGACCGTCGGCCAACTCGCCGACATGCTCGGGCGACAGGGCTTGCAGCTGAGGCACACAACGGGCGCCGATGAGCGTCATCAGGGGCAAGGCCTTGTGCCCCACATGTGCCGCCTGCTTACGGTCGGAGGTGGAGAGCACCGTCTCAAGCATGTGGATATGCCCTTTCAATTCCTGCGCGAAACTATGGAGTATCTCACGCTCGGCCTCCTGGTCGCCCGAAGCAAACGCCGTGAGGGCAGACAGGTCACAGGTGCCTGCGCTGTCCCCGTGGGTATCAGGGACCGTGGCATCGGCAGGGAGACCGAGTGCCATGGCCAAGCGCTCCATGCTGATGGGCTTGAACAGGCAGTCGTCGAAGCCTGCCTCCTTGAGTTGTGGCATGATGCTTGCGTCGTGTGCCGTCATGGCCACGATGCGCATGCCGTCATGCGCCCCGATGCGCCGCGCCACTTCCGTCCCGCTCATGTCGGGCATCTCCACATCGACCAGACACACCGACGGGTGGTGCCTTTCCACCCGGCGCAACAGGTCTTCGGCCCACTGGCAGAGCGTGATGGTGCAACTTGCAGGGACAAGCCGCCGAAGCATCTCCTGGAGCAACTGGCGCTGAAGCGGATCGTCATCGAGCACAAGGATGTCCGTCAGCGTGATGGCGGGTGCCGTGACCGCCTGCCGCATCGGACGGGGAGCGGGAGCCGTAGTGGCGGGCTGCGGCTCATTCCCATTGACGGGCTCCACAGGGACCGACAGCCGGAACGTGGTGCCACGGCCCTTCGCCGACGTGACGTGTATGTCGCCATGGAGCAAGGTCACCAGTTCCTGGACGATGGAAAGCCCCAACCCCACGCCCTCCGTACCCTGCGCCCCGCGCAGGCGAGTAAAAGCGTTGAAGACGCGGCGCGTCTCCTCATCGGTCATGCCGCAACCGGTGTCGGCCACACTGACCACGAGTCGGTCGCCGGTGGTGCAAGCCTTGACGGTGATGCCGCCTTCCGACGTGTACTTGCAGGCATTGCTCAAGAGGTTGTCCACTATCTGCTTGATGCGGAAAGCGTCGGCCTTGAGGAGACGCTGCAAGCACCCGCTGGTGTTGCAAGTCACCCGCAAGCCTTTCGCGGTGGCCTGCGGACGGATGGCGTCCACGCTCTCTTCCAACAGGCGAGCAGGGCTGAACGTGGTGGCGCGCACCTCCACCCGGCCACTCTCCAGACTGTGATAGTCGAGCAACGCATTGACGAGACGTAGCAGGTGAGTGGCCGAGGCGTTGATGTTGTGGGTGAACGAAGTTGCCTGGGCGTCATCGGCCACCCGCTCCGACAGCAGCGTAGTGAAACCGGAGATGGAGGCTGCCGGAGCCTTGATGTCGTGGGTGATGGTGAGCATCAGCCGTTCACGCTGCGCCATGAGGCGCTCGGTCTTGTCCTTGGCGTCGCGGAGACGCTCTCGGTCGCGCTGCGCCCGTTTGACGTCTCGCCACACGAAGTAGACGAGCACACAGGCTGACAGGAGCGACACGATGGCCAGCAGCACCACCTTGGCCATCACGTCACGCCGTGCCAGGGTGTTCTTTTCAAAGGCTACCTGCCTGGCCTTGCGCTCATCACCGCGTATGTCGCGCAACAGATCGTCGGTCTGCTCGGCGACCCTGATGCTCACGCGCTGCTGCTGGCGCTCACGCTCACGCAGCCTCATGCGTTGCCAGCGCTTCTGCGAGACGTCTTTTTGGGCGATGTCAGACAGTACATTGGCCACGTCGTGGGCTATGTCGATGCGCTGCTGCACGGAGTCGTTGTGCTGCTGGTGGTTTTGTGTCACGCTCACCGTGTCGGTATGCTGGCGCTTGAAGGCGTCGGCCAGCCGGGCGAAGAAGCCCTTGCGGCTCTTCACCACCTCGTACACGGTCTCCTTGTCCTCTTTCACCTCTGCGGCCTTGGGATGGATGATCACCGAGTCGGTGCCCTGGTGCAGGCTGTTCACCTTCTCGGCGAGAAAGCGGTCATCGTGATTTTGCGCCATCATGCGCATGATGAGAAGCGTGTTGTCGCGCTTGAGGCGCAAGAGTGATTGCAACGAATCAATCTTGTGGTCTTGGGTGGTCTTGGTGAGCACCGCCTGCAGGCGCTCGGACAGGGCAATGGTGCGGTGGAGCGATCGTTCGAAATCATCCCACTGCTCCACATCGCCCAGGCAGATGGCGCGCTCCTGGTTGTTCATCTGCATGAAGCTGTAGACCAAGCTGTCGATGATGTCGCGGCGCTGTGTGAAGGCTTGCTCCGTGCGGTTGATATGCATGAAGGTGCGCGTGTTGCCATAGACCATCCAGGTGGCCACGCCGAAGATGGCTATGATGATGGCATAGCCTACCGCTACTTTTATGGGAACACTCGTCTTGGTCATGGTTCTATTTTTCTGCAAAAGTACACAAAACGATGAGCTTTTCGCACAAAAGCAAAAGGAATTTATCATCTATTTAGATTTTGGAATTGCAGGGAAGAGATTGCACTTGCTTTCACGAAAACATACCCTCAAAAAATAAATCAGGCTCTTCCGGAATTTGGAGTGATGGGACCTTTGTGTTGGGGTGGAATGTAAACCGATATAAACCCCAGGGGTGCGGTAAGCACTCGACTTTGTCGCTTGACGGGCTCATGCTCGACTTTGTCGCTTGACGGCCTGAAAGGCCAGTGAGTACATAGCCCAGGGCAAGCGAAGCGGCACCCTGGGTTAGATGGCGTGCGTGAGCCGGCGCCCTAAAGGGGCAAAAGTATAGTCGTGTAACATACTGATTATGAATACTTTTGCCCTTACAGGGCGTGATTGCTGTCGCCATGCCAACCCAGGGCGCCGCTTCGCTTGCCCTGGGCTATGTACTCACTGGGCTTTCAGCCCGCGCATGCGACAAAAGTCAGGCACAACACGCGCATACGGCAAAAATCAGGCTCTTCCGGAATTTGGAGTGATGGGTTCCTTACGTTGGGCTGAATGTAAACCAATATAAACCCCATGGGTGCGGGAAGCCCTGACGGGCTCATGCTGCTGTTTGCGTCTTTGGCCTTGTGAGCAAGCTCACGGC
>DJOV01000075.1:37577-58462 GCA_002437285.1 Prevotella sp. UBA6429 | reverse complement strand
TACATTGTCCGCTTTATTCAAAGCTGGGTGCCAGGACGGCTATTAGTACCACTATGGTGGATTTCAGAACGACAATGGAGGCAAGGGTGAGTTGCGTTCGGACTGCCCACTTGCGCTACTGGCGATCGTCTTCGTCACTTGCGCTACCGGCAATAGATTTTGTCGCTTGCACGGCCAGTACGAAACTCCGCCACTTGCACGGCCTGAAAGGCCAAAAGTACTTAGCCCAGGGCAAGCGAAGCGACACCCTGGGTAAGAAGGTGAGCGTGAGCCAATGCCCTATAGGGGCAAAAGTGTAGTCGTTTAATTGGCTGAACATGTATACTTTTGCCCTTGCAGGGCGTGATTACATCAGACGCACTAACCCCAGGGTGTCGCTTCGCTTGCCCTGGGCTAAGTATTTTTGGCCTTTCAGGCCGGGCAAGTGGAGGAGCCGGGCATAAAGCATGTATGAGCGGTTTACGTTTAAACCATTGGTGCTCGTCACGGCAAATTCGGTTTACAATCAAGCCATTGGTGCTCGTCACGCCCAATTCAGTTTACAACCAAACCATCGGCCTCGTCACGCTCAATCCGGTGAGCGCTTGCCTTGATAAAAAAACAGATGTTAAGGAACATTTAATCATCGCATGCCCGCCAAATGCTTTCAAAACGAGCGCCATTTTCTTGATATTCGTAACCAAAATCACGCAAAATGAGGCTAATCGTTATAAAATGTTGGTGTTTATGCGTTTTTAATGAAAAAATATTTGGAAGAAACCTAAATAATGCTTAATTTTGCAGCCAATTGAAAAGATTGTTAAAATTGTGCTAAAGCATGATGCGACAAGACAACACTCTCAAGGCATATAATATATAGGTATAACAAGTGCGTTTTCCACCTCGCGGCGCGAGGTGGAGACGCTAAAGTTAATGATATTCGCCAAGAGCGGGCCACCGCCACCGCGATTTTATAGGGAAAAGACAACAAACATTATATTTTCATTTACTAAAAAGAGAGATTTTATGGAAAAAAGACTCATGACGTTTATCGCCTGCCTGTTCCTGAGCATAGGAATGGCCTTGGCGCAAAGTCAGGTTTCCGGCACAGTCACCTCTTCCGAAGACGGCTCGCCCGTGGTGGGCGCATCCGTCAAGGTAGTGGGGACGCAGACGGGAACTGTCACCGACGCTGACGGTAACTTCTCACTGAAGACTCCCGCCGGCGCCAAGCTGCAGATTTCCTACATCGGCATGACGCCGCAGACCGTAAAGGCCGGACGCAACATGAAGATCACGCTCGAGCCCGCCAGCGAGTCGCTGAGCGAGTTTGTCGTGACGGGCTACGGTACAGCCCGTAAGCTCGGCACCATCGCCGGATCGGTGGAGACCATCTCGGGCAAGACACTCGAGAACCGCCCCATCGCCAACATCGCCGACGCCATGCAGGGCCAGGTCGCTGGCTTGCAGGTGTTCACATCATCGGGTGAGCCCTCGGCCACTGCCAGCATGCGTATCCGTGGCGTGACCTCTATCAACGCTTCCACAGAGCCCCTGTTCATCCTCGACGGCTCTGAGATCTCACAGCAGACCTTCCTCTCGCTCAATCCTAACGACATCGAGAGCTTCACCACCCTGAAGGACGCTTCGTCAACAGCCATCTACGGTTCACGTGCCGCCAACGGTGTCATCATCCTCACCACCAAGAAAGGTAAGTTTGGCGAGGCTCCCACAGTGAGCGTCTCGGCACAGTATGGCATCTCACACTACACCGGCGACAAGGCCGACATGATGGACGCCAACCAGTGGCTGGAGTTCCAGCAGGTTCTGGACCCCTCTCTGGCCAACAGCGCCAACTTCCAGGCTGAGCGCGCCTACTACAAGAAGTACGGCATCGGCACCGACTGGAAGAAAGAGCTCTTCGGCGACAGCAAGCCCACTGCCCAGATCGACGCCAGCGTGCGCGGCGGCAGCCAGAACGTGGCTTACCTGATCTCGTTCGGCCACTACAAGTCTGAGGGTGTCATCGACGACTCCAACATGCGCCGCGAGACCCTGCGCGCCAACATCGAGTCGAACATCAACCCCTGGCTGAAGATCGGTTCGAACACCAACCTCGCCTTCACCAAGTATCGCGAGACCCTGTGGGGAAGCAACGGCAACAGCGTCTACAACAAGACCTTCGCCGCCCGCACCTACCTGCCCACGCAGACCACACGCGAGGTCCTCGGCCTCGACCCCACCGACTACGCCAACAGCACCTTCGAGGGCTATGGCGACAAGCTCAACTTCTACGACCAGATGGGCTACTACAGCCCCTACTACATCTCGTCTTGGCAGCCCCGCCACTCGGATCGCGTGCGCCTCAACGAGAACATGTTTGTCAATATCAACCCCATCAAGGGTCTCAACGTGCGCTCGGCCCTCGGCCTCGACGCCAACGACCTTCGCGGCTCTTACAAGTGGACCATCACCGACGATCCCGACGTGAACCCCACGGGCTCTGCCTCGGAGACGTTCTCGCGCTTCTACCGCTGGACGGTGACCAACACCGCCGAGTATAAGTTCAACATCGCCCGCAAGCACGACTTCACCGTCCTGCTCGGCCAGGAGTCGATGACCAGCAAGACGCAGTCGTTCAGCGCCTCGGTTGACGGTCTGACCGACAACCGCCTGTTCCTCATGTCGGCCGGCGCCACAGCTACCGTTCCTTCACACTCCATCTCTGAGGAGGTGCGCAACTCTTGGTTCGGCATGCTCAACTACTCATTCGCCGACAAGTACTTCGTCGACCTCTCGCTCCGCCGCGACGGCAGCTCGCTCTTCGGCGAGAACAACCGCTGGGCTACCTTCGGTGCCGCAGCCGCCATGTGGAATGTCACCAAGGAAGACTTCATGAAGAGCACACGCAGCTGGCTCAACGACCTGCAGTTCAAGATCAGCTACGGTTCGACCGGCAACTCGGGCATCAGTCCCTACATGGCCCTCGGTCTCGTGGGCTCAGGTCCTCTCTACAACGGACAGAGCGGCACGGCCATCAAGAACGCCTCCAACCCTGACCTCACATGGGAGACCGTGAAGACCTTCAACCTCGCCCTCACCGGCAAGCTCGTTGACCGTGTGACCTTCGACTTCGAATACTACGACAAGACCACTTCGAACATGCTCATGCAGGTGCCCTACTCTTACACCACTGGCTTCTCGTCCGGCTGGGGCAACATCGCCGAGATGTACAACCGCGGCTTCGACTTCACCGTCGGCGTGGATGTCATCAAGAACAAGGACTGGTTCTGGAACGTGAAGGTGAACGGCAACTACAACAAGAACCGTATCACCAAACTGCTCAACGGTGTCGACTCGTACGAGGCCAACGGTCTCCGCCTGGAGGTGGGCCATGCCTACGGTGACTTCTACGGCCCCATCTGGAGCCACGTTGACCCCCGCGACGGACAGAACGTCTGGATTGACGGCAACGGCAACGAGACCAAGCAGCAGCCCGACGACAGCTACAACGTGATGACCCGCAAGAGCTACATCGCTCCCTGGTCTGGCGGTCTGCTCTCTACCTTGACATGGAAGGGCTTCGAGCTCGACGTGCAGTTCACGGGCATGTTCGGCCGTTACATGTACAACAACGAGCGCTGGTTCTCAGAGAACCCGACCTTCGCTACACAGCTCAACCAGAGCACATCCATGTTCCACATGTGGCAGAAGCCCGGTGACGTGACCGACATCGCTGCAGCCGACGCCACCTACCAATACGGCGACACCCGCTTGCTCGAGAATGCTTCGTTCGTTCGCCTGAAGTACCTGCAGCTGTCTTACAGCTTCCCCAAGAAGTGGATGGACGCCACGCACTTCCTCAAGGGTGCCAAGGTCTTCTTCGTGGGCCGCAACCTGCTGACCTTCACCGGTTACAAGGGCTACGATCCTGAGGTCGACAGCGACTACACGCTCGGCAACTACCCCAACACGCTCCAGATTTCATTTGGCGCTGAACTCACATTCTAATCACTTTAAAGCAAACCATCATGAAGAAAACATATTTGATGTTGGCTTTGGCTGCCGGCCTGCTGGCGTCGTGCGACATGGACAAGGAGCCCTACAACGCACTGCCTGACACCGAGGGCATCTCCACGCCCACCGACTTTGCCAACGCCCGCGTGGGCCTCTACTCGGGCCTCCGCAGCAGCATAGAGGGCAACTTCTACAATGCCCCCGAGATCCAGTGCGACGGCTTCGACGCCGTGACGGGCTTCTCCAACAGCCTGGGCGACATGTACCGTTACACGTTCACGTCAAGCACGGGTTACTTCGAGACCGTCTATGCCAACTACCAGGCCATCATGAGCCGCGCCAACTACATCCTTGACGGATGGAAGAAGTTTGTGCCCAAGAGCACATACACAGCCGATAACCTCGCAACCGTGAAGACCGCCGTCGGCGACGCTTACTACACACGCGCCTACAGCATCTTCATGCTCGCAGAGTACTTCTGCGCCGACTATGAGCCCGAGACAGCCGATGCCGCCAACAGCGGTGTGTCTTACCGCCTCGACTACGCGCCCTCATCCAACGCCAGCACCTATCCCGCACGCGCCACGATGAAGGAGACCATGAAGCAGGTGTCTGACGACCTCGACTCGGCTGCTGTCTACATCACCACACAGGGTGAGGCCAGCTACGGCTACTACACACAGGATGCCATCACCGCACTGCGCGCCCGCATGGCTCTCTACACACACGACTACGACAAGGCTGCCCAGTACGCCACACAGCTCATCAACAGCGGTCGCTACACGCTGGCCGAGGATGCCGACGAGCTCGAGGATCTCTGGCACAACGACGGTGGCAACGAGACCATCCTGCAGCTGGCGGTCCCCACAAAGGACGAGCTGCCTGCACAGACGGGTATCCGCTACCAGCCTTACTCTGACGGCGCTGTGCCCGACTACGTGCCCACGCAGACGCTGATGGACCTCTATTCTGACAACGACATCCGCAAGAGCGTGTTCTTCAACCAGAATACCATCACCACCAACACGGGTGCCACCGCTACGGTCTACTGCTTCAACAAGTATGCCGACCACGGAGCGCTCTACAACAAGCTGCAGGGCTACGAGTATGCCCGCTTCGCCGTGGAGCCGAAGGTGTTCACCATCTCGGAGATGTATCTCATCGCTGCCGAGGCTTATGCACAGGCTGGTGACCTGACCAACGGTGCCAAGTATCTCAACGAGCTGAAGGGCAAGCGTATCGAGGGTTACACCGAGACTGCCTTCCCCTCACAGAACGCTCTGATGAACGAAGTGAAGAACGAGCGCGAGCGCGAGATGGTGGGCCAAGGCTCACGCCTCTTCGACCTGAAGCGCTGGCACGAGGGCATCAAGCGCGGCACGCCGCAGGACCGCAGCATCTGCCTGCTGCCGGGTGCCACCACGACCGACTTCACGCTTCCCGCCAACGCCAACAAGATGACTTGGCCAATCCCGAAGCACGAGACCGATGTCAACAAGAAGATTGTCCAGAACCCTGGCTATTAATCGAGAAGAGTTAACAAATAACAGAAAAAAGAACAAGACATGAAATATATCAAATTATTCATGCTGCTGGCGGTGGTGTCACTGTTTGCCGCTTGCTCAAGCGACGACGACTTCAACACCAAGGAGGCCACTGTCAGCTTCGCCAGCGATTCCGTCGTGACCAAGGAGAGTGCCGGCATCGTCAACATCCCCATCAGCGTCACCGGCGTGCGCAACGGAAACGTGACCGTCACCGTGAAGGCTGAGGAGGAGGGTGTCAACCCCGCCAAGGAGGATGTCAACTACATGATCACATCGAAGACCATCAACATCAAGGCTGACACGCTCGCAAGCGGCACCATGAACGTCGAGGTGAAGATGGTGGACGACAGCGAGATCAACGACAACCGCACCTTCAAACTCACCATCGTGAGTGCCAACGGTGCCAAGATCGAGGGCAACGCTTCGACCATCGTGACCATTCGCGACAACGACGCGGCCTTCTACGAGAAGTTCTTCGGCAAGTGGAACTTGAGCGGTAACATCCAGTCGAGCTCTGGCGTGAGCGCCTTCAGCAAGGATGTCACCATCAGCGGCGAGACCGACGAGACGGCGGACGACTACGACCACGTGCTGACGGTGTCGGCTCCCGGCTTCATCAACGTGGGCGCAAGCATCGACTGCGAGTTCCACCTCAACTACAACTTCGACCTGGCTACCAAGAAGGGTACCATCGGCATCGTCTGCGGTGAGGTCATCGCTACCTACGGCAGCTCTTACGAGTGGATGTGGGTGACCGACAACGGCGTCAGCTACACCACCGACGACGTGACGGCACCGTGGGCTCTGGGTGAGAACGACGCCTTCCCGACGACCATCACCTTCCCCGCAAGCAAGTCGCTCTACTTCTATCAGCCGGGCGCTGGCGCATGGCGCATCCTGACAGACCTGAAGCTCACCAAGAAGTAAGCTGAACGCAAGTTTACAACCGGATACTATCAAGCAGGTTGACAAGGCGCTGTCCTTGCCAACCTGCTTCTCTTTTGTGCAAACAACAAAAACAATAAAATTGGCACAATTCACGAACGTTTTACTTGCATATCTCAAAGAATTTGCCGAATTTTGTAGTCAACAAGAAAGAAATACTAATATTTATCCAACAATAAGCATATCTTCTACAGGTAAACTGGACAACATAACAAAAATGCACATGAATAAACATCTTTCCATCATTGCGCTGGCCCTATTGGTCAGCGTCAACGCCACGGCCAAGTTGCGCACCCGGCAACAGCTGGTGCAGGCCGCCCAGTCGTTCTTGCAGAACGGTGGGGGCAAAGGCAAGGCCATCAAGGGCAAGCTCACCTTCACCACACAGCTCAGCAACGACCAGATCACCGTGCTCAACAGCAGCAACGGACAGGGCGTGATCGTGGCCAACGACGACCTCTTTGAGCCTATCTTGGGTTACACCGACGAACCCGTCGACCCTAACAATATGGCACCCGCCTTCGAGTGGTGGATGACGGCCGTCAGCCAAAGCATGGAGGAGTCACTGGCCAAGGGAACACAACCCGCCAAGGCCGAAAAGAGCAGCAAATACAAGGAGGAGGTGCCAGAGCTCATGACCACACGCTGGGGACAGAGTGAGCCTTACTACAACCTCAGCCCGACCTACCAAAGCAACAACCGGACCACCCACTACGTGACAGGGTGCGTGGCCACGGCCATGGCACAAATCATGAAGTATCACAAGTATCCCGAGAAGGGAAAGGGCTACAACAAGTGGACCTTCTACCCCAACGGAAAGAACAGCCCCGGCACCAGCGTGCGAGTGAGCTTCTCCACCACCTATGATTGGGACAACATGCTCGACACTTACACCAAGGGCCAATACAACGACACGCAGGCCAACGCCGTCGCCGAAATCATGAAGGCTTGCGGCGGATCGGTGAGCATGATGTACGCAGCGGATGGCAGCGGTGCCTACGCCTCTGACGCCTGCCTCGCCCTACGCAAGAACTTCCTCTACAACCAAGGCTGCAAATACTACACCCGCACATTCATGCCCAAAGACGTGTGGATGGACATCATCTACCGCGAACTCAACGACGGTTGCCCCATCCTTTATGGCGGTGCCACAGGAAGCGGTGCCGGACATGAGTTTGTATTCGACGGATACGACAAGAACGGCTACGTGCACGTGAACTGGGGATGGGACGGCACCAACGACGGATTCTTCGACGTGGCCGTGCTCAACTCACGCGAGGGCAGCTTCACCGAGAGCCAGAACATGGTCACCGTGCGCATGCCTGAAGACATTCGATACGACGGGTCTTACCACTCTCTGTGGGGATCGTCGACGGGCCTCAACCTGGCCAAGGTGGGCACAACCGTGAGAACCAACAAGTTTGTCGCTTACAACATGGACGTGGAGACCTTCACAGGACGCGTGCAACTGGTGGCCAAGAACCTGGCAACAGGTGAGGTTACACCGCTGACCGATGACGACCCCTTGGAAAACATAGCCTACGGAAACGGATACCAGTTTACCTTCTCGGCCAGCCTCACACAACTGTCCGACGGCAACTATTGCATCTATGCGGCCTCACAGTCTACAAACCCGAAAAACGCCGAGATGGAGTGGCAGCCCATCCTATGCCACGAGACATACACGTCCAACTACATGCTGACCGTCAGCAACGGCTCTTACGAGATGACCAAAGGCGAGTCCAACTTCGTGACGGGCATCAGCAAGACCATCGCAAGCGAGGCCAGCAACCAGGAGACGCGTGTCTACAACCTGCAAGGCCAAGAGGTGTACAAGACAACCGCACCCAACTTCGACATCAACCAACTCAACCTGCACGGCACCTACATCGTGCGACAGGGCAACAAGGCTTACAAGGTGCTGAAGTAACACACTGACAACCATTACAACGAAACTCCATGGAAAGGGCATGCCGACAGACACGGCATGCCCTTTTTTTGTCGCTCACGCAACCTAACAACAACAAACACGACAATTGCCCAATGGAAGTGACGTCAAGCCAAAAGCGAAAACCGGAAACATGGTAAAAGTGACTGATTTCAACAAGTTTAACCGCTTGGCCTTTGTGTGTTACGATTTTCTTTTTAATTTTGTCACCCCATAGGGCCTACGCACTCCTTTACGTAGAACAACAAAAAAATGATCACAAACATAACAGCATGAAGAAAACACTACTGACCGCAGCACTCTCACTGGTTGCGGTGGCGATGATGGCCGTGCCAGCCAAGCGCGGACAATGGAAGACGGTGACACTCGCCGACGGGACGACCGTACGAGTGGAGCTACGCGGCGACGAGTTCAACCACTATTGGCAGGCGGCCGACGGCACGCGCTATGTGCAAAACGGAAACACCTGGCAAGCGGCCGACGCACAATCGTTGCTCATGATGAAGCGAGGTGCCATGCGACGCGCCACGGCCAACCGCCTACGCATGGCCAGCAAGCGCAACACGAAAGCCTTCACAGGTCAGAAGAAAGGACTCATCATTCTCGTTGACTTCCCTGACAAGCAGTTCAGAAGCGGACACGACCAGGCGCTCTACGAGAGAATAGCCAACGAGAAGGACTACTCGGAGAACGGCTTCCGCGGATCGGTGAGCGACTATTTCAGCGCACAGAGCAACGGAGTGTTTGACCTCAAGTTTGACGTAGTGGGCCCCGTCCGGGCCGCGAAGAGCTACAAATATTATGGTGGCAGCTCCAGCGACGGCAACGACGAGCCGGTGGATGAGCTTGTGAAAGAGGTCTGCCAACAGATTGACGGTCAGGTGAACTTTGCCGACTACGACTGGGACGGCAACGGCGAGGTGGAGCAAGTGTTCCTGCTCTACGCCGGACAGGGACAAGCCGACGGAGGCGCCAACAACACCATTTGGCCACACGAGTATTGGCTCACATCCTACCAGGGCGGATCGGCCCTGAAGCTCGATGGCGTGAAAATCGACACCTATGCCTGCTCATGTGAGCTCAACGGCGTGAACGGACTCGACGGACTGGGCACCATCTGCCACGAGTTCTCACACTGCATGGGCTTGCCTGACCTCTACGACATCAGCTATGGTGGCAACTTCGGCATGGGCGACTTCAGCCTCATGGACATGGGCAGCTACCTCGGTGACGGCATGACACCTCCCAACTACACGGCCTGGGAACGTTGGTTCAGCGGATGGGCAGAGCCCGTGGAGCTCTCGGAGAACGACACCACCATCACCAACATGCTGCCGCTCAGCAAGAACGGGGACACCTATGTCATCTACAATCCCGCCAACCACAACGAGTACTACCTCCTGGAGAACCGGCAGCGCATGGGATGGGACATCAATCTGCCCAGCCATGGGCTGATGGTGAGCCACGTGGACTATGATCCCGACATCTGGGAATACAACATCGTGAACACTTGCACGGAGAGAGGTGACGAATATGAGCAGGCCGGTGTGAAGAATGACCACCAGCGACTCACCATCTTCCACGCTGACAACGAGGACGGGTCGGGCTACTACGATTATTCGGGCAACTACAACACCACATCGGAACAGCACGACCTCTATCCCTACGGCTCGCTCGACTCACTGACCAACCTGTCGAAGCCCGCCGCCACACTCTACAATGCCAACACGGACGGCACAAAATACATGAACCGTGGCATCTACAACATTGCCGAGACACGTGCCGGAAATGTGAGCTTCGACTTCAAGAAGGTGGCCACGACGAAGCCCGTCACACCAGCCGACGGCGACTATCTGCTCCGTGAGACTTTCGACCAATGCACAGGAACAGGCGGCAACTCGGGCGGATTCAACGGAACGATAGCCAGCGCCGAGTTCATACCCGACGTGGAAGGGTGGTCATCCAGCAAGGCCTATGGTGGCGACCAGTGTGCCCGCTTCGGCAACAGCACCGTGCCAGGCGCCGTCACCTCACCCTCGTTCACTGCCGCGGCCGACACGATGACGCTCAGCTTCCGCGCTGCCGGATGGGACGCCAAAAACGACAACACGGCACTGCTGATCTCCATCAACGGCAACGGAAAGTTTGTGGACAGCCAGTCGAAGGAGGAGAGCCTCACCATGACCAAAGGCGCATGGACCACTTACACACTGCGCTTCACCGCCACCGGAACGCTGAGCATCTCCTTCGAACCCAGCAAGCGCTTCTTCCTCGACGACGTCACGGTGACACGGCCTGTCAACACAGCCGTCAGCGTCATCGAGGCACGCGCCACCCATACCAACAAGGGTGTCTACAGCCTCGCCGGCCAGTACCTTGGCACCAGTACCCGATCACTGCCCAGGGGCATCTATATAGTCGACGGAAAGAAAGTGGTGAAATAAACCGATTTGGCCTTTTCACATTTTGCCAAAACGTGAAAAGGTCGTAACTTTGCACACAGATACAAAACCATTAAATAACATTACAGCTATGGCAAAGAAAGCAATCCTGATGATCCTCGACGGATGGGGCATCGGCAAGCACGACAAAGGCGACGCTATCTACAACACGCCGACTCCTTATCTCGACTATCTCAACGCAACATGCGCTCACTCGCAGCTACAGGCTTGCGGTGAGGACGTCGGCCTGCCCGACGGACAGATGGGCAACTCTGAGGTCGGACACCTCAACATCGGTGCCGGTCGCGTGGTCTACCAGGATCTGGTGAAGATCAACAAGGCTTGTGAGAGCGGCGACATCCTGAAGAACAAGGAAATCGTCAGCGCTTACAGCTACGCACAGAAGACAGGCAAGCGCCTCCACATCATGGGCCTGACCTCAACGGGAGGCGTCCACTCAAGCCTCAACCACCTCTTCAAGCTCCTCGAGATCTCAAAGGAGTATGGCCTGAAGAACACATACGTCCACTGCTTCATGGACGGTCGCGACTGTGACCCGAAGAGCGGCAAGGGCTTCATCGACGAGGTGCTCCAGTGCTGCGAGAAGAACGACGCACACATCGCAAGCATCGTGGGACGTTTCTACGCCATGGACCGCGACAACCGATGGAATCGCGTGAAAGAGGCTTACGACCTGCTCGTCGAGGGCAAGGGCAAGCAAGCTGACGACCTGCTCAAGGCCATGGACGAGAGCTATGAAGAGGGCGTGACCGATGAGTTCATCAAGCCTATACACAACGCCAAGGTGGAGGGAACCATCCAGGAAGGTGACGTCATCATCTTCATCAACTTCCGCAACGACCGTGCCCGCGAGCTGACCTATGTGCTCACACAGAAGGACATGACCGAGGAAGGCATGCACACCATCAAGGACCTGCAGTACTACTGCATGACCCCGTATGACGCCAACTTCAAGGGCCTTCACATCCTCTATCCGAAGGAAGACGTGCGTGACACGCTGGCCGAATATCTCTCCAACAATGGCAAGCGTCAGCTCCACACCGCAGAAACCGAGAAGTATGCCCACGTGACATTCTTCCTCAACGGCGGGCGCGAGAAGCCGTTCCCAGGCGAGGACCGCATACTGGTGCACTCACCGAAGGTGGCCACCTACGACCTGCAGCCGGAGATGAGCGCTTATGAGGTAAAGGAGAAGTTGGTGGGAGCCATCAACACACAGGAGTATGACTTCATCGTGGTGAACTTCGCCAACGGTGACATGGTGGGCCACACGGGTGTCTACAACGCCATCGCCAAGGCCGTGTGGGCCGTCGACCACTGCGTGAAGGATGTCATCGAGGCTGCCAAGGCCAACGACTATGAGGCCATCATCATCGCCGACCACGGCAACGCTGACCACACCATGAACGAGGACGGAACGCCCAACACGGCCCACTCGCTCAACCCTGTGCCGTTCATCTACGTCACCAACAACAACTCGGCCACCGTCAAGGACGGCCGCCTGGCCGACGTGGCTCCTTCCATCCTCCACATCATGGGACTGGAGCAACCTGCCGACATGACGGGTGAGTGCCTCATCAGCGATAACAAGTAAAACACGACTGGCGTCTTCCCGCCATGGGAAGACTTCCCGGTTTTGTCTCAACACACAGGGAGTCAGGGAAACAGGCGGACGCTATCCAAGCGGCCTTTCCCCGATTCCCTGTTTTCATTCATCATCCATCAAGCCATGAACGTCAAGATAGAAGAGAGCTGGAAACAACATTTGGGAGCGGAATTTGACAAGCCTTACTTTGCCGGCCTCACCCGGCAGGTGCGACAAGAGTACCAAAACGGGCCGTGCTACCCACCGGGGCACCTCATCTTCAACGCCTTCGACCTCTGCCCCTTCGACCAAGTGAAAGTGGTCATCATCGGGCAAGACCCCTACCACGAGCCGGGGCAGGCCATGGGCCTCAGCTTCTCTGTGCCCGAAGGCGTGGCGATGCCTCCTTCGCTCATCAACATCTTCAAGGAGATCAACGACGACCTGGGAACGCCCTTGCCCAAGGACGGAGACCTCAGCCGATGGGCCAAGCAGGGCGTGCTGTTGCTCAACGCCACACTGACCGTGCGCGCCCATATGGCCAACAGCCACCAACGGCTGGGCTGGACCCTCTTCACCGATGCGGCCATCAAGGCCCTGGCGGCTGAGCGTGAAGGACTGGTATACATGCTGTGGGGCGGCTACGCGCGCTCCAAGCGCGCGCTCATCGACAGTCAGCGCAATCTCGTGTTGGAATCCGTGCATCCCTCTCCTCTCTCCGCCAACCGCGGGGGCTGGTTCGGACAACATCAGTTTTCGCGTTGCAACGCTTACCTGGAGAGTCTGGGTAAGACACCCATCGACTGGTAGAAGACCGCACTCACCAACAGCAGGACAACAAAAGCAAAGACAAACGAACGATGAAACCGCTGAAAACGGAGCATTTCATCGAATCAGAACCAACAAGACAAAAAAAACAACAAGCCATGACAGACAACCAGCGAGGAGCCAACCTCCATATCATACAAGTGGGCGACGTGCTCGTGTCGCCCGACATCTTCACCGAGGAATTCTGTTGCGACCTTGACAAATGCAAGGGTGCGTGTTGCGTGGAAGGAGATGCTGGCGCACCGGTCACCCTCGATGAAATCGGCAATTTGGAGGACTCGCTCGACAAGGTATGGGGCCAGCTCACGGCTTCGGCCCAAAGCGTCATCGACCGCCAGGGCGTGGCCTACACCGACGCGGACGGCGAACTGGTGACAAGCATTGTCGGCGGCAAGGACTGTGTGTTCACTTGCCATCAGGACCTCACCGATCGCGAGGACGGGCACGTCATCAAGAACTGCTGCCTGTGCGCCCTCGAGTGTGCCTGCAACGCAGGAAAGACCCACTGGGCCAAGCCCATCTCCTGCGCCCTATACCCCATACGCGAGAAGCAATTCAACGGTGGACTGGTAGGCATCAACTACCATCGCTGGGACATCTGCCGCGATGCGGTGAGGAAAGGGCGCGAACTGCACATGCCGCTCTACGTCTTTTTGAAGGATCCCCTTATCCGGCGCTTCGGCCAAGCATGGTATCAAGAACTTTGCGATATCGCCGAAGAGCTCAAGCAGCAAGGCTTGTTATAGCCCATTCCATCGGGAAAAGCCACCAGTAAGGTCACTAAAAAGGCGGGGTAAAAACCCCGCCTTTTTAGTTGGAAACCCAAAACGCTTGCAAAATCCGCATGGCTGTTATTGCGCAAAAGGCGCAACGTCGGTTGGCATTAGGGCCAAAGCGAGACAGTGCCATCAACCAAAGGGACCATTTGCAGGGCCTCCACATCCACGATTTGGTCACGGCGGAACCATCGGTCACCCGTCACGCGAACGCGCCTGTAATCGCCCATTTTAAAGACAGGAAACACTTGCTCGTCCATTTCACCGCTGCAAATATACTCCATTCCATCGTAAAAAAGATGTTCTCCACGCCGCGCCTCACGGAGCGTGAACCGCAAGAGACCATGAAATGCCTTACCAAAGTCATACGTGACACCCACGCTGTCGCGGTCGAAAAAGCGATAGCCATCAGTATGCACATGATGCAACGTAAGAGCGCCCGACGACAAATAAGTGACAAGCCGCGGTTTTCGGTCGCGTCGCGCCACAGCCGGCAACCAAAGGGCGAGATTAAACCACGCCGCCTTCCATGACGAATCGTGATAACGGCCATCGACCCGTTCGCCTCCCGACAACGTCCATCGGGAGTTGGCCCGACGGCAAAGCCAATCGGCATCACTGACCCGCGAGAAGGTCCTTCCCGCCGAGTCGACGCCATAAAACTGCACGCTGACCTGGCAACTATCCACATGAGGATAAGACGGGGCATAACAAAGGGCCACCACATCCGTGTCGGAGCGCAGGTAAGGCGTGACGTCAAAGGTCATCGACACGACCTCAGCGGAACCAGCTCGGCGTGGCGGGTAACACACCGCCGTGCCGACATTACACTCGTTGACATAGAGCTTGTAGTATCCCGCGGAGGCCACAGTGACATATGCCTGGCGAGGCTGTCCCTGCTCAAGATAAGTCTGTCGAAACCACACATGGGACAAGCTGTCGGGGGCGGGCGCGCCTATCCAGTGCATGGCATACTCCTGGGCGCAGAGCGCAGCCACCCACCACAGGGAGATCAACATCAAACAAACTCTTCTCATATCTCAAATGCATGAGACACCCTCACTAAAAGTGAAAAGTGTCATTGAAGAAAGAGGCATGCCACACGCTTCACGGCGTGGCATGCCTCTTTCATATTTTTCCGTCCTATTGTATACTTCGTAACATTCTATCTTACCGTTTGGCTATCAGCAAACTTATCAAGAAAACCTTCACGGAGGTTCCACCTTACGCGTCGATGTTGGCGTAAGCGGCGTTTTCCTCGATAAATTCGCGGCGCGGCTCCACGTCATCTCCCATGAGCATGGAGAAGATCTCATCGGCCTCGGCAGCATTCTCGATAGTAACGCGCTTCAGCAGTCGTGTCTTGGGATCCATGGTGGTCTCCCACAACTGCTCCGGGTTCATCTCACCCAGACCTTTGTATCGCTGCGTGTGGATGCGCTTGCCGTCTTCCACGCCCTCGCCATACTTGTCGAGGAACACCTGGCGCTGCTGGTCATTGTAGCAATATTCGCTCACCTTCTTGTTGCCCTGGTGGAACTCACACTTGTAGAGCGGCGGCGTGGCGATGTAGAGGTGTCCGTCCTCAATGATCTTCGGCATGAAACGATAGAAGAGCGTCATGATGAGTGTGTCGATGTGAGAACCATCGACATCGGCATCGGTCATGATGATGATCTTGTCGTAGCGCAACTTGTCGATGTTGGCCTCGCGGTCGTCTTCGCCCTCGACACCAAAGCGCACGCCTATGGACTGGATAATATTCATGACTGACTCAGCCTCGAACACGCGGTGCCACTGTACCTTCTCGACGTTCAGGATCTTACCGCGCAAGGGCAGGATGGCCTGCGTGTAGCGGTCGCGCCCCTGCTTGGCCGATCCGCCGGCCGAGTCACCCTCGACGAGGAATATCTCACACTGCTTGGGATCCTTGTTGGAACAGTCGGCAAGCTTGCCTGGCAGTCCGCCTCCGCTCATCACATTCTTGCGCTGCACACTCTCACGCGCCTTGCGGGCTGCGATGCGGGCCGTGGCCGCCAGGATGACCTTCTCGCAAATCTTCTTGGCCTCATCAGGATGTTCCTCCAAGTAATCGGTCAGCGCCTCACCGACAGCCTGCTGCACAGCGCCCACAACCTCGTTGTTGCCCAACTTGGTCTTGGTCTGTCCCTCAAACTGAGGTTCGGCCACCTTGATGGAGATGACAGCCGTCAGTCCCTCGCGGAAGTCCTCTCCCGCCACCTCTATCTTGGCCTTTTCGATCTGCTTGGAAATCTGCGGGTCGTTGTCGGCATAATTCTTCAGCGTGCGGGTCAGCGCCATGCGGAAGCCCGTGACGTGCGTACCGCCCTCGATGGTGTTGATATTGTTGACGTATGAGTGGAGATTCTCCGAATAGTCGGTGTTGTACATGATAGCCACCTCGATGGGCACACCCTGCTTCTCGGTCTTCAGATAGATGACGTCGTCGAAGAGATGTGTGCGGTGACGGTCAATGTAGCGCACAAACTCCTTCAATCCGTCCTTGGCGTGGAAGACCTGTGTGCGTGTCTTTCCCTCGTCGTCAGGGCGCATGTCGGTGAGCGTGATGCGGATGCCGGCATTGAGGTATGCCAGTTCGCGCATGCGGCGCGCCACCACATCCCACTGGAAGGTTGTCGTGGTGAAGATGGTGGGATCGGGCCAGAACTGCTGGCGCGTGCCCCGCTTGGTGGTCTCGCCCACGGTCTTCACGGGATAGAGGGGCTTGCCCTTCTCATACTCCTGCTGATAGATATGGCCGTCACGGTAGACCTGCGAAAGCATGTGCGTGGACAAGGCATTGACACAACTCACGCCCACTCCATGCAAACCACCCGACACCTTGTACGAGTTCTTGTCGAACTTACCGCCAGCGTGGAGCACAGTCATCACGACCTCCAGGGCACTCTTGTGCAACTTCTTGTGCTCATCGACGGGGATGCCGCGTCCGTTGTCTTCCACGGTGCAACTGCCATCCGTATTGAGGGTCACCTCAATGTCGGTGCAATAGCCTGCCATGGCCTCGTCGATACAGTTGTCCACGGTCTCGTTGATGAGATGGTGGAGACCCTTCTCCGACACGTCGCCGATGTACATGGCCGGTCGTTTGCGAACGGCCTCAAGGCCTTCAAGCACTTGGATGTTGGAGGCTGAATAATTATCTTCGGGATTGTGAATGTCTGCCATTTTAATTCATATAGTTTACTGTTGCAAAGATACTAAAAAATGCGCAAACTATAAAACTTTTTGGATGAATAAATGCGCCCCGAAATGAAGAATAACCGGCCCTGTAATGGCAGACAAACCCACTAAAAACAACTTAAGGTCGCGCCTACAGGGAGGCACGACCTTATATGAGTATAAAGCTATGGTTCGCTTGGAATTAACCGAGCTTCTTGATGTGCAGAGCGAGACTTGACTTCAAGTTTGCAGCCTTGTTCTTGTGGATAAGGTTGGTCTTGGCCAGCTTGTCGAGCATCTTCTGCACAGCAGGATACATCTTGACAGCCTCGTCCTTATCAGTTGTAGCGCGGAGCTTGCGCACTGCGTTGCGCATGGTCTTCGCATAATATTTGTTGTGAAGCGTGCGGACCTTAGTCTGACGAATTCTCTTGATTGATGATTTGTGATTTGCCATCTTTATCTTTTTCTTTTCTTATTTTTTCTTTAGGAGTAGTCCCTAGCAGAATCGAACTGCTCTTTAGAGAATGAAAATCTCTCGTCCTAACCGATAGACGAAGGGACCGTCTGCTTATTTTAGCGGGTGCAAAGTTACTGCTTTTTGTTTAACCTTCCAAATTTTAAACGGAAAATTTTCTCTAAACGCCTGATTTTTCGTATTTTTGCCCATGTATGGAAATAAAAACTGCCGCAATCGTGCTTCATGCGCTGAAGTATGGCGAGTCGCAGATGATAGTCGACTTGTTCACCCGTGCCATGGGACGGGTGCCGTTCTTCTGTAACATTCCCAAGACAAACAAGGGGAAGATCAAGAAGCAACTGTTTCAGCCTCTGACCATTCTCGACGTAGTGTTCGACTATCGTCCACAGGCTTCCCTGCAGCGTTTCCGCGACCTAAGGCTGGCCAAGCCCTTCGTGTCACTGCCCTTCGACCCCGTCAAGCTGTCGATCTCACTCTTTGTGGCGGAGTTTCTCAATTACGCCACACGCGACGAGCAACAGAACGAGCCCCTCTACGACTACATTGAGGACAGCCTGCTGTGGCTCGACAACGTGACCGAGCAATATGCCAACTTCCACTTGGTGTTCATGATGCGCCTGTCGCGATTCATCGGGTTCTTCCCCAACCTGGCCGATGACGACAGCCATCAATGGTTTGACCTGCGCAACAGCGTCTTCACGGGAATACGCCCCGCCCATCCCGACTTTCTCGAGCCCTCAGAAGCCGCCAACCTCACCTTACTGATGCGGATGGACTACAAGAACATGCACCTGTTCCGCCTGACCCTGGCCGAGCGCAACCGATGCGTGGAAATCATCCTCCACTACTACCGCCTCCATGTACCAGGCTTCCCTGAGATGAAGTCGCTGCCCGTGTTGCAGACACTCTTCAGGTAGCCACTCTGCCCATACATGCGATCGCACCTTCAGATTAGGAAGCTCACGACAAAACACATAAAAAAACATCGATTATTTGCGACGAAGAAATGTTTTTGCCGAAACACGTGAGAATACGGTACTACAGGTGGCCACACGTCACCCATGCCCAAGCGTTCCTTCGGGCATTGCCTCGGCAGGAGCAGACAATTCAAGAGGCTTCCATTTCGACATTTTGTCGTTAAGAAAAGCCACCAGTCCCGCATCGCCAAGCACTTCCACATGATCAAACAGTCCCATGACAAAACGGGCGATGCCGATATAACTCGCCAAATCGGCCTCAAAGAGCCAGCGCCCATGGTCCTCAGGCGCAATCATGGCAGACGAATGGGGAAACTCCTCGAGCATCAGGTTACGTGCAAGGAGGTCGAGGCGCAGGCACACCCGGTGCTTCTCCTCACCCGCAAACATAAACATGTCGGTGAACACCTCCTTGTGCTTGCTCTCATTGAACCACGGGGCGTCGACAATCTCCACACTCTGGATGCGCGCCACCTTAAACGTCTTGTTGACACCCGACTTCACCTCAAAGGCGCGCACATCGTTCTTGTCGCCCAGGAAGGCGAACGGCTCCACCACCCTGTCGGTGACGGTCTGGCTGTGGGGCGACGAATAACCGTGAAGGATAACCACCAGCTTGCGGCGCATGGCGCGCTCCAGCTGGGTCACATTGTTATAGACATGGCGCTGGACACGCACGTCGGTGTACTGCGAGAGGTTGTAGTACCGTTCCAACTTGCGCTTGAGCATGGAGGCCATGGCGTTGTCCTTCTCCACGGCCGTCAGCAGTCCATGGAGATAGACGGCCTCGTTCTCGGTGAAGTCGACGGCCGAGGCGATCGACTGGAAGAAGGGCGAACGGGGGTCAAGATGGAAATAGCGCCGCTCGTGGATGACCACGAATCCCGACTCGCGCAGCACGTCGAGCGTATAGTAGAGGTTGCGCACGGAGGTACCCAGCACCGCCGACAGGTCGCTGGCGGTGTGGTTCTGGCCATCGGTCATCGTCTTGATGAGCTCAAGCCACTTGGACAGGGTGGAAGAGGAGGACATGGGGATGAAGAAAGATAAGCAATGTTTATGGGAGCAAACGTCACTCCACAGGAAGTGCGTCCCAGTCGATAGCAGTCTGGAAATGGCCCGTCAGATTGAACGACCGGCGATGATAGGGCGTCACACCATGTGCCTCGATGCCCGCATAGTGCTTGGCCGTGGGATAGCCTTTGTTGTGTTCCCAGTCATAACCAGGATATTCCTGCGCCAAACGGCACATGTAGTCGTCACGGAAGGTCTTGGCCAGGATGCTCGCCGCGGCAATCGACTGATACTTGCCATCTCCCTTGACGATGCACGTGTGGGGCAGGTCCGGATAGGGATCGAAGCGGTTGCCGTCGATGAGAAGCGCCTCGGGTGTCACACGGAGCTGGGCGATGGCACGGTGCATGGCCAGGAACGAGGCGTGCAGGATGTTCAGTTTGTCTATCTCCTCGGGGGTTACCTCGCCCACAGCCCAGGCCACAGCGTCGCGCTCTATCTGCTCACGGAGGGCGTAGCGCTTCTTGGCCGTGAGCTTCTTCGAGTCGTTGAGGGCGGGGTTCTCATAGTCGCGGGGCAAGATGACAGCTGCGGCAAACACGCTGCCGGCCAGACATCCACGGCCCGCCTCGTCGCAGCCGGCCTCCAACAAATCGGGATTAAAATAAGGACTCAACATATCACTTTAACGTTTTTAACAAGCGAATATTGCTTTGTGAAGTGACATTTCTTTCGACATAAGTAATTTTGCAGCAGAAATCAAGAACAAAACACCCAGCCTTATGGAAAAGAATGTCACATTATCCGCATCGGGCCAAGTGGAGGTGAACCTCCAAGGCCTCGCCACCAGTCTGCAATCCACCGCCTCACGCGTGTCGCGAGCCGCCCTGGCACCACTGGAGTGGTTGAGAAAATACTACTCGGCAGTCTGCGAGAAACAGCTGTCCTTGCGACAGACCGGCACGCTCATCGGCACTCAGCTGGCATTCATCGCCACCGTGTTTCCTGTGGACGCCCCATGGCTCGCACGCTTCGGTTGTGGTGCCTGGTTGCTTTTCTCACTCCACCGTTGCAAGCGATTTCTCTCCTGAAAGACCCTACTAAAAAAGCCATTCCCACCCTTGG
>DJOV01000075.1:0-37506 GCA_002437285.1 Prevotella sp. UBA6429 | reverse complement strand
CCAAGGGTGGGAATGGCTTTTTCGTGTGTCGAAGGTTCGGTTGCCCGGTCTCAGAACATCTGCCGGACACGGCGTATGCCGGCCACAAGCGTGTCGATTTCCTCTCGCGTGTTGTAGAGGGCAAACGACGCGCGCACCGTGCCCAAGACGCCGAGACGGTCCATTAGCGGCTGGGCGCAGTGATGTCCGGTGCGGACGGCGATGCCCAACTGGTCGAGCAGGGTGCCCATGTCCATGTGGTGTATGTCGCCCACATTGAAACTGACGACCGCATCGCCCACGGCATCGGCCACCTGACCGTCGTGGACGGACGTCGGGTCATGGCCGTAGATGTGCATGTCGGGTATGTCGCGGAGCTGACTCAGCGCATAGCGGGTGAGCGCTCGCTCATGGCGCTCGATGTTGTCCATGCCCAAGCGTTCCATGTACTCGATGGCCACGGCCAATCCGTGGGTGGCCACATAGTCGGGTGTGCCAGCCTCAAACTTGAGGGGCGGGCGCTCAAAGGTGGTCTTCTCGAAACTCACATGCTCTATCATCTCACCACCGCCCTGGTAGGGAGGCAACTTGTCGAGCCAGTTCTCCTTGCCGTAGAGCACACCGATGCCCGTCGGCCCGTACATCTTGTGGCCGCTGAATACGAAGAAATCGCAGTCGAGGTCTTGCACGTCGATGGCGAAATGAGGAGTGCTCTGCGCACCGTCCACCATCACGGGAACTCCATGCTCATGGGCGATGGCGATGAGTTGCTTGACGGGATTGACCGTGCCGAGCACATTGCTCACCTGCGCCACGCTGACCATCTTGGTGCGCTCATTGAAGAGCGCGCGGTAGGCTTCGACATCGAGCACACCACCATCCGACATCGGTATGACACGCAACTTGATGCCACGCTTGTGGGCTTGGAGTTGCCAGGGAACGATGTTGCTGTGGTGCTCCATGACGGAGACGATGACCTCGTCGCCCGCTTGCATGAACTCGTCAGCATAGGTGCTGGCCACGAGGTTGAGCCCCTCGGTGGTGCCGCGGGTGAAGACAATCTCGGTGGTGCTGCGAGCGTTGACAAAGCGGCGCACGGCCTCACGCGCTTGCTCATGCAGCTCGGTGGCCTGCACACTAAGGTAGTGGACGCCACGGTGCACGTTGGCATTGGCGTTGAGATACTCGTCGCGCATGGCGTCGAGCACGCACAACGGTTTCTGCGTGGTGGCGGCATTGTCGAGATAGACAAGTGGCTTGCCATGGACCTCATGGCCCAGGATGGGGAAGTCAGCCCGCACGTCCTGGATGTTGTATCCTGTTTCCATTGTTTACGTTATTGAAGGGTTGTCAGCAAGCGCAACCACCATGGGCTTTCGGGTGAGCCAGGCGACAGCCTTGGCAACGCCCCAACTCGCCTCGGAAGCGTTTCTCCACCAACTGGTGCAAGCGGTCACGCAGAGGCTCAAGCTTAATCTGGTCGATGACCTCGCCAATGAAGGCGAACTCCAGGAGCAATTTGGCCTCATGCTGGTCGACGCCGCGCTGCTGCATGTAGAAGAGAGCCGCATCGTTGAGCTGCCCCACAGTCGAGCCGTGCGAGCACTTCACGTCATCAGCGTAGATCTCAAGCATGGGTTGCGTGTACATACGTGCAGCCTTGGTCATGCACAGGTTCTGATTGGTCTCCTGCGAGGTGGTCTTCTGTGCGCCGTGGCGTACCAGCACCCGTCCGGCGAAGGCGCCCACAGCATGGCCGTCGAGCACATACTTATAGAGCTCATGCGAGTCGCAATGAGGTACCTGGTGGTCGATGAGCGTGTTGTTGTCCACGTGTTGCGCCTTGTCGGCAATGACACAGCCGTTGCACCAGCACTCCGCGCCCTCGCCGCGGAAGGTGAGGTTGAGCATGTTGCGTGTGATGCCATTGTGCAGAGTGATGACATCGTGGTTGACACGGCTATTGGCCTGTTGTTCGATGTAGACATTGCTCACGCGCACATTCTTTTCATGAGTTTCCTCCATACAGTAGAGGTCAAGGCTGGCATTGTCGGCCACATAAGCCTCGATGACCTGTGTGGAAAGGAAGTTTCGGTCGTCGGCGGAGTCGTCGCAGAACAGAAGCTTGGCCTCAGCGCCCTCATCCATGATGATGAGCACCCGGCGGTTGACCATCAAGTCCACGTCCGAGCGCAGGATGTTGACCACCTGAATGGCACGGTCCACGCTGACCCCTTTGGCCACATGGATAAACAGGCCATCCTGGGCCAGCATGGTGTTGAGGGCAGTCACAGCGTCATCGGCCGTCGAGGCCAATCGGGCATAGTGGCCCGTCACCAGGTCAGGATAGCGCTCAGCGGCGTCGCGCAGGCTCATCACCTCCACACCCTCGGGCAGGGCGGCCTTAGGCAGGGCTTTCTTGTAGAACGCATCGTTGACCACAAAGTAAAGCGAGGTGGACAGGTTGGGCACGTCACAACTGAAAACTGAATAGGGATCAACCGGTATCTCCAGCCGGTTGAGGTTCAAGCCATAATCAGGAGCGAAGAGCGCAGCCATGTCGGTGTACTTGTACCGTTCCACCTTGCGGGTGGGAAAGCCCAATCGCTGGAAGTCGGCAAAGGCCTCATCGCGCACGGCGTTGAGCGCAGCGGCCGAATGGCTGCAGATCAGCTCTCTCTGCTCTGCATATAAGTCAATATATTGTTTTTCGCTACTCATTGTATCAAAAGGGTTTCCTTTTTCATCATCATGGCAGGAAAGCATCACTTTCCGAACTCCTTGTCAGCCTCTTCCTTAATCCAGTCGTAACCACGCCGCTCGATTTCCTTTGCCAGCTGGGGACCTTCAGTGCGCACGATGCGGCCATTGTAGAGCACATGTACCACCTGTGGCTTGATCATGTCAAGCAAGCGCTCGTAGTGTGTGATGACAATGATGGACTTCTCAGGAGTGAAAAGTTTGTTCACGCCCTCGGCCACGATGCGCATGGCATCGACATCCAAGCCCGAGTCGGTCTCATCGAGAATGCTCAGTTTCGGGTCGAGCATAGCCATCTGGAAGATTTCATTTCGCTTCTTCTCTCCGCCCGAGAAGCCCTCGTTGACGGAGCGATGGGCGAGCTTGCTGTCCAGTTCCACAAGCGAACGTTTCTCGCGCATGAGCTTCATGAAGTCAGCGGCCTTCAACGGCTCAAGCCCTTGGTACTTGCGCTTGGCGTTGACAGCGGCCTTCATGAAGTTGACCATCGACACGCCGGGGATCTCCACAGGATACTGGAACGACAGGAACAGTCCCTCACGTGCACGATCCTCAGGCTTCATCGCCAAAAGATCCTTGCCGTTGAACGTGGCTGTTCCCTCAGTGACCGTGTAAAGGGGATTGCCCGTCAGCACAGCCGAGAGGGTTGACTTTCCTGAGCCATTGGGGCCCATGATGGCATGGATCTCACCATCATTGACCGTGAGATTGATGCCTTTCAATATTTCCTTGCCTGCAATAGTGGCATGCAGGTTTCTAACCTCTAACATAATGTATGTATAAAAAAACTTGTTTCTGTTTGTTTAACGCTGTCATTCCGACGGCTAATTTCCAAGCATCCCATCCAGCAATCCGCCCCAGTCATCGCTTGTCCAATGGAAGGGGAATGTGACTTTCAGACCGACGGAGAGCACATGGCGGTGCATCTGGCCGTGATAGTCGGAAGTGCGAGAGCTGCCATCCTCGGTGTAGTGGGCGCGGTAGGGCGCATCAATACCGAAGCGGTAGCCGTATTCCAGCTGCAGGGCAACACTCGAGAACAGGTAGATGTCGACCCCCACGATGGGGCCCAAGCTGAACCTCGGGGCCTTGGCCACGCCCTCCGCTACGTAAGAATAGGATGTCTGCGAGAGATTATTGTCTGACCACGACATCTGGGAGGACATCCCAAACGGGCCGCGGTCGGCGCTGAAGGCGTAGAGCACGTCGGCACCCACATAGGGCGCCACCTTCCACCGCGCCGGAGCCGGGTACCAACGGGTGCCTAACATCAGCTGGTCGAGGTCCTGTCCGCCATCTCCCTTGAGGAAATTGAGCTCCTCATGCTCGTATCCCGCCTTCAGGCTGAAACGGCTCTTCGACAGGTAATATTCGGCGTGCACCTTGGTCACCAGGCCCGAGTTGGCCGAGGAGCCCATGCGATAACGGGGCACATCCGCATGGCTCGATGAGGCTGCCGGGATGATGTTGCCTCCCACCTGCGCGTCGATGGCCCACCTGCGCGCGCCCTCATCTCCGTCTTGGGCCGACACGTTGGCACCGACCGACAGCAAGAGCGCGACCAAGAGAAATATCCTGCGTACCATGCTTCGCGTCTTATCCTACGGTTCCTTCGAGCGAAACGCTCAAGAGCTTTTGCGCCTCAACGGCAAACTCCATGGGCAACTTGTTGAGCACGTCCTTGGCATAGCCGTTGACGATGAGCCCGACGGCCTCTTCCGTGGGTATGCCACGCTGGTTGCAATAGAACAACTGATCCTCGGAAATCTTAGAAGTCGTTGCCTCATGCTCCACGATGGCCGTGTCATTGTGGATATCCATGTATGGGAACGTGTGCGCGCCACAATCGGAACCCAGCAACAACGAGTCGCACGAACTGTAGTTGCGGGCATTATCGGCATTGGACGTAGCGCGGACCAGTCCGCGGTAGCTGTTTTGCGAATGACCGGCCGATATGCCTTTGGAGATGATGGTCGACTTGGTGTTCTTTCCCATGTGGATCATCTTCGTGCCCGTGTCAGCCTCCTGGTAATGGTTGGTGACCGCAACCGAATAGAACTCAGCCTGCGAATTGTCACCACGAAGCACACAAGAAGGGTATTTCCAAGTGATGGCCGAGCCCGTCTCGACCTGCGTCCACGACAACTTGGAGTTGACGCCGCGGCAGTCGCCACGCTTGGTCACAAGGTTGAGCACACCTCCCTTTCCGTGCTCATCACCCGGATACCAGTTCTGCACGGTGGAATATTTCACCTCAGCGTTGTTCATCACGACAATCTCCACCACGGCGGCATGCAACTGATTCTCATCGCGCATCGGAGCAGTGCAGCCTTCCAGGTAAGAGACATAGCTGTCGTCGTCGGCAATGATGAGCGTGCGTTCAAACTGCCCCGTGTTGCGTGCGTTGATACGGAAGTAACTGCTGAGCTCCATGGGGCACCGCACGCCCTTGGGTATGTAGACAAAGCTACCGTCGCTGAAGACCGCCGAATTGAGCGCAGCGGAGAAGTTGTCACGATAAGGGACAACCGATCCAAGGTACTGACGCACCAAGTCGGGATGGTCTTTCACCGCCTCGCCTATGCTGGAGAAGATGACACCCTTCTCAGCCAATTGTTTCTTGAACGTGGTTTTCACCGACACCGAGTCCATAATGGCGTCAACGGCGGTTCCGCTCAAGGCCAAACGCTCCTCAAGTGGGATGCCCAACTTGTCGAAAGTCTTCTCAAGCTCAGGGTCGATCTCCTTGTTCTTGGGTTTCTTGGCCAAGGGATCCGCATAATAAGAAATATCCTGAAAATCGATGTGGGGCACATGCACGTGTCCCCACTTGGGTTCGGAGAGCGTCTTCCAAAAGCGATAAGCCTTCAGACGGAAGTCAAGAAGCCAGTCGGGCTCACCCTTCTTCTTGGAGATAAGCCTGACAATGTCCTCATTCAGTCCTTTGGGAATGACATCTGTCTCGACATCCGTGGTGAAGCCAAACTCATACTTCTGGTTGGCCACCTCTTTCACAAACTCATTGTTTGCTTGTATCTTCATATGATGATGAATGGCCTCTTCAAGATATTCCACAGGAAAGAAAGCATCCCGTCTATCACATCCCAGCGTATGACCACCCGCCATTCCCACCCATGTGGGGGCGTGTGTCACCGTCAGGCCTATGTTCGGGCGCATCTTCCCTAAGGAAAGTCTTGGAGAGGCCTTGTGCTATTTGAACTTACAGTTTCTGCTCAACCTCAATCTCAGTGAATGTCTCCAAGACATCACCGGCCTGTATGTCATTGTAGTTGACAAGTGATATGCCACACTCCAAGCCCGTCACGACCTCCTTGACATCGTCCTTGTAACGCTTCAAGGCGGCGATGGGAGCCGTATGTACAACGATGCCATCGCGCACCACACGAGCCTTGTCCTTGCTGTGAACCTTTCCCTCGGTGACGAGACCACCGGCCACGACACCCACCTTGGAAATCTTGTAGACCTGCTTGACCTCCACCTGGGCGGTGACAATCTCCTTCTTCACCTTGTCAAGCATGCCCACCATGGCCGACTTGATATCGTCGATGGCGTCATAGATGACCGAGTAAGTGTTGATCTCCACGCCCTCACGATCCGCAAGTTTGCGGGCGTCAGACGAAGGACGCACCTGGAAGCCCACGATGACAGCGTCGGAAGCGCTGGCGAGCATGACGTCGTTTTCGGAAATCTGGCCGACAGCCTTGCTGATGACATTGACCTGCACCTTCTCCGTAGAAAGCTTGATGAACGAGTCAGACAAAGCCTCGACAGAGCCGTCCACGTCACCCTTGACGATGATGTTGAGCTCGTGGAACTCGCCACGTGCAATGCGGTGCGAGATGTCACCCAGCGTAAGGCGCTTCTGTGTGCGCAGGCCCTGCTCACGCTGGAGCTGCTCACGCTTGTTGGCAATCTCACGAGCCTCCTGCTCAGTGTCAATAACGTGGAAGGCATCGCCTGCGGTAGGCGCACCGTTCAAGCCCAGCACAATGGCAGGCTCGGCAGGCTTCACGTTGTCAATGCGCTGGTTACGCTCATTGAACATGGCCTTGACACGGCCCCAACTGGTACCGGCGAGCACGATGTCACCGATCTTCAGTGTTCCGTTGCTCACGAGCACAGTCGACACATAACCACGCCCCTTGTCGAGCGATGACTCGATAATGGTACCTGTCGCCTTGCGATTGGGATTGGCCTTGAGGTCGAGCATATCGGCCTCCAGGAGCACCTTCTCCATCAAGTCGTCCACACCAACGCCCTTCTTGGCGCTGATCTCCTGGCACTGGTACTTACCACCCCACTCCTCGACGAGCAAGTTCATGTTGGCCAAGTCCTCACGTATGCGGTCGGGGTTAGCTCCCGGCTTGTCTATCTTGTTGATGGCGAACACCATGGGCACGCCCGCAGCCTGGCAGTGGGCGATGGCCTCCTTGGTAGTAGGCATCACAGAGTCATCGGCAGCGATGATGATGATGGCGATATCGGTGACCTGCGCGCCACGGGCACGCATGGCCGTGAACGCCTCGTGACCCGGCGTGTCAAGGAAGGTGACCTTGCGGCCGTTCTTCAGCGTCACGCTGTAGGCACCGATGTGCTGTGTGATTCCGCCAGCCTCACCGGCAATGACATTGGTGTTGCGAATATGGTCGAGCAAAGAAGTCTTACCATGGTCGACATGTCCCATGACTGTCACGATCGGGGCGCGGGGCACGAGATCGCTCTCATCGTCCTCCTCCTCGCTGACAGCCTCCTGCACCTCGGCACTGACATACTCTGTCTGGAAGCCGAACTCATCGGCCACCAGATTGATGGTTTCCGCATCCAGGCGCTGGTTGATGGACGCCATGACACCAATGCTCATCAGCGTGCCGATAACCTGGTTGACCCCTACGTTCATCATCGTGGCCAGCTCTGACACCGTGACAAATTCGGTGAGCTTGAGCACCTTGCTCTCCTTGCGCTCCTGCCTTGCCTCCGCGTCGAGCTTCTCCTGCACGGCCTCACGCTTTTCCTTACGATACTTGGCGCCACGCTTGGTGTTGTTCTGCTTGCTGGTGAGACGAGCCAGCGTCTCCTTGACCTGGCGTGCCACATCCTCCTCGTTCACCTCGAGCGGCTTTTGGTTGCGGTTGTTCTTTTTCTTTCCCTTCTTGTTATTGTTGTTTCCGCCATTGTTGCCGTTTCCGCCATTGTTGCCGTTTCGACTGTTCTGTTGTCCTACGGCATTGATGTCAACACGTTCCTTGTTGATGCGCTGACGCTTCTTGCGGTCGCCCGTGTTGGCACCATTCTGTCCTTTGGCTTCACGCTCCTTGCGACGCTCCTCCTTCGATTTCTTACGGGGGCGAGTGCTTTGGTTGAGAGCCGACAGGTCAATCTTGCCCAAGACATTCACCTTGGGAGCATTGAGGATCTTCTTCTCACTGCTAAGCTGGAAGACCCCCGACTTCTCCTCCGTAGCGGCAGCCTGTGTGGCGGTGTCAGCCAGCTTGGATTGACCAGGCTGCTGAGCCTCCGACTTGGCAGCCACAGGCTGCTTGGCCTCCTTTGACGCCTGGGGAGCCGCGGCCGCTACAGACTTCTTCACCTCTGCCGCCTGAGCAGGAGCAGTTGCAGGCTTCGGCTCGGCAGGCTTGGGCGCGACGGCATCCTTAGCCGTCCCGACGCCTTTGGCGGACTCCACAGGAGCGGTTTGGGCCTTGGCGGCCACTGGCGTTGCCTCCGCCTTTTCAGGCTTCCCGGCAACATTCTTCGCAGGTTTCTGACTGACGGCAGCAGCCTTCACCTCGTGGTTCTTGGCAGGCTCATGAGCAGCAGACTCCACCTTGACCGGGCCCTTGCCCAGGTTGTTAAGGTCAATCTTGCCCAACGGCTTGTATTGCTGGTGGCTTGTACCCTCCAAGACGCTCTTGGTGCGTGCCTCCGCCTTCTTGGAATCGGTCTCGCGCTTCTTTTCCTTGTTTTTGGGGAAAAGTTGTTTGGCGGCCGAGAGCACAGCGGCGTCTTGCTTGAAAGCCTCAACGAGCGCCTTGTACTGCGCATCGTTGAGCTTGAAGCTCACGTCGGCTTTCACCTCGCCCAGATTGCTTTTCTTTTCCAGGAATTCAACTGCCGTTTGAAGTCCTATGTTCAATTCACGTAATGCTTTGTTTAATCTGATGCTCATATAACCTTTCTTAAAGGCGAAAAAGCCAAAGGGCAAAAGGGTAAAACGCCATCCGCTCCATCACCTTACTCTATTGTTTTTGATGTATTCTCTTGTGTCTTCTTGTTTGGAAGCATGGGGAAGGACTTGTGCGTCCATCCCACGCCTTACGTCGATGGTTGTCATCTTTTTGTCGTGGCGTCCCCGAAGGTCCGCCTCCCAGTTACTCAAATTCCTTTCTGAGCACCTCGAGCACGTGGTCGACGGTTTCCTCCTCGAGGTCGGCCTTCTCCACCAACATCTCGCGCGGGGCGTTGAGCACCGCCTTGGCAGTGGTCAGCCCGAGACCCTCGATGGCGTCGATGATCCACTGGTCGATCTCATCATTGAACTGGCTGAGGTAGACATCGTCCTCCTCCGCTCCCGGCTTTCCGTCCACCACACGATAGACATCGATGGTGTATCCGGTGAGCATGGAAGCCAACTTGATGTTCTGTCCGCCACGTCCGATGGCGAGGCTCACCTCGCTGGGATCCAGGTAGACCTCCGCCTTCTTGTTCTCGTCATCAAGATCGATGCTCGACACCTTAGCGGGATTCAAGGCGCGCTGTATGAAGAGCTTCGTGTTGGCCGTCCAGTTGATGACATCGATGTTCTCATTGCAGAGTTCACGCACGATGCCGTGCACACGGCTTCCTCGCACGCCGACGCACGCTCCGACGGGGTCAATGCGGTCATCGTAGCTCTCCACGGCCACCTTGGCACGCTCACCGGGGATGCGAGCCACAGCCTTGATGGCGATCAGCCCATCGGCAATCTCCGGCACCTCCTGCTCCAGCAGGCGCTCCAAGAACTTGCCGCTGGTGCGCGAAAGGATGATCTTGGGGTTATTGTTCTCATTGTCCACACGCTCTATGACGGCCCTCACGGTCTCGCCCTTGCGGTATTGGTCGGCGGGGATCTGCTCGCTCTTGGGGAGGATCAGCTCATTGTTCTCGTCATCGACAAGCAGCACCTCGCGCTTCCACACCTGGTAGACCTCTGCCGAGATGACCTGCCCGACACGATCCTTGTATTTGTTGTAAAGTGCGTCGTGCTCCAGCTCAAGGATCTTGCTGGCCAGCGTCTGGCGCAAGGTCAGGATGGCGCGTCTGCCGAACTTCTCAAAGTCGACCTTTTCCGACACTTCCTCCCCCACCTCATAGTCGGGCTCAATCTTTTGCGCATCGCTCAGGCAGATCTGCTTGTTGTCATCCTCGACCTCACCGTTCTCCACGACCATGCGGTTGCGGTAGATCTCGAAGTCGCCCTTATCGGGATTGACGATCACATCGATGTTCTCATCGCTGCCATATATCTTCGCAAGCACGTTGCGGAAGCTCTCCTCCAATACGCTCACGAGCGTGGTACGGTCGATGTTCTTGGTATCCTTGAACTCACGGAAACTGTCGATCATCGTCAACTGCTCGTCGTCTTTCTTTCTTACAGCCATAGCTTTATTTGAAACTGATTAAGTATTTTGTATATTTCACGTTGTCCATATTGTAGGCGTGGTCCACGTCCATCTTCACGGGGCGCTTCTTTCCTTCCACCTGCACCTTCTCATTGACCGACACCACGAAGTCGCGACCGTCCACGCTCTTGAGCTTTCCAGCCACCTTCTTGCCATCGGCGTCCATCACTTCCACATCCTCACCGATGCAGTTGATGTATTGCTGTTCCACCTTGAACGGCTGTCCCAGTCCTGCCGACCCCACCTCGAGCTCATAGTCTTCCTCGTCACGGCTGAGATGGTCCTCGATGTATTGGCTGAGCTTGGCGCAATCGTCAATCCACACGCCATCGGCATGGTCGATTTCCACGGTGATTTTGTCATCGGGGCTGACGGTAACGTCAACCAAGAAGTAGTCTTTGTCTGCCAACCACTCCTCAACTAAGTTTTTTACGACGTTCTTGTCTATCATAGAATGTTTTGTATAAAATAAAATGAGGAGCTCTCTCGGAGCCCCTCATTCCACTGAACGCTGCAAAATTACAAAAAGTTTTCCATCCGCGCAAGTGTTTTTATTCATTTTTTATTATTAGGGGCCAAACGCCTGGCTCATTCATGAAAACGCCCGGCCCGGGGCGACTGTCCGCGGGACCGTTCCGCCAAGGGCCGATTATTAAAAAAATAAAATTTATACCTCTAATATAAGGTGCAAGCAAAAGTTTTGCTTAATTTTGCCAACCGTTAAAAAACAAAACTGTTAGTATGCAAGATAATTTAGTGATTGTCGAGAGCCCCGCAAAGGCCAAGACCATCGAGAAATTTCTGGGTAAAGATTACAAGGTGATGTCGTCCTACGGACACATCCGCGACTTAAAGAAGAAAGAGCTCAGCATAGACGAGAAGACCCTTCAGCCCACCTACGAGATCCCCGAGGAGAAGCAGAAAGTGGTCGCCGACCTGAAGAAGAACGCGAAGGCTGCAAAGACCGTGTGGCTGGCGTCCGATGAGGACCGCGAGGGAGAGGCCATCAGCTGGCACCTGTGTGAGGTGCTGGGGCTCGACGAGCAGAACACCTCGCGCATCGTGTTCCACGAGATCACCAAGCCCGCCATCATGGAGGCCATCCAGCATCCGCGCCACCTGGACATGAACCTGGTGAACGCGCAGCAGGCCCGCCGCGTGCTCGACCGCCTCGTGGGCTTCAAGGTGTCGCCTGTGCTGTGGCGCAAGGTGAAGCCCGCCCTCTCGGCCGGCCGTGTGCAGAGCGTGGCCGTGAGGCTCATCGTCGACCGTGAGCGAGAGATACAGGCGTTCAAGAGCGAACCGTATTACCGCGTGAACGCAGTGTTCACGCTGACAAACGCCGACGGGACACAGAGCGAGTTGAAGGCAGAGCTCGACCAACGCTTCACCACACACGAGGACGCGCTCATCTTCCTCAAGAAATGCAAGACAGCCATCTTCACCGTCGACAACATCACCAAGAAACCCCTCAAGCGCTCGCCCGCGCCTCCCTTCACCACGTCCACGCTTCAGCAGGAAGCCGCCCGCAAGCTCGGCTTCACCGTGTCGCAGACCATGATGGTAGCCCAGCGCCTCTACGAGAGTGGCCGCATCACCTACATGCGTACTGACAGTGTCAATCTCTCGAGCCTGGCCATCAACGCCTGCAAGGAGGAGATTGTGAAGCTCTATGGCGAGGAATACAGCAAGCCGCGCAACTATCACACCCACTCGAAGGGTGCGCAAGAGGCCCACGAGGCCATACGACCCACGACGATGAGCGCCCCCACCATCACGGGCACCGCCCAGGAGCGCCGTCTCTACGAGCTCATCTGGAAGCGCACGGCCGCCTCGCAGATGGCCGACGCCCAGGTGGAGAAGACCACCGTGACCATCAACATCAGCGGTGACGAGACGCAGTTTGTGGCCAATGGCGAGGTGGTGCGCTTCGACGGTTTCATGAAGGTCTATCACGAGTCGACCGATGAGGAATCGCTGAAGCCCGAGGACGGCAACCTGCTGCCCGCCCTGTCAGCCGGACAGATGCTCGAGCGCAAGGAGATCACCTCCACCGAGCGCTTCTCGCAAGGGCCTGTCAGATACACCGAGGCCAGTCTCGTCCACAAGCTGGAGGAGCTCGGCATCGGCCGCCCGTCAACCTACGCGCCGACCATTTCCACCATCCAGCAGCGCGAGTATGTGCAGAAAGGCGACAAGAAGGGCGTGGAGCGCTCTTACGTCATCGACACGCTCAAGGGCAATATGGTCACGGCCAAGAACAAGAAAGAGATGGCCGGCTCGGAGAAGGGCAAGCTTCTGCCCACCGACATCGGCTTTGTGGTCAATGACTTCCTGCTCCAGAACTTCCCCGACATCATGGACTACAACTTCACCGCCAAGGTGGAGGAGGAGTTCGACCGCATCGCCGAGGGCAAGGAGGAGTGGACCAAGATGATGGTCGACTTCGACAAGAAGTTTGAGCCCAATGTGGAGAAGGTCATGAACGCCCGCTCGGAGCACAAGGCGGGCGAGCGCCAACTGGGCACCGACCCCAAGACGGGCAAGCCCGTGTTTGTGAAGATCGGCCGCTTCGGCCCCGTGGCGCAGATCGGCAGTGCCGAGGACAAGGAGAAGCCGAGCTTCGCCCAGCTGCCCAAGGACAAGAGCATCGAGACCATCACGCTCGACGAGGCGCTGGAGCTCTTCAAGCTTCCACGCCAGGTGGGCGACTACGAGGGCTCGCCCGTGACCATCGGTGCCGGCCGCTTCGGTCCCTACATCCTGCACGACAAGAAGTATGTGTCGCTGCCCCGGACGGAGGATCCGCTCACCGTCACGCTCGAGACTGCCGTCAGCCTGATTGAGCAGAAGCGGCAGGCCGACCGTGAGAAGCACATCAAGCAGTTTGACGAGGACCCCAACCTGGAGCTCATGAAAGGACGCTACGGCCCCTACATCGCCTACGACGGCAAGAACTACCATATCGACAAGAAGCTACAGGAGCAGGCGCTTGCCGGCGAACTGAGCTACGACGAGTGCATGGAGATCGTGAGAAACGCTCCAGAGCCTAAGGCAAGGAGGACACGCAAATGACGCCCGAACGCATCATCCTCATGGGCTACATGGGATCAGGCAAGACCACCGTGGGGCGCGCCCTGGCCAAGGACCTGAACCGACCGTTCTACGACCTCGACTGGTACATCGAGAGCCGGATGCGCAAGACCGTGAAGCAGCTCTTCGACGAACGCGGCGAAGAGGGCTTCCGCGTCATTGAGCGCAACATGCTTCACGAGGTGGCCGAGTTTGAGGGGGTCGTCATCAGTTGCGGGGGCGGCACGCCCTGCTTCTTCGACAACATCAGCTACCTCAACCAGCAGGGCGAGACGGTGTACCTGAAGTGCACACCTGACGTGCTCCACAAGCACCTGAGCATGGGCAAGACCGTGCGCCCCCTGCTCCTGGGCAAGACACCCGAGGAGGTGAGGACCTATATCGGCGAGCAACTGCTCTTGCGCGAGCCGTTCTACAGCCAGGCCAAGCACACCGTCGACGTGAGCTTGATGGACAACTATGAGAAAATCAAAATATCAGTCGCCAAACTAAAAGAAACATTGGGCATCTAATAAATGAAAAAGTGGACTATTGAGGATTCGAAGGAACTCTACAACATCAACGGGTGGGGCACTTCCTACTTTGGCATCAACGAGAAGGGACACGCCTTTGTCACCCCCTGCAAGGACGATACACAGATAGACCTGCGCGACGTCATCGACGAACTGGCGTTGCGCGATGTCACGCCGCCCGTGCTCCTTCGCTTTCCCGACATCCTCGACAATCGCATCGAGAAAATGGCGTCGTGCTACGACAAGGCGCGCAAGGAGTACAACTTCCAAGGAGAGGACTACATCATCTACCCCATCAAGGTCAACCAGATGCAGCCCGTGGTCGACGAGATCATCTCACACGGACGGAAGTTCAACCTCGGTCTGGAGGCAGGCTCCAAGCCTGAGCTCCACGCCGTCATCGCCGTGCAATGCAAGAGCGACTCGCTCATCATCTGCAACGGATACAAGGACGAGAGCTACATCGAGCTGGCCATGCTCGCACAGAAGCTCGGCAAGCGCATCTTCATTGTCGTGGAGAAGCTCAACGAAATCGACATCATCGCCAAGACAGCCAAACGGCTCAAAGTGAAGCCCAACATCGGCATCCGCATCAAGCTGGCAAGTTCGGGATCAGGCAAATGGGCCGAGAGCGGGGGCGACGCCTCCAAGTTCGGCCTGACGCCATCGGAGCTGCTCGAGGCGCTGAGCAAGCTCGACAGCGTGGGGCTGCACGACTGCGTGCGCCTCATCCACTTCCACATCGGGTCGCAGATCACCAAGATACGGCGCATACAGAACGCGCTCACCGAGGCGGGACAGTATTATGCCAACCTCCGTAAGATGGGCTACAACATCGAGTTTGTCGACTGTGGCGGAGGCCTGGGCGTCGACTACGACGGCACCCGGTCGAGCAACTCGGAGAGCTCCGTCAACTACTCCATACAGGAATACATCAACGACTGCGTGTATGCCTTCGTCGACATTGCCGACCGCAACGGCATCCCCCACCCCAACATCATCACCGAGAGCGGCCGCTCGCTGTCGGCCCACCACTCCGTGCTGGTGCTCGACGTGCTGGGAGCGGCTTCGCTGCCCGAGATGCCCGAGGAGTTTGAGGCCAAGTCGACCGACAACCAACTGGTGAAGGACCTCTACGACATCTGGTGCAACATCAATCCCAAGTCCATGCTGGAGGACTGGCACGACGCCGACCAGATACGCGAAGACTGTCTCGACATGTTCGCCCACGGCATGGTAGACCTCAAGACGCGCGCCGAGGTGGAGGCCATGTACTGGAGTGTCTGCCACGAGATCGACTCGATGGCCAAGAGCATGAAGCACGTGCCCGATGAGCTGCGGGGCCTCGACAAGCTCCTGGCCGACAAATATTTCTGCAACTTCTCCCTCTTCCAGAGCCTGCCCGACTGCTGGGGCATCGACCAGCTCTTCCCCATCATGCCCATCGAGCGCCTCAACGAGCGCCCCACGCGCAACTGCACCATACAGGACATCACCTGCGACAGCGACGGTAAGATAGCCAACTTCGCCATCAACGGGTCGCAGTCGAACGTGCTTCCCGTGCACGCCCTGCGCAAGGGCGAGCCTTACTACATAGGCGTGTTTCTCGTGGGGGCTTACCAGGAAATCCTGGGCGACATGCACAATCTCTTCGGCGACACCACGGCGGCTCATATCAGCGTGAAGAACGGCACCTACAGCATCGACCAGATCATCGACGGCGAGACCGTGGAGGAGGTGCTGGAGTATGTCCAGTACAACCCCAAGAAGCTCGTCAGGCAACTGGAGCAGTGGGTGACCAAGAGCGTGAAGCAGGGCAAGTTGTCGCTCGATGAGGGCAAGGAGTTTCTCAGCAACTACCGCTCGGGCCTCTACGGATACACTTACCTGGAATAACCCCAAACACAAGCTAACACATGAAGTCAACAATAACCATCATCAAGGTGGGCGGTGCCATCGTCGAGGACGAGGCACGCCTCAACGATTTGCTCGACCGCTTCGCAGCGGTCGATGGCCCTAAGATACTGGTGCACGGCGGCGGACGCCGCGCCACCAAGGTGGCGGCGGCTCTCGGCATCGAGAGCCGCATGGTCGACGGCCGGCGCATCACCGACGCCGACACGCTCGAGGTGGTGACCATGGTCTACGGTGGCCTGGTCAACAAGGGCCTCGTGGCCCGTCTCCAGGCTCGCGGGGTCAACGCGCTGGGCCTCACGGGGGCGGACGCCGATGTGATACGCAGTCACCGGCGCCCACTGCGAAACGGCATCGACTACGGCTATGTGGGCGACGTGGACCACGTACGGGGCGAACTGTTGCTGTCGCTCATGCAGAAGGGCATCGTGCCCGTCATCGCCCCCCTCACGCACGACGGCATGGGCCACATGCTCAACACCAATGCCGACACCATGGCCTCGGAGACAGCCAAGGCGCTGGCTCCCTTGGCCGACGTGACACTGGTCTACTGCTTTGAGAAGCCGGGCGTGCTCAGCGACCCCGACGACGACAACAGCGTCATACCGGTCATCACGCATGCCGACTTCGACCGCCTCACGGCCGACGGAACCATCTCTGGGGGCATGAAGCCCAAGGTGGAAAACGCACTGGCAGCCGTCAGCGCAGGCGTCGGCCGAGTCATCATCACGCAAGCCTCTGCCATCGGCCAAGAGGGAGGAACCATCATCCTGTAACACCATGCCAAAGATCAGTTTCCAAAACGATATCCTACCGCTCAAGAATCCGCTCTACCGCCTGGCGCTGCGCATCACCCTGCGCAATGCCGAGGCTGAGGATATCGTGCAGGAAACGCTCATCAAGGCTTGGAACATGCGCGACAAGTGGGACACGATCGACAACATCGAGGCGTTCTGCTTCACCATCTGCCGCAACCTCGCACTCGACAGCATCAAACGGCACGACAACCGCAACGAGACGCTCGACAACGCACACACTGACGCTGCCGACACACACGACTCGCCTCTCGACCATGCGGCCAACAGCGACAGGCTGAACATCGTCAAGCGCATCGTGGACAGCCTGCCTGTAAAGCAACGCTCCTGCATCCAGCTGCGCGACTTTGAGGGAAAGACCTACAAGGAGATTGCGGCCATCATCGGCATGACCGAGGAGCAGGTTAAGGTGAACATCTTCAGAGGTCGCCAAGCCATCAAGATCCAATTTCTGAAACTTGACAACTACGGACTGACCAAAACCAGGGAATGACCTCAAGCCTGTCGTCCCACCTGCCCGTGACAAGGAAGCTGGACGGGGTTTCTACGGTTCTTGCCAAGTCACCGTTTTTTCCAAATGGGTCACCTCAATCACCCTTTAGCGCAACACAAAACGCCCTTTAGCGCAAAATTACTCCATGCAAATCACGGCGCGACCGACGAAAAACACGATTTTCGCATTCTATTTCATCGGTCATCCGTGACAAACCATTGCACCAAAAATCATGGCAGTGGGCAAAAAAACAAGGGACCGCATGTCTCTTCATCGAGCTGCGGTCCCTTTCAACGTTAGTATGTTATGAAAAATTTGAGAGAATTGAAACTTCACAGTTTCGTTTTGTTTTACTAAACATGATTTTATAGAGAAAGCATAGAAATTATCTTCACTTGATCACGGTGTTTTCCACCGTAGCGGTCGGTTCGGCCAAGCTACGCTTCATGGTGTCAATCACCGCGCTGTCGCTCATGGCCACCGATGTGCCATGGTTGAGCTCAGGCTTGCTGTAACCATCATAGTTACTGATGGGATCGCTGTCCCGGCGCTCAAACGGCACTTGCATGGCGTTGCCCAAGGTGAGCACGATGGTCACCACGGCAGCGGCCTTGAACAGGGGTTTGAGGCGCTGCGTCATCGTGATGACCTTGGCCTTGACGGGCTCAGCCTCCTCGACCATGGACAGCATCTTCTCATCGAATTCTTTGCCCAGCACATCGCTCACAGGCTCCTTGGCCTCATAGGCGAAGAGCGACTGATAGCGCTTCAGATCGGCGGGCACGTTGTCTTGGCTAAAGAATGCGCGCAAGATGTCTTCCTCCTCGAGGGACGTCTCGCACTTCCAATAGCGATCCAACAACTGATTGATGTACTTGTAATCCATGTTCGTTAATTACCGTTTTCATGAGTACGACGAGTCTCCAGCAAGAAAGTTACAAGCCTCTTTGCTTTTAACATTTATTTAACCAAATTCACGCTTTAGCGGAATAAGCATTTGTTTATAGAGAAATCTAACGATTACTTCAAACTTCTTGCTTGGCCAAACCTGCTCGAGATATATGCAATAATGTATCGCATTCAGAAAGTATTCAAATTTAGCGAACTGTTTATTTTCCATACGGGTCTCAAACGACAAAGCCCCGAGACACTTGCAGTGTGTCTCCGGGGCTTTGCTGTTGTGTGGGTAGTCATCTGTCGTGGGCCCGACGAGGGTCTGCCGGCCCACGAGATCAGTTCTTGGCCTTGTCCTTGGCCGAAGGCTTGAGCAATCGCTGATAGCGCTCCGTGTCGGCCAGGAGGTCGAATGCCGCCTTCACCTGCTTGTCGGTGCGGAGCGTGTTCTGCACTGCTCCACGCTGATAGTAGTAGGCCGCCACAATGTCATTGTTGAGAATCTCACAGATGCTCTCCTTATTATAATCGAGGTCCTTCGACAGGTTGGGCTTCAGCTTGCTGCGCAAGGCCTCAAACTCCGCCTTGGCATCGTCATAGTAACCCTCAAACTTGGCCAGTTTCTCCAGGTCGTCGAGTGTCTTGGCGCTCATGGCGTCATACTTGAAGTGGCTCTTGAGCACCCGCTGCTTGAACTCCTCATAGTCGGCATCAGTCAGCGCAAACTCACTGGCCGGCGCGATGGTGGGATGCTTGGCGATATAGTCCACCTCGAAGTTGTGAACCAGCTCGTCGCTGTCGCGCATGGCCGCCAGGTAGTAAGTGATGTTGGGCAACGAGTCGGGTTTCACCTCCACTTCGGGCTCTATGCCTCCGCCACCCTTCACGAGGCGTCCGGCGGCGGTGCGGTAGGTTCCCGAGAGCGAGTCGGACACGGCCTCGGCGCTACCGCCGTTGGCATGACGGTAGGTGACCTTCTGTATGCATCGTCCGCTGGGGATGTAGTACTTGTTGGTCGTAAGCTTCATCTGCGCGTTGTAGGGCAGGTCGATCATCGTCTGCACCAGTCCCTTGCCATAGGTCTTCGTGCCCATGATGACGGCGCGGTCGAGGTCTTGCAGCGCGCCGCTGGTGATCTCAGAGGCCGATGCCGACTGCCCGTTGACGAGCACCACGACAGGCATCACCGTGTCTACAGGTTCCACGGTGGTCAGGTAGTCGTGGTTCATGCGCTTCACCTTGCCGCGGTTGCTCACCACAAGCTTACCCTTGGGCACAAAGCAGTTGACGATGTCCACGGCCTCCATCTCCGATCCGCCGCCATTGCCCCTGAGGTCGAAGACCAAGCCTTTCATGCCGTTCTTTTTCATCTCGATGATGGCATTGCGCACCTCCTTGCCACAGCCCTCGGTGTAGGAGTAGAGGTTCAGGTAGCCGAAGCCATTGGGTTGTACGCCATAATAGGGTATAGCGGGCATCTGGATGAGACGGCGCGTCACCTTGAACTTCATGTCCTTGCCGGTCGCCGGACGATGAATCTTGAGTTCGAAGGTCGTGCCGCTCTGTCCTCTGAGATGCTCCGACACATAGTCGTTGTTCTTCTTCGTCATGTCCTCGCCATCGATGCTGAGGATGACGTCGCCCTTGCGCAGCCCCACCTCAGCGGCAGGCATGTTCTCGTAAGGCTCGTCGATGCAGACGCGTCCCAACTGGTAATTGTAGCGTATGAGTGCGCCGATGCCCGCATACTTGCCCGTGAGCATCATCTTCAGGTCCTTCTGCTTGTCCTCAGGATAATAGACGGTGTAGGGGTCAAGGCTTCGGAGCATCGAGTTGATGCCGTTGCCCACCACCTCATTGGGGTCGAGGGTGTCAACGTACATCAAGTCAAGGTTCTTGTATATGGCATTCAGTATGCCGAGGTTCTTTGCCACGTCAAAGTTGTGGTCACTGTTTTGCGCCATGGTTCCCATGGCACACAGCCAGAGGCCCACGGCCAAAATCATTCTTCTCATGTTGCTAACGATGTATAATATTTACGTTGCAAAGATACAAACAAAATCAATAGCGACCATCAGGAAAGCCGTTTTTCTCGGCTACGACTTACATTCCCTGCAGTTTTTTCAGTGCCACGACAGCTTGGTTGTAGTCGTTGATGGCTGCTGCGCGCTTGAGTTGCGCGTCGATGTCTTTCTCCAGCGCATCGACATACTCCACGTAACTGATTTCGCCAGCGGCGTAATCGTGAGCGCTCAAGCGGCTTATCTCCGCAGCGTCGGCATTGCCCGACTTGGTGTAATACTCCATGCGTTTCCTCGCCACGAGCATGCTGTTGACAGCCGCCGTATAGGCCTCCTGCTGTTCTTGGGCCTGGCTGTCGAGCTGGAGCTGTGTCATCTCGCGTTCCTTCTTGGCCGCCTTGACCTTCGCCCGCGTGCTGCCGTTGAAGAGTGGCAAGCCCACGCCCACCTCAAAGCCCATGAAGTTGCCGTTGTTCCAGCTGCGGTCCACATGGTAAGGGTTCCAGCCCTTGATAACCATCTGCGTGCGGAGGGCCAGACTGAGCGATGGGGCATAGTCACTCCGGGCAACCTTCACGGCCTGGTCGGCCACAGCCATGCGGGCGCTGGCCAGTTGTCCGCCGGGTGTCTGGGCGTAGCAGAACCCCGCGTCAGCGCCCACGGCAATGGGTGCCAGCGTCGTGTCGGCGGGCAGGATGGTGCCGGTGGCGCCTATCAGACGGGCCAACGTGGCCTGCACATTGGCGCGGTCAGCCTTCGCCATGTCGGTCTCGAGCAGGTTGTCCTGCAGCATGCGGCGAGCCGACAGGCATTCCGACTGGCGCACGTCGCCCGCCTCATAGCGCTTGGCGGCCATGTCGGCATAGTCTTGCAAGAGTGAGTCTTGGCGCTGCAAGATGCGGATGCGCTCATCATGGTAGAGCAACTGGCAGTAGAGCGAGGCCACCTGGCTGCGCACATCGCTGCGCAACACATCGGCTTCGCCCTCAGCCACACGGGTTTCCGCCTTCAACTGATGGCGGCGCGCCACGTAGACCGTGGGAAACTCCATCGACTGCGAAAGGGTCAGCGCATTGTCGGGCGTGGCCCCCGAGGTGGGATCCTGCCCGAAGGTGAGGTCGGTCTTGCCGAGGTCCCACGCCGTGCCCTGCAGGGCCTGCGCACGCTCTATGCCTTTTTGTGCGGCTTGCAGCGACAGGTTGCCTTGGCCGGCGCGGCCCATGCACTGTTGCAGGGTGAGCCGCTCCACAATCTTATCCCTCGCAGGGGGATGGGTGGCCGCAGGTTGCTGGGCCGCCGAGGGGAGCGCAATCATGGAAAAAACAATCAGAGGAAACAATTTCATTTTCATGGTATCTGATGATTATTATAGCGTTATCCAACGGCTGCAAAAGTAGCAATAATCCGTAAAAACACGCATCATTCCGCTATGAAGAATTCGTCATTCACCCTTGGTTTTTGTTTTTGGCACCTACCGCTTCGTGAAGGTCTTGTAGATGGCCGGCAAGACAAACAGGGTGAGCAACGTGGAGGTGATGAGTCCGCCGATGACCACGGTGGCCAACGGCCTTTGCACCTCGGCGCCGTCACCATGGCTCAGGGCCATCGGCAGGAAGCCCATGGAGGCCACGAGGGCCGTGATGAGCACAGGGCGCAAGCGTATCATGCAACTGTCGGTGATGCGGTGCGTGATGTCGGTCACGCCGTCACGTTGCATCTGGTTCATCTGCCCGATGAGCACGATGCCGTTGAGCACCGCCACGCCGAAGAGGGCGATGAAGCCCACGCCCGCCGAGATGCTGAAGTTCATGCCGCGCGCCCACAGAGCCCACACGCCACCGATGGCCGCAAAGGGTATGGCGGAGAAGACAAAGAGTGACTCGCGCAGGCTTTTCAGCGTGGCGTAGAGCAAGAGGAAAATCATCAGCAGGGCCACGGGAATGACTACCGTCAGGCGCCGGGTGGCACTCTGGAGATTCTGGAACTCGCCGCCATAGGTGTAATAATAGCCTTCGGGCAACTGCAACTTATCGCCGAGCACCTTCTGTATGTCGGCCACCGTGGTTTGCACGTCGCGCCCCTTGACGTTAAACCCTACGTAGATGCGCCTTGCACCATTCTCGTGGCTCACCTGGGCCGGTGCCGACACATACCGCACATCGGCCACCTCACGCAGGGGAACGGAAGCGCTTGCCTGGCCGGGCAGCGGGATGTAGAGGTTCTCGATGGACTGTTCGTCGTTGCGCAGGTGCTCATCGAGGCGAAGCACCAAGTCAAACTTGCGCTCGCCCTCAAACACGCAGCCCGCCACGCCACCGGCGAAGGCCGTCTCGAGCACTTGGTTGACATCCTTGACGGAGAGGCCATAGCGCGCCATGCGCTCATGATTGTAGACCACCTGTATCTGGGGCAGTCCCGAGATGTGCTCCGTGAAGACATCGGCAACGCCCGGGACATGCTCGATGAGCTTGCGAATCTTGGCAGCCTGCTGTGTGAGTGTCGTCATGTCGTCGCCAAAGACCTTGATGGCCACATCCTGCTTGACACCGGTCATCAGCTCGTTGTTGCGCATCTGGATGGGTTGCGAGATCTCTGCGTCGATGCCGGGGATGGTGCGCAGCACCTCCTCCATCCGCTCCATGAGCTCAGGAGCGGTGCGCGCCGAGGTCCACTCGGCCTTCGGCTTCAGCGCCACCATGATGTCGGCCCGTTCCACGGGCATGGGGTCTGTCGGGATCTCCGCACTGCCGATGCGGCTCACCACTTGCTTCACCTCGGGGAAGCGGGCACGAAGCAACTTCTCGGCCTGCGTCGTGGTGGCCACCATCTGTGAGAGGGAGGTGCCCTGCGCCATGCTCATCTCCACGGCGAAGTCACCCTCCTCCAGGTTGGGGATGAACTCGCCTCCCAGATACTTGAACCCGACCACGCTGACGCAGAACAGGGCCACGGTGGCGGTGATGATGTCCTTGTTTTGTCGCAAGGCGCGGCGGAGCAAGGGCGCATACCACTGTTGCAACTTGCGCATGATACGGTCGGCTATGTTCTCGCGGGTCTTCAGCCTGCGGTCGAGCACCAAGCTGCTGACCATCGGCACATAGGTGAGCGACAACAGGAACGCGCCCAGGATGGCAAAGAACACCGTGAGCGCCATGGGACGGAACATCTTGCCCTCAATGCCTGTAAGGGTCAGCAGGGGAATGTAGACGATCATGATCATGATCTCGCCATAGGAGGCGCTTCGCCGAATCATGGAGGCGGAGGCAAAGACCTCATCGTCCATCTGCTGTCGGGTCAAGACCTTCTGCCCGGCATACTTGTCAGACAACAGCGAAGTGCCGTGGATGTGGGTCACCACGGCCTCGACGATAATCACTGCACCATCGACAATCATGCCAAAGTCGATGGCACCGAGGCTCATCAGGTTGCCGTCGACGCCGAAGGTCTTCATCATGCCGAAGGCAAAGAGCATGCTCAGCGGGATGACGCTGGCCACCACAAGGCCCGACCGCCAGGAGCCCAAGAAGAGGAGCAACACGAAGATGACGATGACGCCGCCCTCGACAAGGTTGCGGGCGATGGTGCCTTCCACACGGTCGACCAGGTTGGTGCGGTCGATGAAGGGTTCCACCACCACCCCTTCGGGCAGCGACTTCTGTATGTCGGCCATGCGCTGCTTGACGCGCCGGCTCACCTCCTGGAAGTTCTCGCCCTTGAGCATGATGGCGATACCACACACCACCTCGCCCTCGCCATTGCGCGTGACGGCCCCGAAACGCGTGGCATGCCCCCGTTGCACCGTGGCCACATCGCCGATGCGCACGGGATGGCCGTCTGTCGTCTTGATGGCGATGGCGGCAATGTCTGCCATGGTCTTGACAACGCCGATACCACGGATGTAATATTGGTTGGCATCTTGCTCGATGTAACTGCCGCCCGTGTTGGCGTTGTTGTCTTGCAAGGCCTGGTAGATGTCGGCCAAGGTGACACCGGTGGCGTTGAGGCGCTCGGCATCGATGGCCACCTCGTATTGCTTCACATAGCCGCCCCAACCGCTCACCTCGGCCACGCCGGGCGTCCCGGCCAGTTGTTTGCGGATGATCCAGTCTTGGTAGGTACGCAGCTGGGTGAGGTCATACTTCTTCTCATATCCTTTCTTGGCGCGTACCGTGTAGTGGTAGATCTCACCGAGGGCGGTGGCGATGGGTCCCATCTCCGTGGACGTGTTTTGCGGCAGGTCCTTGGTCACGTCGGCCAGCACCTCGCTGACCTGCGAGCGCGCCCAATAGATGTCAGCGTCGTCGTCAAACACCAGTGTGATGACACTCAGCCCGCTACGCGAGATGCTGCGGCGCTCCTTCAGCTTCGGCACGTTGGCCAGCGACATCTCTATGGGGGTGGTGATGTATTGCTCCACCTCCTGAGCCCCCAACGAAGGAGCCTGGGTGATGACCTGCACCTGATTGTCGGTGATGTCGGGTGTGGCATCAAAAGGGAGATGCACGAGCGACCATGCGCCCCATGCCACAAGCATCACGGTGAGCACGCCCACCACCAGCTTGTGCCTAATCGAATATTCTATGAGTTTCTGAAACATAACCTGTCGTTGCTATGGATGGGTTCTGTCAATTAGCTTTTTGATTGTGTAACTCTTTATGGGGCATTAATGTTCGCCATGCTCGCCTGTCATGGAGGCGAGGTAATAAGCATTGTCAGTGACAATCTCTTGTCCCTTGCGAATGTGCTCACACAGCTCCACCTGCGTGTTACCGTTCATCGAGGAGCCCGTGGTCACCTCATGGCGCGAGAAGCTGTAGCCACCCGAGCGCTTGCCATTGAGGGCAAAGATGTAACTCTTGCCGTCGGCCCTGACAATGGCCGTGCTTGGCAACGTCTCTGCCTCACGGCATCCGACGACAATCACCCCGTTGACATACATGCCATCGACCAGCGAGAGGCGGGCGGTGTCATGGAGACGGACATGCACAGCCACCGTCTTGGCACCCGTGCTGAAGTAGCGGTTGATGCCATAGACGGTGCCGATGACGCGCTTGCCCGGCTGGTTGGTGACAGAGAGCCGGACCGACTGTCCCACTTTCACCTTGTCGAGATCTTTCTCGAAGACATTGACGTCGCACTCCAAGGCGTCATTGTTGCGCACTCGCATCAAGGGAGCCTGCATGTCGACATAACTCCCCAGCGAGGCGCTGATGCCACTCACCGTGCCGCTGATGGGCGCATGGACGGGAAACGTGGTGACGAAACGGCCTTGGGCCACACGTGCCGGTGAGACACCCACTTGCTGCAACTGACGGGCCAAGCCCGCCAGATTGGCCTGCGCGACACGGCACTCCTTCTCCGCCTGCTGCAAGTTGCGCTCCACGCCTGCCCCCGTCTTGCGCAGCTTCCGCTGGCGCTCCATGTCGAGCCGGGCAAACTGCGCCTGGCGCGAGGCAGAGTAGTACTCACGCTGCATGGCCACGATGTCGGTGTTCTCCACCAGGGCCACCACCTGTCCCCTGCGCACGGCCTGTCCGTCGGCCACAAGGATGCGCTTGACCACACCGCCCATGAGCGACGTGACATCACCCATGGCCTGTGGACGGAGCGTCAACTGCCCGTTGACAGGTATGGAGGTATCCATGGGCTGGCGCGACACCCGTCCCAGGCGGATGTCGGCCACCTTCATCTGTTGTAAGGTGACACCGATATTGTCCACATCGACGTGCTCTTCCTCCTCGTGAGAATGAGCCTCAGCAGGTGTGTGGGAAAACATCGAAAAACCCAGGATGGCTATGGCCGTAATGACCACAATGATCAATAAACGTTTCGTCATGGTTCCAATTTGCTGTTCTGCGGCAAAGATAGGAATAAGCAAATGCAACCCGGTTGCAAGCTTGCCTCATGGCAAACTTTGCAACCGGGTTGCACAAACGTGCAAGTCTCCCCACTGCGACGGGACCTCCCAAAACACAGAAAGCCCCGAGCGTCCGCTTGTGACGTTCGGGGCTTTCGCCTGTGGGCAAGCCTCGGCCTACCCTATGGTTGACACGGCCACGGCAGTGCCGTGTGGATGATGCCATCCGTGTCGCGAAGATGATTACTTCAGCACCTTATAGGTCTTGCCACCTTCCTTGACGATGTAGACCTGTCCGGCCTTCATGTCGTTGACACGCTGCCCGCCGAGGTTGTACACCTGACGGCCACCGTTGCTGGCCTCCACCGAGGAGATGCCTGCGGCTGTCACGTTGAACGTGCTGGTGATCTGCTTCTTCAGGTCATCAGAGAAGACCTTGATGGTGGCAATGGTCTCATCCTTGTCGTTCTTGTCATAAGACACGACACTGAAGGCGCCCTTGCCCTTGACCTCGGGCTTCACCTGGCCGTCCTCCAAAGTGACATTGGTGAGTTCAGCATCGTAGATGAGCTCGAAGTCGTCAATCAGGATCTCGTCACCGTCACTGCCCTCACCCGGATCGGCATTGGTGGAGATGGTCACGAGGATGTACTTGCCGTTCACATTGTCATCCACATAGGTGAAGGGGATGACGATGCGCTTCCACTCGCCGTTCGTCGTTGCGATGGTGTTATCCTGCGCCTTGGCCATGACATTGGTGTAAGTCTTGTCCTGCGGATCCTGGAAGTAGGTGCCGTCGGTGATGTAAGCGCTCACCGTGGCATAGGGGTGAGCAGCGTTGGCCTTACCCTGCGAGAACTTCACCCACACGGCGAGTGAGTCGGGACGACCCTCCATGTTGATGTAGAATGGGTTGCCATTGCCGTCGAGCTCTGTCTTGCTGGCGTCGAGCTCCGCGTGGTTAGAGGGGTCCTTGGCCTTGTAGGAGCCAGCGTTCATGCGGCCTGTCGTGACCGTTCCGTTGGCGATGATGCCGATGATGCTGGTGGCCTTCAGGCTAAGGCTCTTGCTGCCGGCTGACCCGGGACGCACGTCGTCAGAGACAAACGTGTGCGCCATGCCAGAGACCATGCTTGCCCAAGCGCCGCCTGCGTTGGCGAAAGAGTGCCAGCGCAAGGGCTCGTAGATGTCACCGCTGTACTTGCGGAAGTCTTCGAAGCCGCTGTTGGGTATCTGATAGCCCGAGCCAAACGTCACGTCGATGTTCTGATTGAGCGCAGCCATGAAAATCTTGATGCTGGCATAAGCGTGGCCACCGGCCAACTTGGCCACAAAGTTGATGGGCACATTCTGCAACATGGGACCATACCACATCTCCACACCAGGAACATTACCTGCTGAAATCAGGATATCGCGAGAGCACTCCAGCAGCGTGTCGTTACCCACGACCATGGGCTGAAGACCATCGATGACGATGTTGCCGATAGGCATAGTCGTCTGGGCCGTCTGCAAGATGAAGTTGTTCAACGAAAACGTCAAAAGGCCGTCGTCGCCCTTTGACACTTGCACGGTGGCGTGCTGTTCACTGACTGAGCCGTTCACCGAAACCGTGAGGCTGTCAGTATAGTCGGCGGCCATGCTGGCAACAGCTGCCATGGCCATCACTACGAAAGTAAAAATTTTCTTCATAAATGTTTGTTATCTGTTTCTTTATCCTCAATATTCTTTTCCTATGCCTATCTTCCTGCCTTCCTGGCCAACATCGTTCAGCCGCCGTGCGTTCCCGTCAGATCCTTGTAGCTATCTTCAAGCAACTTTTCAGGCATATCCCCTCACTTGGCCTGCTTCTCTTTCTTGGCTTTTTTGGCCTTCTTGGAAGCTTTCCACACCAAGCCCACCTGTCCGTAGATGGGATAGAGCGTCTGGTCGAGCACATGGAAGGAACTCTTGTGTATGCCACTCAAGCCCCAGTTGATTTCACCATAGACACCCCAGTTGCGCCAGAAGATCCAGTCGGCTCCCACGCCCACGCCCCACTGGAAGCGGCGCATGTCGTCAGAGAAGTTGTAATAGCCCATAGTGCCGGGCTTGTCGCCGATGATCACCTTGGCTCCCGTGGGATCTCCCTGTCTGAGATAGCCATCATGGGCGTAACCGGAGAAGCCCTTGGAGGTGAGCACCGAGACGTAAGGGCCGAAGCGAAGGTCTACGTTGTGTGCCAGCTTCAGCGATGCCTGAACAGGCAGGGTGAACATCCACTGGCGCACATTGGTTGTCACAGACCCCGTGAACATGCCGTCGAGCGTCTGGTCTCCCTGCACCATCACCTCGTGATAGTTTTTCACCTCAGCGTCTTCCTTCATGCCCTTGGCCTCAAAGCGCAAGCCGACAAACACACCCCAATGGTCATCGATCGGTCTCGTGGCATCGATGCCCAAGCTCCAGTTGGCCTTCAGCGAGTAACTGTTGAGCTTACGTATGCTGGCGGGCATGGGCAGGGGTGCCGTTCCGCCAATGTTGTAGCCTCGCCGGGTCTTGATGACCACGCCTTTCATGAAGTTGTCGGCGGAAGCCTGGAGGGTTGTCGCCGCAAGGGCTATGAGGAAGAATGTCTTTTTGATCATGGGTGATAATGTGTGGTGATGATGGTGATGTGTGGCTGGGGAGAATCGTGAAGGAGCGCCTCACCCTACTCTTCCTTCTCGCAGACGACGCTCACCTTGTCGATGCAAAGCTGACTGCCGATGGCTCCTTGGAAATGGTTGCCGTCTACCGATGAGGAGAAGACGATGGCGAGGTTGTACCCTCGGCTGAGGAGAACATCCGGGTCGACGTCACCCGTGTAGTCGAACGTCACGTCGAAGAGTGTCCACTCTGTGGTGGGCTTCACATAAGCCACCTGCGCGATGGCCACGATGTTGGGATTGGTTTTCGTGTCTTCGCCATGCAGCATCACCTGGCGCGTCTCGGTCTTTCCGTCGGCGGTGGTCACTGTCTCTGCGTTACGGTAGAACACGGCATAGATGTCGGCGGCGTCCGTCTTGCCTTCCACCGGCTTGGCGTCCTTGTCCTGGTAGACCTTGCCCGGCGTATATTTGTAATAGCCCTGCAGCTTCAAGGGCTTACGGTCGAAGGGTATGCCCATGCAGGTGGCCTTCATGGCATCGGTCAACGCGCTGCCGACATCAAACCTTCCGAGGAAGAAGTTGCCGGCCGCAAGGCGCATGTTGGCCATCACGCCAAAGGGTCCCGTGCTCAGTGTGGTGAGCCTCACGCCATAGCCGTCATAGCCGTCGGCCAAAGGTACGGACGGATACTGGTCGGCGGGCGAGTTGCCCATGCTCATGCGGTAGCCGGCATTGCCTGTGGCCCAGTTGTTGCCAAAGGTGCCATCGGCCAACTCGTCGTGCCAGATATAGTACTTGTGCTCACGCGCTTCCAACTCGAAATTCTCGAAATCATAGTGCACGGTGTCTTGCACGGTGCGTGCCGTGGGCACCAAACTGACGTTATAGGTTCTCGACCATTGGCCGTCCTGCGAACCGATGACATAGCGCCAGCGGACCGCACCCGTGGCCTCGTCACCGACCTTGGCCGCACTCTTGACGCTGGCACCCTCGGTGAGCACCAGTTGCGGTTCCAGACTTGACAGGTCAACGGCAGGTTCGCGCCTGACGTTGAAGACGATGTCGTTGTCGTCAGACATCACCGTCTGCAGCGTGTCTCCCAACTGGTAGAACGTGCCCAACGGCTCATCAAGATGGAAATACACAGCCTCTATGTCACATTCTGCGTTCAGCGGCTCGTCCTTGAAACAGGAGGTGAACATGGCACAAGCTGCCATGCAAGGCAGCAATGGTCGAATCTTCATAAACAATCTTTTCTTACCCGGCCTGACCAAAAGGTCAGACACTAACAAAGTGCAAAGTTACATCATTTCAAATTACCCACAAAGAAAGAATGGGGCAAAAAGTGTTTTCATAGCACTAAAATGATGGAATTTTCAAATATTTAAGGTTGTAAATCAACTACTTTCACCTAAAATACGTACTTTTGCAACTAACAAACCATTCGAAGCACAAACAAACATGAAGATTGCATTGATCGGCTACGGAAAGATGGGGCACATGATAGAGCAAATCGCCATCGCCCGCGGCCATGAGATTGTCTGCAAGATTGACGTGGACAACCAAGACGACTTTGATAGCCCGGCCTTCGCCTCAGCCGACGTGGCCATAGAGTTCACCAACCCCACAGCGGCCTACGGCAACTATCTGCGCGCCTTCAAGCACAACGTGAAGGTGGTGAGCGGCTCCACCGGCTGGATGACCGACCACAAGGCCGATGTGGAAGCGCTCACCAAGGATGGCAAGCAGACGCTCTTCTGGGCTTCCAACTTCTCGATTGGCGTGGCCATCTTCGCCGCCGTCAACAAGTACCTGGCCAAGATCATGAACCAGTTCACGCAGTATGACGTGGAGATGGAGGAGACCCACCATATCCACAAGCTCGACGCACCGTCAGGAACGGCCATCACCCTGGCCGAGGACATCCTCGGACAGCTCGACCGCAAGACCTCGTGGAGGAAGGGCACCACCACCTGGGACGACGGGCACGTGGACGGCTCGGCCGACCACAAGGCCGACGAACTGCTGGTGAACAGCGTGCGCCACGACGAGGTGCCGGGCATACACACCATCACCTACAACAGCGAGGCCGACCAGATCAGCATCACCCACAGCGCCCACTCGCGCCAGGGATTCGCCTTAGGTGCCGTGCTCGCCGCCGAATACACCGCCAACCACACGGGCCTGCTGACCACCAGCGACCTCTTCAGCACGCTCATCCCTTGACCCCCCGACTGCCATGATAGACAAGGAAAAAGCCAATTTGAACATGAAGAAGCAATGGGCGAAGTTTGCCATTGTGATCATCCTCTATGCCCTGTGCATCGCGTGGATACAGCCTCGCTCCATCGTGGGCTGGCTGCTGACGCTCATCGGCGCCGGGCTGCTCTTCGATGTCTACATCACGAAGCGCATACGCTGGCAGTGGTGGAAAGACTCGGAGGGGCCTGTGCGCTTTATCATGAGTTGGGTGGACGCCCTGGTGTTCTCGCTGGTGGCCGTCTACTTCGTCAACCTCTTCCTCTTCCAAAACTACGTCATTCCCTCCAGCTCGCTTGAGAAGTCGCTGCTCACGGGCGACTACCTCTTCGTGTCGAAGGCAAGCTACGGGCCCCGCATCCCCGAGACGCCACTCACCATGCCGCTCACACAGCACACCCTGCCGCTCATCCAGGCCAAGAGCTACCTGGAATGGCCCCACTGGGACTACCGTCGCATGAAGGGATTGGGCAAGGTGCAGCTCAACGACATCGTGGTGTTCAACTATCCGGCCGGCGACACCATCGTCACCGCTCCGGCCTACCAGTCGTACGACTACTACGGCATGGTCTACAGCATCGGGCAGCAGATCTACCAGGAGAACTTCCCCAACCCCGTGGACCCCGCCACACTCAACCGCCAGCAGCAAGCCGACTACTTCAAGCTGCTCTACGCCTTGGGCCGCAACTACATCGCCAACAATCCCAACACCTATGGCTCGATAGCCTCCAGGCCCACCGACCGCACAGAGAACTACGTGAAGCGCTGCGTGGGCCTGCCTGGACAGACGCTGCAGATCAAGAACCGCATCGTCTATCTCGACGGCAAGCCCAACAAGGAGCCCGACAACGTGCAGTACACCTACTACGTGAAGCTCAAGGCCGACCTGCCCGAAGACCTCATGCACGACCTGGGCATCAGCATGGAAGACCTGACGAGCCTCAACCAGAATGGCTACATGCCGCTCACCAAGCGCGCCATGAAAGCGCTGAAAGCCCGCAAGGATCTCGTGGCCAGCATCCGCCTGAACACCGACCAGTATGTGGGCGACCTGTATCCGCTCAATGCCGTGACGGGCTGGACACGCGACAACTACGGTCCCATCTGGATACCGGAGAAAGGAAAGTCGATACGCCTGACGATGGACAACATCGCCATCTACGAGCGTCCCATCCGCATCTACGAGGGCAACGACCTCCAGGTGAAGAACGGGCGCATCTACATCAACGGCAAACAAGCCAATAGCTACACATTCAAGATGGGCTACTACTGGATGATGGGTGACAACCGACACAACTCGGCCGACTCACGCTACTGGGGCTTCGTGCCCGAGAGTTGCATCGTGGGTAAGCCCATCTTCATCTGGTGGAGCTCCGACCCCGACCGCAAGGGCTTGGCCGGCATACGCTGGAACAGGCTCTTCCGATGGGTTGACAACATCAAATGAGGCAGACAGCCAAGTTTCTCTTAGCCCTGGGCGTGTTTGTGGCCATCTTCCTGGCCGTGCGCGCCTTCGCATTCGCCATCTACACCGTGCCCACGGATGTCACACCGACTCTCGTCAAGGGCGACCGCGTGGTGGTGAACAAGGTGACCCATGCCACGTTTCGCCGGGGCGACCTCATGGTCTTCCGCCAGCCCGAGCGGCTGGTGGGCGCCGTGCTGGCCGTCCCGGGCGACACGATCCACGTGGGGCGCACCAACTACCGCATACCCTACCACTGTTGCCGACGGTGTGCCTGCGCCGACTGCAAGCTCTATCTCGTCGACACGGGGCGTTCCCGCACGCTGGTCCACTTGCACCAGGTGGAGGGAAAAGCCACAAGACTCTATCACCTGCCATGGTAAACCCATCCGCACACATGACTACAGGCACCTCTGTAGCGATCCTGTCATCCACTTATTTCGGTCCGGTGCAGTGGTACCAGAAGCTCAACCGCTATGGCCTCTGCCTGCTGGAACGCCACGACCACTTCGTGAAACAGACCTACCGCAACCGTTGCCTCATCGCCACGACGGCTGGCACCCAGGCGCTCACGGTGCCCACCGAGCACGGCGAGAGCACCAAATGCAGCATGGCCGACATGCGCGTCAGCGACCATGGCAACTGGCGCCACCTACACTGGAACGCCTTGCTCTCGGCCTACGGCGAGAGTCCTTTTTTCGAATACTATGCCGATGACCTGCGCCCGTTCTTCGAACAGCGGTGGGAAAGCCTGTTTGACTTCAACCTGGCCATCACACACAAACTGTGCGAACTGCTTGACATACGCCCCAACCTGCAGCTGACCGACCACTATGCCGATGCCAGCGAGCTGGGTGCAGATGACTTCCGTGATGCCATCCGCCCCAAGAAGCCGCTGCCCGACCCGAGCTTTGAGCCCACACCCTATTATCAAGTGTATCAGCAGAAGCATGGTTTCCAACCCAACCTTTCCATCCTTGACCTGTTGTTCAACGAGGGAAACGAGGCCATCTTCTACCTGTGACATTGGCCATAGGCTGCCATCGCCATCTTCCACACCGTTCCGTTCACGGCATCACAGGCACCCATCCATCGTGCTGACCCATGCAAAAAGCCCTTGGGGACAAGTCTGCGACAGGTGTCTGCGGCTTGTTCCGCAGCGGGCACGACTTGTCACCAAGGGCTTGGCGACGACACGATTGTGAACTTAATGGGATGACGCGGAACGGTAAGTCACAGGAGTGACATCATCGTTCTTCAACACGTCATAGATGCCTTGCGGGGTGGTCTTCACCGGTCCGCGCATGAAGATAGTGGCGTTGTAGCTCTTCATGAACTGGTGGTGGAAGTCGGGATCCTCCTGCGGCAGTTCGAAAGCTTTCGAGGGTTGCCCGTTCTTGTCGATGTGTGCGATGAAGGGGCGCGTGTAGACACCGTCGTCACGGCGGCTGGAGAAGATGATCCAGCGCCCGTTTGACGACCATTCGTGATAGCTCTCCGAGTTGTTGGAGTTGGCGGCCGTGAGCGGATAGCTCCGCAGGGTCTTGAGGTCAGTCATCCAGAGGTCGGCATCGCGATGCCACACATGGAAGCAGCCCCAGCCACCCAGGCTGTAGAGCAGGAAGCGCCCGTCGGGCGACACGCGGGGGAAAGTGGCACTCTTGCCCATGCCTGCGGCGTCGAAGACCATCTCGCGGGGGCCAAACGTGCGCGTCTTCTCATCGAACGGCAGACGGTAAAGGCTGTACTTGATCTCCTTGGCGCGGGAGATGGCCTCCATGCCATGCTCCACGGTGTCGCGATACTCGAAGTGTGCGCTGGCATAATAGAGATACTTGCCGTCGGGCGACCAACAGGGGAACACCTCAAACTCGGTGGAATCGTTGAGAATGGTCTGCACCTCGTTCTTGTCGGGATCGAAGAGGATGAGGTCACTCTGGGAGTCGAGCACCTCTATCTTGTCAATGTCGCGCGTGTGGAAGCTCTGCATGGTCTGGTCGGTCGAATAGGCCAGGAGCTTCAGCGTGGGGTGCCATGCGGGATAGACACCGGCCGAGAGGATGCTGTCGTTCTTCATGTTGACCTTCTGCATCTTGCCGTCATACTCGATGACGGTGCCGCCATGGTGCTGGCGGGCGTGAAACTGGTATCTGTCGGGATTGTAGTTCTGCACATTGTGGCAGTTGATGCACTGTCCGTCGCTGTCGTTGGCCGCCAGCATGTTGTTGTAGATGACGGTCTCGTCATAGTTTTCCAGGCACCGCTGATTGATGGTCAGCTCCTCGTAGGTGACGTAGGAGGGTGCGATCAGTCGGTAAGAGATGTAAGGGTCGATGCTATCTGGGCTGACCGTGATGGTGAAGGGCTTGTAGTGGGTCCACTGTCCCTGCTGGCGGGCATAGACGTCCACGCGGATGTCGTGTCCCTTGGCGGCCGCCGTCAGCGCCTTCCACTCGTCGATGTCAGGCTGTGCCTTGACACCTCCGCACACAATCTCCTGGCCAGCGTAGCTGTATCGCGTCACCACATCCTCAGCCGGTGTGGTGAGCTCCATCGTCAGGGGAGCGATGTTGACCGGTACGGTGACATGGGTGTAGTCAGGATAGACAGCCGGCAGCTTGGGTGTCTCACCATACTGCGCGGGCACCTCGACGCGGCCGCAGCCCGCGAGGCAGAGCGACAAAAGGAGTAACAGTCCGAGGGCGGCCCGCTTGCTGGCGGCCGCTTGCTGGGTGTATGATGTCTTTCTGGATTTCATTTCTTCAGTGTTGTTGTTCATGAATCATGTAGTGTTGGTTGGGGTCTCGCCGGGCGTCAATAGCTCTTGAGCCCCCGGATCAGGAAGTACTCATAGTAGAACGTGCCGCCAAAGCGGGGATAGAGCAAGGGCTTCATCTGCTCCTCGGTCATGCCCTGCAACTGCTGTGCGGCAGCCATGAAGTCGTTGTAGTTCTGCTTGACCTCCTCATCGAATGGCATGTGGCTGATGTCCACGTTGCTCTCCAGGTGGCCATAGAGGTAGGCTGCCTCCTGATAGTGGATGGGCATGCGCTTCCCGGGATGCAGCCGGGCATACTGGGCAAACTGGGTCCAGAAGACGGGGATCTGCTTCGACTGCAGGGCGGCTTGCAGGCAAGCCTCCTGGTAGACGGGGTCGTTGGAGGTCTCGTTGGCAAAGCTCTTGAGCAGGTAGAGTTCCACGAGCGTGTTGTCGGAGGTCAGCGCATCGCGTCCGTTCAGGAAGTGAAGGATGGGCTTCATCTCCGGGTCGCGCTTGATGAGGGCGCGGTTGGTGAGGTAAGGCTCATAGTGCTCCGCATAGTCCTTGTAGTATTTGGTGTCCTTGAGGATATCGATATATTTCTTGGCCACCTTCATCTCTCCATTGAGAATGGCGCACTTGAGCATGTACTTCAGGTAGTCGACGCGCCAGCCAAACTCCACGCCGTCCTCCAGGCACCAGCGGTAGCAGAAGTTGAGCTTGCCGTAGTGGTAGTAGATGAGCTTGCCGCCCGTCTGTGTAAGTCTGACCATGAAGGGTGCGTTGCAAGTGGCATCGCCATTCTTGTAGTGATAGAGGTTGTCGCCCGCCGTGCCCAGGCGGAAAAGCGCCAGGTTCTTCAGCATCCACATCATGCGCGTGGGTTCCTCGTCTTCGTCGAGCGTCTGGTAGGTCTGCAGCACACCGTCCCAGTTGAGGTTCTCCACCTCGTGGGTCATGATGAGCTCGCGGCGGAAGTTCTTGTCCTTGTACCAGCCTGTCCATGCGCCCGCCACGAGTACGATGACGACCAACACACTGGCCATGACGGCATAGCGCCGCCGGAGGGTGGCAGGCCAGGCGCCATAAGCCAGGGCAAAGAGGGCAAGCGAAGCCGTGAGCAATGCGAAGGGAAGATAATAGACCGGAAACTCGCCATAGAAGCAATAGACGGGCAACGCCGTGGAATAGATGCCGGCCTCAGGGGTCTGGCAATAGACGTAGCGGTAGCAGATAAGGGGTATGAAGACGATGGCAACGAGGGCCACGAGAGTGGCAACAACCTTGCCTGCCAGCCCGTCGCGCACCCCATGGCCCTGTCGCCAAGCCATGAGGGCCATCAGGCCTGCGGCCATCAGACCATAATAGCCCAGCAGGGGATAGGCCACAGCCGTGGCGACAAGCAGATAGAGGTTGCGCAACTGCCAGCGCGCGGGGATGAGCCGATAGAGCCACACCAGGGCCACTGCGGCCGTGGTGCCTATCGTGGCCACAAAGAAATGTCCGCGCAGCTTGAGGTAGAATATCCAATATCCCAAGTCGACGTCAGTGATGAGCAGCATCACCACGGGCACCAACAGGACCACGGAAGCGTAGGCCGGGATGCGGAAGGTGCGCTTGACCAGCCACATCAGCAACAGCCACCACAGGCTGAGCAGCGCGACGCCCATCCAGGGATAATAGAAATACTGGGTGAAGTAGGTTCCGAGCCATGTGAGGAAACCTCCCGACACAACCAGTTGCTGCTGGAAGAACAAGGGTGTGTAGAGGAAGAGGTTGAGTTCTTGCACACGATAGAGGAAGTCGGAATCATAAGCCAGGAGGGCTACCGCCATGGCAATGAGGGCCACGACGGGAATGAGATAGCTCGAGAGGGAACCCCAGAAGGTTGACTTGCGAGCCGACGAGACTTCACCTTGAGGGGCATGATGGGAAGGTGAACTGGCAGGCTGGCGGGTGCCCGCTTCATGGGCCTGAGCCTCGGTTTCGTTTGTTTGTCTGTTTACATTCATTTCATAAAGGTCGTTAGGACTACGCAAAAGTAATAAATTAATGTGAAAAGCCTATGTTTTTTGTGGGAAAACATGGACCCACAGGGTAAGTTTGCTGATTTTGCGGCCATCGGGCGCCCAACCACACACATGTGCAAAAAGGCACTCTTGACCAGGCCAGACCGCTTGGCAACACCGCTCGTAACACCTTATAATATATATAGGGCGCGCATGATGACTTTCTCCGCGAAAGATGGCATGAGTACGCATTGTCATGATTTTTGGTGCAAAAGTTTGTCACGGATGACAGATGAAATAGAATGCGAAAATCGCGTTTTTTGTCCGTCGCGCAGAGATTTGCATGGGGTAATTTTGCGATAAAGGGT
>DJOV01000031.1:5276-16091 GCA_002437285.1 Prevotella sp. UBA6429 | reverse complement strand
GTACTCACTGGGCTTTCAGCCCGTTAAGCGACAACGTCGAGCGCAGCCCGTCAAGCGACAAAGTTGTCCATAGCCCGTCAAGCGACAACGTCGAGCGCAGCCCGTCAAGCGACAAAGTTGTCCATAGCCCGTTAAGCGACAACGTCGAGCGCAGCCCTCAAACGACAACGTTGTACATAGCCCGTCAAGCGACAACGTTGAAGACTCCAAGAGTTATCTTGTTGACGACATTCGTTTCATTCGTTCAATTGCTTCCCTTTGGTCAGTGGGTTTTCGACTATCGAAAATCGGTGGCCGAAGGGAAAGCCAAATCTCGTGTTCGAAAAAAAACTTCATGTAAAGAACAGTTCTCCGGCATTTGGCGTGACGAGACCTTTGCGTTGGGTTTATCTTTACCCCTTGTTTTCGTCACTCCAAATTCAGGTGGGGCAAAAAAAAGGAGCCAACAGTCAGGTTGATGACGTTGGCTCCTTTTTCTCTATGATGACGTTTCGTGTCAGTTGCGCGATATCTTCAGCTTGAAGGTGCTGTGTCCGACCTTCACCACGTAGACACCTGCGGTCGCCGTGGCGAGGCTGATGTCGTGGCGGTAGCTGTCGGTGGCCGTGAGACTGGCCATCTGCTTGCCCTCGGTAGTGTAGAGTGCTATGCGGTCGCCGGCATGGGCCCCGAGCACGACGAGGTTGTTGCCCTCAACCATCACCTTCACGCCAGCGTCGATGCTGATGCCGTCGATGCCGGTTGCCGCGACGGTCACCTTGTCGGAGAACTTCTCGCCGGCGATGGCGTAGACGGCCGACACCTGATAGGAGAGGTACTTGTCGTCGGCCTTCTTGTTGTCGGTGTAGGTGGTGTCCGTCATGAGGTCATCGTTGAGGCGTTCGCCGTTACGGTACACGTTGTAGCCGTAGAACACGTTCTTGTCGCTGGCCGTCTCGCCCTTTGCGCTTACCGCCTTGAGCGTGGCCCCTGCGGGGGCCGTGTGCTTCGGGGTGAAGCGCAGCGTGCGGCGAGGTGCCTTCTGGGAGGTGCCGGGCAGCGAGTTGGAGTAGGGCGAGAGGCCGATGGAGATGTTCCAGTTGGCGTCAACCTCTGAACCCGACTCTTCCATGGTGGTCCAGGTGACGCCGTCAGAAGAGTAGAGGTCGCCGCGCCCGCTGCGTGCCGGACCGTGGTCGTAGCCCAGCGGCACGGTGATCTCGTTGTGCTCCACGTACACGGCTACGCGCAGATCCTTCGTCTCGTCGACCTTCAGCGGCTCGTCGAGGTGGATGGTGTTGAACGCATACTGTTTCAGGGTGGGCACATACTGCTGGCGCACCAGCGTGTTGTTCTCGTAGACGAGCAGGAAGAGCGCCTCGGGTATCTGGTTGATGTACACCTCGACATCGCTCAGGGCGAGCGAGCCGTAGCCCTTCAGGTCGGATGCGAACCACTTGGCTCCTGCGAAGAAGGCGCCACCGTTGGACAGGCCGCCTGCGTTGTAGTTGTAGCCGTCGTGCCAGCGCAGGTAGATGGGTTCTCCGAGCGCCGGGAACATCCATGAGAGCTTGTTGCCCTCAGCGGTCTGGCTGACGCGCAGGTTGGCCGGTGCGAGCGAACCGTTGTCGTAGTAGAGGTCGAGGCTCACGGGAGCCGACTTCTCGCTGACGGCGGCCGTCTTCGTGGTCAGTGTCACCTGGTAGGTATACTTGCCGGGCAACAGGTTGCGGTCGACATAGGAGATGCCGCTCACCGGTTGCGAGTTGACCTTCGTGCCGTTGCGGTAGATGTCAAATCCGTAGACGTTGCTCTGCGGCGCGTCGGCGTAGAGTGCCACGTTGTCTACGTATTGCGCGGGTTGGGAGGCCTCCTTCGCCAAGGCCACATACTCCGTGCCGGCCGGCAGTTCGCATGTCACATCCTGCCAGGCTTCAGCCGTGGTGATGTCCTTGAGGAAGATGAAGTTCTCACGGTCGGTGCCGCCGGTGGAGTAGTAGAGCGTGAGCTTGCCGTCTCCGTCATGGTCGTCGGCGTTGTGTGCGGCGAAGCGCAGGTAGCTCATGCCCGCCGTGGGCACCACGGCAAACGCAGCCTTCTGCCTGTCGGCCGTCATTGCCTTGGATCCGTCGAACGCCTGGTCGGAGACGACCGTCCAGTTCGACTGGTAGCGCTCGCCCTTCACGGCGTACACCTCGCTGCCCTCAGCCTGGCTCTCGAAGCGCTCCACGCTTGCGGCGTTGAGATACATGTCGGGGTCGGCGAATGAGAGGAGCACGTTGTAGCCATAGCTCGACTGCCGTGCCTGCACATTGACTGGCGTCTTGGCTTCGCCGGTGGGGAAGATGGTGGCTGATGCCTTGTGCGACATGCCGGATGTGTCGCCGTTGATGTACACGGTCTGCACCTCGTAGTCGTAGGTGCCCTCTGCCGTCTCCGTCTCCTCGAAGTAGCGGCGGGTGAGCAGTTCGCTGTTGCGCTTCTCCCCGTTGCGGTAGACGTTGTAGCCGGCCACGGTGGTCAGTCCTCCGAGGTCAAGCGTCACAAACTCTGTCGCCTCGTCCTGTCGCTGCAACGCGAGCAGCAGATAGGTGATGCCGTCCTTTGACGTGAACGACGACATGCCGCCTGCCGTGGCCGGTGCGATGTTGTCGATCTCGCCATATTTGCCCATGTCTATCGAGCCTATGCGGTCGCCGGTGGCGAAGTCGTAGATGCCGATGGTGTACTTGTTGGCGTCGTTGCCCTGTTCGAAGGCGTAGATCTTGCCGTCGTAGTAGGCTGTGCCCGACGCTCCCTTGAAGGAGGGGCCGGTGCCGAGCTTGCCGCCATTCTTGGCCACGTAGATGGACGTCTCCCAGTCGCCCACCTCAAATCCGCCGTTGCCGTTGTCGAGCGTGGGCACGTAGGCCATGTGGCGTGAGTATTCGGAGATGGAGATGTCCTCAAGGTTCTGCATCGTGGCGGGGTCCACGCGGTGAATGTAGTTGGTGTTGTCGGCGATGTAGAGCCACTCGCCGTCAAACGCCATGTTGCGTATGCCGTCGATGTCGTCTATCTTGTAGCTGCCGGCTTTGTTGCCTTGCAGGTCATACTTCTCGATGCGTCCGTCCTCATTGTAGATGGAGGTGTAGATCCACTTGCCGTCAGTGGTGACGGCCATTCCCGACTTCGGACCGCGGAATGAGGAGATGAACTCCGGGCAGTCGTTGTCCGTGGTCACGGGGCGCCGTGTGAGGTCGGCGCTGAGCGTCTGCTGTCCGCCGACGGTCGGGTTGTCCCAGCGGAGCGATATGTCGCGGTTGCCCTCCACGTCGACGTGGATGTTGTGGGGAGCGGTGCGGTCCTTGATCTCATAGGCCTCCACGCTTGTAGCCTGGCTCATGGCCGACTCGCCACCGTCGGCATACACCGACGTGACGGTATAGGTGTGTGTGCCGGTCGTCGGGAGCACGTCATTGTAGGTGTTGGCGCTGACGACCTCGGCGTTCACCTTCTCGCCGTCGCGGTAGACATTGTAGCCCACGGGCTGCTGCTCGTCGCTGGCTGCCGATGCCACATTCACGCGGATGTTGAAGTTGCCCTCAATGCCCGATATGGAAGCCGAGTGCCAGCTCTTGCCGTCGCTCGACAGCAGGTTGCCCTTGTTGAAGACAGCCTTGGAGTCGTCGATGCCGAGTGGCTGCACGCCAGCGTCGCTCATGATCTGGAAGCCGAAGGTGTAGCGGTGTCCGGGCTCCAGCACCACGTCGCCCTCGACGGGAATCTCCGAGAGGGTGCCATCGTACTTCAGGTCACCGTTGTAGCGTTTCTTGTAGATGTTCTCACCGTCCTTCTGGATGATGAGCGCCATGTAGGTGACAGGGTTCACGATCTGCACGGCCACCGACTTCACGCGCTTGTTGCGGTAAGGCACGATGTCGTCGGCGTCCCATGCCACGCCGGCATAATAGATGCCGCCGTCGGTGAGGCCGATGTCATCGGCGTGCTTGCCGTTGCACCATGCCATCGTGGCGTCCTTGTCGGCGTAGGCAAGCGGTGAGGCCCATGACAGGTGCACGTTCTTGTTGCCGTCGATGGTGGAGGCCAGGTTGACGGGGGCGTAGTATTGCGCTCCGTCCTTGACGAATGTCTTCACGGAGTCGCTCATGCGCGACTCCTTGGAGCCGTAGACGGCAGTCACCTTGTACGTGTATTCGCCATAGGTGAGCTGGCTGTCGGTGAACGTGAGGCCTTTGACGGGCGCGGTGTTCACGCGGTGGTTGTTGCGGTAGATGTTGTAGCCGTCGGCCGTGGCGGATCCGTTGCCTTTCTGCCAGGTGACGGTGGCACACTGGTTGCCCGCCGTGGCCATGACGTTTTGCGGACGCGGCGTAGCCGACTCGCCTGTGGCGTTGAGGCTGATGGCGACCGCCTGGTCGTCGGTCTCGGGATTGGTCTTCAGCACGGCATGTGTCGTGAACGAGTCGCCCTGCTTGGCCTCAAGGGCGTCGAGCCCGATGCTGAAGTCTTGTGTGGCTCCCGGTGCGAGTGTGCCGTGGTTGGGCGTGATGCTGAGCCACTTGTCAGTCTCGCAGAGTGTGTAGCGGAAGAAGAGGTTGGGCATCTGGTTGAGCGCGCCCATGAGCGTCAGTTTGCCGGGCACCACATCGGTGGAAGCGAAGATGCCGCACACGTAGTTCTCGCCCGAGGTCTGGTTGCCGAGCACGTAGCCCGGAGCGTCGGTGAGCGAATGCTTCACGTCGGTCATGGCCAGGCGGCTGACGCTGAACTGCCTGATGAGCACCTTGTCTATCTGGTCGGTGTTCTCTGCTGTCATGTCTGAAAGCCACAGGTAAGGGCCGCCGGGCGACACGTTGTCATAGGCTGAGCCATAGATGGCCACACTGCCCGAGGAGGCGAGGTTGATGACACCCGTCATCATCTTGCCTTCAGCATTGATGAAGAACATGTTGGTGAAGCTGCCCACCCAGAAGCCCTTGCGGTCGGGGTCATAGCTGATGTGGGTGATCTTCAGGCTCTTGATGGTCGCCTGGTCGGAGGCGTTGGTCGAGTTGACATGGATGATGCCGGCTATGCGGCGGTTGTCGAAGTCGAGCTTGAAGATGCGGCTGGAGTAGTCGCTGCCGTAGAAGTAGCGGCCGTCGTAGGTGAGGTCATAGAGCGCGTAGTACATCTCCGGGATGCTGAACTGCTCGATGAACTTGCCGTTGCGGTCATACTTCCAGAACTTGCCCAGCTCCACTGATGAGGTGGTGTAGTAGTACTCCCCGTCGAAGGCAATCGACTGTTGCAGGTCGCTTGACGCCGTGAACGAGGGTTGTGTCTCCCAGCGGTTGCTGTCGTCGCCTGAGGCTTTGGCGGCTTGCGTGCCGAAGTGCCACGTCAGCTCACCGTCACCGTTGTTGGTGATGGAGAACTTCTTCACGGCATAGTCCTCGGCTGCCATGTCGGCTGCCATGCTTGTGGCGGAGAGCGACACCGAGGGCTTGGTCAGTCTTGCGCTGAACGCATTGTCGGTGCCGCTGTTCACCTGCCATGAGCCCCGGTAGATGTTGTAACCCGGCTTGGCGATGCTCACGGTGTAGGTGCCCGCCTCGATGCGGTCGAGGCTGATGTTGCCGTTGGCGTCGGTCGTGTCCTTCACCACCGCACCGTTGTCGCCGGTGAGCGTCACCTCGCATCCGCCGATGCTGCCCTCAGCGTCGGAAACGACGTTGAGCTTGCCGCTTGTCCATACGGGATTCCATATCTTGATGTCGTCGACATACCAGTAGTTGATCCACTTGGCGTTGGCGCCATGGGCACGGAAGCGCACCTTGAAGAGGTCGCTGGTCAGATACTTGCCGAGGTCAAACTGCATGGTGGTCCACTCGAAGCCCCCGTTGGCGTTGTCGTAGGTCTTGATCTCTTTCCATGTCTTGCCGTCGTCGCTTGTCACCTCCACGGAGAGGCAGTCGACATTGGCCTTCTCCGAGTTGCGCAGGCGCAACTGGAAGCGCAGCACCGTGTTGTTGCGGTCGGCTGTGTGGAGCTCTCTCGTGTTGAGGGCCTCATTGTAGTTGTCCTTGGCTGACCACGAGTAGGTAGCTGCCGGGTCGACGAGACCATACTCATAATAGTCGATGGACCATTTCGACTCCTCCGAGCCGTCGAGCTGCTCGGCGGTCCATTTGTCCTCGTGCAGTGTCCAGTCGTCGAAGGCGTCCTCGAAAGGCAGCATGCGCGTGTCGGGCACATTCACCTGGAGCTGTTCGCTCTGCGTCGACTCCGTGCCGTCTTGGCGGACAGCCGTCACGGTGTAGGAGTAGTCGCCATAGTCAGGCACGCTGTCGGTGAACGTCACGGCGTCCACGGGCTTCGCCGTGACCTTCTCGCCGTTGCGGTAGACGTTGAAGCCCACCACAGGGGTCTTGGCGGCAGCCCGCGCCACCTTCGACGAAGCCGGGCGCACCTTGTTGGTGCCGATGAAGATGTCGTCGATGAGCAGCATGAACGCATCGTCGGACACACTGTTGATGGTGACGTACTTGGCGCTCTTCGGAATGGTGTACTTCACGAGCGTCCACTGTGCCGGCAGCTCCACGTAAGGGCTCTCGCTGACATACGTGAAGTCTGACGGGCGCTTGCCTGTCGTGGAGTAGCCCACACGTATGCGCTCAGGGCTGAAGTTGGTTCCGGTCTTGTAGCTTCGTGCGTAGAAGCTCACCTGGAAATCTTGGTCGAACGACAGTTCGGGCGAGATGATGTAGTCGTTGTTCTGCGCATCGACGGCGCAGAAGTCCACCAGCATCTTCTTGCCCGAGTGTGGCGTGAAGTCGGGGTTCTCGTCGGTGGCGGGAGATGTCTGCGACGGGTTCATCACGATGAACGCCATCTTCTGTCCCTGGTTGGGGAATGTGCATGCCTGCCAGGTATAGGTGCTCTTGTTGTCGGCGTCGATATATGACCAGCCGATGTTGCCTGCGGAGTTGATTTCGAAATCGCTGTGGCTCTCGAAATCCTCGAAATAGCCGTCGACAGGCTCCGGCGATATCCATGACAGGGTGACGGCGCGGTCGCTCACGCCCTCCGCTTTCAGCCCGTAGGGCACACCGTTGTTGCCCTCAGCCTTGAGGGGTGTGTAGTGGGCGTGGCTGATGGGGGCGAGGCTGGCCAGCCCTTGCGAGGGTCGCACCTTCTCGCTGTCGCCAACGTTCTTGTGAGCGTTGTCGGTGAAGGCCCCCATGGAAGCCCACGCCACACCGCAGACAGCCGTGGCCAGCAACAGGTTTGTTATCTTGTTTGCTTTCATAAGATGAAAATTCGTGTTATTGGATGAATGTCTTGGTGTGCCATGAGTGGCCTTCGCCGCTGACGCTTATCACGGCAAAGCCCTGGCTGTGGCCTGCGGGGATGACGATGTCACTGCCGTCGGCCGTGGCACGGAAGAGCTCCACGCCCGCTGCCGAGGTGGCAGTCACGGTGTAGCCTTTCTTCACGCCGCTCACGTGCAGTCCGTCGGCACCTGAGGCAAGTGTGACGCCTGTGCCCTTGACACCGTCGCCGATGCTTGTGGCAGAGGCTTCGTAATAGGCCGGCACCGACTCGTCATAATAGAGGCCGTACCATCCGGAAGCCACCCAGACCTTGTACTTGCCGGTGTCAAACTCACCCTCGGTGGTCGGGTTGATGTCGATGTAATTGTTGTTGACACCACCGGCGGCCAGGTCCTTGTAGACCTTGCCGTCGTTGTAGACCAGTGACAGGTACTTGACGCGTGCGTTGCGTCCCCCATGCTGGAAGGTGAAGCGCAGCCGGCGGTAGTGCTTGCCCGTGAGGTAAGATGTGAGGTCCACTTCCTGTCCATCGGCGTCATACTCCTTGCAGACCGTCTTCGGGCCAACCATCTGCCACGTCGAGCCGTCGGTGGTTCCCTCTACGGAGAGCGTCGACGAGCCGAGCGGGCCGCTTGTCGTCACGATGAACATGCAGCGGTCGATGCCTTCGGGATAGTCTTTCAGCGTCACGCTGCCATTGCCGGTGAAGAACAGTCCCCCGTTGTAGAGGGCCACATTGCCGACCGACTCCTCGTAGGCGGACATCGGCGTGAACTCAGCCACCTGGTTGACCTCGTCGGTCTCCTTGCCGAAGTAGAGGTAATAGGGCGAGTTGTAGCCCGGTGCGCCCGCTGCGCCCTCCACGGGCGTCCACTCCACGTGCAGTCCTCCGTCAGCATTGCGCTCAAACTTGGTGATGGTCGGTGTCTGGAGCTTGTCGGTCACCATCACGTCCCAAAGCCACAGGTCGCCCTGCATCTTGTCGGAGCAGCAACGGAAGGCCAGGTAAATGTCCTGCCCGGCATATTGGCTGAGGTCCACCTCCTCCATGTGCTGCTGGTAGAAGTAGTCGGCGAACGACAGGCGCTCGTGCACGTGGAAGTCCTTCAGGTCGCTCGACTTGGTGGACACGAGCACCTCTAGGTTCTCAATGGCCGTCTGCTCCGACACGCCACGCGTGAAGAACAGTGTGCCATGCTCCGGCACGTGTATGCGCCGGCGGCAGATGAGATAGTCGTCAGCGTCGTTCCAGTAGTTGAACGAGTAGACGATAGAGTTGGACGACTCATCGGCAATCCACGTCGTGCCGTCACTGTTGTTGTCGACAATCTTCCAGCAGTCAGGCTGTCCGTTGGTCCACGATGTGAAGTCGTCGGTGAACGGATGGTCGATGTCCACCACGGCCGTCTTGCACTCTGTCGTGAAGGGCACGGTTGAGCCGTAAGTAGTCGTTCCGTCAGCCAGTTTCATGTAAGCCCGCACGCCATACTCCACGCCGGGCATCAGGCCGTCGACTGTCACCGATGATGTGCTGGCGTTGTCGGTGGCCTTGCTCATGGTGGCCTTGTCTCCGAGGCGCGGCTCCTTGGTGTCGCTTGACAGAGCCCAGCAGAAGCCCACCTCGACGGCCTTGGCGTCACCGGCATTGTCGATGTCAGCGCGGAACGTGGCAGTCGCATCCTTCACGTCCTCGGGGACGAGGGTCTTGACGGTGCTCCACTTGCTGGCCCCTCCGCTCACCTGGAAGTGCACGAGGCCGTCGCCCTCGTTGATGTTGGTCACCGGCACGCCCAGTTTCTCATTGTTCCAGTTGATGGCGGCAGGTGTCGACGTGTCGGTGAACTCGGTGTTGGCCGACGAGCCCGGGTAGGTGTCGCCGCTGCGCGAGTTGCTGTCGTCGATGCCGTCGGCAGGCACGATGTACATGCACCGGTGCTGCGCCACGTTGTTGGGGCCGTTGTTGTCCCACCATTTCTCCTGCATCTCCTTGGTGTAGTCGTAGTGGGTGATGAGCAGGCCGTGGGCCGGGATGTACTTGTCCCATCCGGTCTGCTGGCGGTTTTCGAGGATGAACCATTCCATTCCCGTACCGTCGGCTCTTCCCGGTTGCGCGTTGATGAAGCGCGCCTTGTTGGCGGATATGTTGTCGAGCGTCACGTCCTCGGGCTCCTTGAGCTCGATGATGTCCTCGCCCTCCTTCATCCATCCCAGTTGCATGCGCTCAAAGGCCATGAGGCAGGGCGGCGTGTTGCTGCTGTTGTTGTAGCTGCCCGATGCATAGAGGCTGTAGGCGCCCGGGTCGAGCGCGTTGCCGTTGGTGTAGCTGTCGGTGTCGTACATGTCCTTCAGTCCGAGCACATGTCCGAACTCGTGTGTGAACGTGCCGATGCCGTCCATCGATGGCACAGCGGGGCTGCCGGGCATGCCCACGAGCTCTGCTGAGCACGAGTAGTTGTTGACCTTCACGCCATCGTATTCAGGCATGTCGGGTATGTTGCCGTAGACGTCGGCCGTAGTGAAGTTCCAGCTGTGCGGCCAGATGTCGTTGACGTTGGCCGTGCTGGCCTCCGAGTAGCCCGCGTAGATCACGTAGCAGTTGTCCATCTCGCCGTCGCCGTCGTTGTCAAACTGTGAGAAGTCGAGGTCCGGGTTGTTCTCCTTGGCGAGGGCGAGGGCCTCGCTCACCATGTCGCGCGGATTGAGGTCGGTGCCCGAGTCACCGTAGTTCTGTCCGTAGTAGGCAGTAGGCTTGGAGAGCGTGTATGGGCCCACAACCTTGAAGTTGGGGATGAATTGTCCCATGGAGTTGTCGCGCCAGTAATCCTTGACGCTTCCCGTTCCTCCGTTGACGCTGTATCCCGGCTCGTTGAGCCAGCGGTCGAAGTCACTGTTGGCGTGTCGCATCACGCTGTCGGTGAAGTTGACGAGGATGACGAGATATTGTGACTCCCTGACCTTGGCGTTCTTGCCCATGACGTGTCGTGGCGCCACGATGCGTGGTGATATCGTCTTGGCGGGAGCCTTGCGCGTGATGGCATGTCGTTTCAGGAAGTCGGCGTTCATGGTTTGCGCGGCAGTGAGGTGAGCCAGCGTTTGCTTCTCCTCGTCGGTGCGCTCGTCCATGTTGTGTGCTCGCTGACGAGTGGGGACGCGTTTGCCGGTTCTCATGTCATAGTCGACATAGCAGAAGAACCCGCTTTTGTCCTTTTGCAGGAGGAATCCGTCAGCCGTCGTGACGAAATGGTAGTTCTCGTCGCCTTGAATCCTGACCAGCAAGGTGGTGCCGTCTGGCTGTCGCATGACGATGGGGTGCGGGTAAGCCCCGATAGCCCAAGCGCCTTGCAGGCATCCCGCGCTGATGGCGGAGGCCAGTAGCAACCGTTTAAGACCATTCATAAATGTGTGTTGTTTTGTGGTTGATAATTATTGTTATTCTGAATCATTGGTGGGCTTGCCGCCAGCCGAGGCCTGTAAGCCCTAAAGGAGGGTTCTATGAATTACCACCTTTAGGTAACAA
>DJOV01000031.1:332-5187 GCA_002437285.1 Prevotella sp. UBA6429 | reverse complement strand
TTCGTTCGGTCATATAGCCCGCTATACTCCCTCACTCACTGACACTATGACCTCAAAAAGAGCCACAAAATCTGACAAAGCTAATTTATAGAACCCACCTAAAACCCAAAAACAGTGTAAGGCTACGGCCCAGTGCCGCGGTCCTCCACCGTTTTTGGGTGTGTGCGGGAGCCTTTTGCGTTGGCCGGAGGCTCCTTGTGTAAGTTTTTACTTGTTGATGACCATCTTCTTGGCCTTGCCGTTCAGCCGAACGATGTAGATGCCTCTCTTGAGGCCGCGTGTGCTGTCGGCGACCTTCACACCGTTCAGAGTGAACACGCCTGTGGCGTTGTCGCTGTGGCCCTCAATGGCGTTGATGCCGTCAGCGGTTCCGTTGCTCTCATACTTGAAGGTATAGTCGCTGTAAGAACCCGTGATCTGGAGATAGATGGTGGTGTCAGCGTTGACCGTCTTCTTGAGCGTGGCTATCGTGTTGTAGTTCTCGTCGTAGGAGATGTCGTAGGAGACATATTCGCCGTTGCTCTCGTTCTGTGCATCGTCGAGCGAGTTGTAGATGATGGTGCGCACGCTTGAGTTGGCCACAAAGACGTTGTCGCCCTTCTTGACGTTGACCTTCACCCATACGGTGTTGTAGCTCGGGAGGTTCAGCGTCTCGCCGACCGCCAGGTTGTAGGCAGTAGCGGGAGAGGCACCCTCAGGAAGGTCGCCCTCGGCAAATGTCACCTTGTAGCCCTCCACGTTGCCCGTGAGCTGCAGGTGTACGAGCACCTCGTCGCCAGCCTTGACAATCTTGGTGCCGTGGAAGTAGCTGCTGTAGCTGCTGCCGTCTTGCTTGGTGCTGACCATGCCGCTCATGCTCTCGTTGGCCTTGCCGTAGTACACCATGTTGGCACCGTTGTCCAGGTAGGGCGCGTCACAGTCGATGGTTAGCTGGCAGTCAGCCGATGCCGTGTACTTGATCCAGCAGTTGTTCTGCTTGTTGCCGACGGTGAACTCGTTGCCTTCCACGGCGATGGGGTTCTCGCGCACCTCACCCTGCTGGAAGTCGCTCTCGGTGAGAGTGAACGACTCACCCTTGATGGCGTTGTTGACGGTGATGAGGTAGCTCGTGCCCTCTTCGGCCTCGAGCGAATAGGTGAGTCCGTTGATGATGGCATCGTAGGTGCCGTCGTAGGTGCCGGTGCCGCGCGGGAATGTCACTGACATCTCCGGGCTGCTGAGGTCGATGGCCAGCTTGCCGCTGCGCGTGGCCGTGTAGCGATAATACTTGGTGCCGTCGCTTGCGATGGCGTTCTCTCCGGCCACAGCCTCTATCGGGTCGGTGATGGCGTCACCCTTCTCGATGTCCTTGTAGGCCACGGTGAACGAGAGCGGAGCGGTCTCGTTGGCCACCCACTTGATGATGTATTTGGTGTCATAGTCGTTGTAGACGTTGGCCTCCACGAAGCTGTTGCCGTTGACGCCTCCCCATGAGTTGCCGTTCGGGTACAGTGACACGGTGGTGTATGTGTCCACGTCGCCCTCTGCCTTCACGGTGATGAACTTGTTGCTCTTGGCGGGCACGTTCACCGCGTAGTAGTAAGTGCCTTGTGCGTTTTCAAGGGTCAGTGTAGAGGGCAGTGTCTCGATGACGATGGGGTTGTCCTCCTTCTCTCCGGCCTTGTAGGGCTCCATGGCAATGGTGAAGGTCTCATCGGCGTCGGTTCCCATGACCTTGTCCACTGCGATGTAATAGGTGCTTCCGGTGTACTGCACCTCTGTGCGCACGCCGAACGAGCCCTGCTCGGATGTGGCCAGGGGCGACGATGCCGTCTTGCCGTTGTAGATGGCCACGGTGCCGCCCGGCAGCTCATGGTCGCTGCTGATGGTGAGGAAGCCCGTGGTCTGCGGCGTGAACGTGTAGTAGTATTTGTTGTGGTCGGCGGGCAGCGTGTTCTCGCCTTCCTTTCCCTCGAAGGGCATCTCGATGGAGCCTTGTGTGGGGTGGCTGAGCTGCGCCGTCACGATGATGGGCTGGTAGAGGTTGGAGAAGGTGATGTTGTAGTCTTCACCCTTCTTCACGCCAAATCCGAACGAGTAGGATCCGTCGCTGTATTCCGACGTGTATGCGGTGCCGTTCACGCTGACGTTCATGTAGTTGCCCGACGTGATGGTGAGCATGCCGTCCTCGGTGGCCTTGTGGACTGCGTAAGCCGAGTAGCCGTTGTAGTTGGTGCTGTATGGGTCGCCGAGATAAGTGGTCTGTCCGCTGAAGATCGACGCGGGCTTGTCGGCGGTGACGCCACCGTCGATGTTGTCGTTCTCGGTGAGCTCAAGCTGGAAGCCCGTGGCAGCCTGGTAGCCGGTGTTGGCAATGTAGTAAGTCACACCTTTCTTAAATGGGTATCCGCATTTCGGATACTTGATGGAAGCGTTCTTCATGCCGACGAGCTGCTCCTTCTGCGTGTCAGCGTTGGTGGTGAACTCCGTTCCGACCGTTGGGGTGCTGTAAGAGCCGTCCAGGGGTGAGATGCCGGCGATGTAGTTCTTGTCGGCTGTGAATTTCCAGTAGATGGTCTGTGAGGTCTCTCCCTCCACCACGTACGAGTTGACGCCTGCCTGTGCGGTGATGGCGCTTGCTGATGTTGTCTGGGCCACGCTTGTCGCTGTAGACAGCAGGGCCAATGACAATGTGAGTAAACAATGCTTCATAAATCTCTATTTAATAACATACTGTTTGCAAAATTAATAAAAAAATATATAAGTGAAGCTAATTTGTCTGAAAAAAGTGATGATAACCATCTTTTTAAGTGCTTTGATAATAGATTCTTTCAGTTTGTCCCCGTGTCTTGCAACTGAAGGAAGCACGCAGCGTGACTTGCCGGTGAGGCCGGCTGAAACAGGGCCTTAAGAGGTGGAATTTGCATTTTTTCTTGTCATGCCATGCAATTTTTTGCCAGGTTGTGCATTCTCTATCATAGAGGAGGAATAGCAGTGATAATAAACAAGAAAACGAAGATAGACTATGAACAAGAAAATTTCACGCATGGGCGTAGCCGCACTCATGGCCGCCACGGCGTTCGGCTCTTGCGCCTCGCAGAAGAACACGCAGAAGAACACGCAGGACGATGGCAATCGCCAGGCCATCAGGTTTGACGACAACATGGACGCGGGCTACCTCATCCTCAGTGATGACCAGCGCGCCGCAGTGGCCAAGACCAACGACTTCGCGCTGAACCTCTACCGCACGCAGGCGGGCATGGACTCCAAGGTGGTGTCGCCCGTCAGCGTGGCTTACCTCATGGGCATGCTGGCCAATGGTGCCAATGGTGCCACGAACGGGGAGATCATGAAGGCGCTCAGCCTCGAAGGCACCTCGCTCCAGACGCTCAACGAGACTTACAAGTCGATCATCAACATCGCCTCGCGCCTCGACCGCCAGACGCAGATCAACATCGCCAACTGCATCGCCGTCAACAAGAACATCTCGCTCAAGGGCGACTACCGGAAGACCATGCAGGCCCTCTACGACGCGCACGTGGAGAGCATGGACTTCGCATCGAAGAAGGCCCTGGCCGCCATCAACGGATGGTGCGACAAGCAGACCAATGGCATGATACCCAAGATCGTGGATGAGCTCGACCCGGGCATGGCTGCCGTGCTGATGAATGCCATCTACTTCAACGGTACGTGGGAGAAGAAGTTTGACAAGGCCGACACGAAGACCGAGAACTTCCGCGGCTACACGCGCGACATCAAGAAGGTGCCGATGATGCACCAGGAGGACAAGTTCATGTACACCGACAACGCCGACTATGCCGCCGTGCGCCTGCCCTACGGCAACGACCACTATGCCATGACGGTCATCCTGCCCGCCGAGGGCAAGTCGGTCAGCGACATTGCGGCCTCGCTCACGGCCGACAAGGTCACGCGGATGCAGAACGACATGGACAAGTGTGTGGTCGACCTGAAGCTGCCACGCTTCACCACCGCTACCGAGACGCAGCTCAACCAGCCCATCTCCGCCCTCGGCGCACCGTCCATCTTCACGACCAGTGCCGACTTCGGCCGGATGGCAGACAAGCCGGTCTATGTGTCGTCGATGTTCCAGAAGGCCAAGATCGAGGTGAGCGAGGAGGGCACGAAGGCTGCTGCCGTAACCATCGGCATGGTGGCCATGACAGCTCTGAACCCCGAGATGCCGCGCCGCGTGGAGTTTCATGCTGACCGCCCGTTCCTCTATCTCATCACCGAGCGCACCACGGGTGCCATCTTCTTCATCGGCCAGTATACGGGCGATGCGGTGAAATGACGGCTCGGTTGTGAGGGGGTGTCGTGAGGGGCGGCTTGAATGTAAACCGAATGTAACCGCTCACACCGTAGGATTGCAAACTGATGAAACCGCTCACGCATGACACACAAGCCGTGGTGTTTTTATGCTCCGTGGACGGGGATAGACTGGTGTGGGCGGTTTACATTCGAAATATCGTTGCTGCTTGCGCGGCCTGCGGGCGGCTTTACTGCTTGCACGGCCTGCGATCGGCTTTACTGCTTGCACGGCCTGCGCTTTACTTCTCTATTTGCACGGGCTGAAAGCCCAGCGAGTACACAGCCCAGGGCAAGCGAAGCGGCGCCCTGGGTAGGAAGTGCGCGTGAGCCAACGCCCTAAAGGGGCAAAAGTATAGTCGCACGACTTGCTGGTTATGAATACTTTTGCCCCTTCAGGGCGTGGTTGCAATTGTCGCTTTAACCCAGGGCGCCGCTTCGCTTGCCCTGGGCTGTGTACTCGCTGGGCTTTCAGCCCGGCATGCGGCATAGGATAGTCATTGTCCCGTGGATGTGGCGTGGGATTGCCCCGTGTATGCGGCGTGGGATT
>DJOV01000031.1:0-173 GCA_002437285.1 Prevotella sp. UBA6429 | reverse complement strand
GTGTATGCGGCGTGGGATTGTCGCGTGGATGCGGCGTGGGATCGTCCCGTGGATGTGGCGTGTGATCGTCCCGTGGATGTGGTATAGAACATTGTTGTCTGCACGAGCGCGTGGGTCTTGAACAGGAGGCATACGCCTATGCTTGCGTGAGCGTTTTTGCAGTTTACCATCCC
>DJOV01000060.1:11331-20773 GCA_002437285.1 Prevotella sp. UBA6429 | reverse complement strand
ATCGCAACACAATATACCCTTTATCGCAAAATTACCCCACGCAAATCGCAGCGCGACCCGCAAAAAAGGCTATTTTCGTTCTCTATTTCAACTACATTCCACGACAAACTTTTGCACCAAAAAACATGACAACGGGTTTATGTTGCAGCACTTCAAGCTCGTCATGCTGCATGAAAACAAGCTGAAGGGCAAGGGATGTCAGGAGGGCCCTCTTCACATGGTTCTCATCACGCCAATGTCTGGCCGAACTGAAATTAATCGGCGTGGTTTGTTTGCTGACAAACATAATTTTCTTAAATTTGCAAAACGAGAGAGGACAGGACACACCGACCTCGACACTCGCAACATTAACTCACTGACGGAAAGGCTATTACAATAGCCGATTGAAGAAAGGAGAACAAAGTTGTTTCACGTGAAACAATAATTGACATACCATCAGGGCTCAAAAGGAAGGTCATGACAAGAGAAGAAAACGAGGCGCGCCTGGCATATCTCAAGAATATCGTCTTGAACATGCCACAGAAGCCGGGCAGTTACCAATACTACGACAAGCGAAGGGAACCGGGACAAAACCCGGATCCCTCTCACATCATCTACGTGGGCAAGGCCAAGCACCTGAAAAACCGCGTGTCGAGCTACTTCCACAAGGAGGTGGACCGATACAAGACAAAGGTGCTGGTGTCCAAGATACAGGACATCACCTACACCGTGGTCAACACGGAGGAGGATGCGCTGCTGCTTGAGAACTCGCTCATCAAGAAGTATAACCCGCGCTACAACGTGCTGCTGAAGGACGGCAAGACCTACCCGAGCATCTGCGTGACCAACGAGTTCTTCCCGCGCATCTTCAAGACGCGCCACATCAACAGGAAGACCGGCACTTTCTTCGGGCCTTACCCTCACATCACGGCCATGTACAATGTGCTGGACCTCATCAACAAGGTATTCAAGCCGCGCCGCTGCCACCAGCCGCTGTCGCGCGAGGGGGTGGAGCTGGGCCGTTACAAGACGTGCCTGGAGTATCACCTGCACAACTGCGGCGGTTGCTGCGTGGGCAAGCAGTCATGGGACGACTACCAGGAGAACATACGGCAGGCAAAAGAGGTGTTGAAGGGCAACACGCGCGAGCTGTCTGAATGGCTCTATGCGGAGATGATGGAGAAGGCCGAGGCGCTGAAGTTTGAGGAGGCGCAGGCCTTGAAGGTGCGCTACCTGCTGCTCCAGGAGTTTGTGTCGAAGAGTGAGGTGGTGAGCCACACCATCACCGACGTGGACGTGTTCACCATCGTCGACGACGACCACCAGCACAACGCCTACATCAACTACCTACATGTCAAGAACGGCACCATCAACCAGAGTTTCACCTATGAGTACCGCCGCAAGCTCGACGAGAGCGACGAGGACCTGCTCATGCTGGCCATACCGGAGATACGCGAGCGGTTCGGTTCCGAGGCGCGTGAGGTCATCGTGCCGTTTGAGATGGAGTGGCAACTGCCTGACGCTGCGTTCTTTGTGCCGCAGCGGGGCGACAAGCGGCACCTGCTGGAACTCTCGGAGATGAACGGCAAGCAGTATAAGTTTGACCGCCTCAAGCAGGCGGAAAAGCTCAATCCCGAGCAGAAGCAGACACGCCTCATGAAGGAGCTGCAGACCAAGCTGGGACTGGAGAAACTGCCTTATCAGATAGAGTGTTTCGACAACTCCAACATCTCGGGCACCGACGCCGTGGCGGGCTGCATCGTCTACAAGGGCATGAAGCCCTCGCGCAAGGACTACCGCAAGTACAACATCAAGACCGTGGTGGGCCCCGACGACTATGCCTCAATGCAGGAGGTGGTGCGCCGCCGCTACTCGCGCATGCAGAAAGAGGGCACTCCCCTGCCCGACCTCATCATCACCGATGGCGGACGCGGACAGATGGACGTGGTGCGCGAGGTGGTCGAGGATGAGCTCCACCTGAAGATACCTATCGCCGGACTGGCCAAGGACGACCGCCACCGCACCAACGAACTACTCTTTGGTTTTCCGCCCGTCGTGATTGGCTTAAAGCCTGACAGTGAGCTGTTTCACGTACTCACGCAGATACAGGATGAGGTGCACCGCTTCGCCATCACGTTCCACCGCGACAAGCGGTCGAAGCATGCGCTACACTCGGAGCTCGACGACATACGCGGCATCGGGCCCAAGACGCGCGACGCGCTGCTCAGCACTTTCAAGAGCGTGAAGGCCATCAAGGTAGCAACTTTCGAACAGCTTGCTACCGCTCTGGGGCCCGCCAAGGCTAAGATTGTCTTTGGGCACTTTCATCCCGAGACGGAACCGCAGCAACCGGGCACCACGACGGGCAATCTCACGCCATCGGTCACACGATAACGCATGCGAGAGAACTTGAGATAAACGACAATAGAGTCAACAGAGTCAAAACAAACAAAATAGAGAAGAAATATGAGAGTAGTCATCCAGCGTGTCAGCCGAGCGTCAGTGTCCATCGGCGGTAAAGTGAAGTCGAGCATCGGCAGGGGGTATATGATTCTGCTGGGCATCGGCAGCGACGACAGTCAAGAGGACATCCAGTGGCTGGTGCGCAAGATCATCGGCCTGCGTGTCTTCGACGATGCCCAGGGTGTCATGAACCTCAACATCCACGACGTCAGTGGTGACATCCTCGTCGTCTCCCAGTTCACCCTCATGGCCAGCTACAAGAAGGGCAACCGACCCAGCTGGCTGCGCGCCGCGCCCCACTCCATCTCCATCCCCCTCTACGAGCAGTTCTGCACCTCACTCTCCGAGGCCCTGGGCAAGCCCGTGGGCACAGGTGAGTTTGGTGCCATGATGGAGGTGAGCCTCGTCAACGACGGCCCCACCACCATCTGCATGGACACCAAAAACAAGGAGTGAGATACTATGTGGATATGCACGATGACAATAAAATAAGATGAGGGAAGAATATTTATAAATTAATTTTTGTTAAAAACATAACAATATCGTACTTCGTTTTCTTAAAACACTGTAAATTTGCAGAACCTATAAGCAACAATTTACATCACTAATCAATAGCATTAAATGAAAAAGAAGTACATCACTTCACTCCTTTCCTTGGCATTATTGGCCACTGGGGGGGGGTAGCGCTTTTGCGCAGACGGACGTGACAGACACGTACCTGAACAATCCAAGCTTCGAGCTTGGAACGGATGGAACACCCAAAAGTACGGGCAAGGGTTTCTTTGCACCATACCAATGGACAACACAAAACCTTCCTTCAAGCGGTACGAAAAATTTCGGCATCTACAGCAAGGACGAAACAAGCAACACGCATCCTGGAGCATTTGGAGTAACCGTCACACCTGATGATGGCGATTATTATTTCTTCGGTAGAGAATCTTGGGCTGGTTCTTTCGACGTCATTACATTGAGCCAAGACTCCAAAACAAGTTTGCCCGCAGGAAAATACTTGATGAGCATTTCCTATAAACTGGCCACTAAATCAAATACCTCAAACGGCTACGTCGAAATCTCCGCAAAGGAAGGCTCCAATACTTTAGGAACAGCAAAATCGTCCAATGCCACTCGAAATAGCGACATGAACACTACTCCATGGGATAAGTTATCCGTACCTTTTGAGGTAACTGAAGAAGGAGCGGTGACTTTCTCCATTGACATGCATTTCAACCCGCAAAAAGTCAATGTGCTGCAAGAAGCCATAGCTATTGACAACGTAAAGATTTACGATCTTAGTAAAGCCAGCAAAGACGTCGGCGTTGATCTGTCTGGTTTGGTGACGAACCAGAACTTTAACCAAAGCACGGAGGGTTGGACATCAACTACAGGAGCACAAAACAAAGCATTAGCCACAAACAAGGGCGATGCCTTTATTGTCCCCTTCTATGAGAACTGGAATGGCAAAGCCATGACAGGCAAGATGTACACGACTGTCAACAACCTCCCCAACGGAATTTACTCAGTCGGCATCGCTGCTTTTGTCAACACCTTGGGTGACGCCGGCACACAGTATGTCTATGCTGGAGACAACAAGGTGAATGTCACCTCTACAACTCCCACGGCCTACACCATTGAAAATGTCAATGTGACCAATGGCACACTGGAGTTGGGCTTAGAGCAAACAGCAGCTACAGCCAATTGGTTAGGTGTTGACAATGTCACCTTAACCTATTACGGAGAGGCTTCCGACGAAGAACAAAAGGAAGCTTACAACACCGCATTGGCAACGGCAAAGGACCTCAACGAAAAGCCCATGAACGTCGATGTTCAGAATGCCTTGCAACAAGCCATCAATACTTATAGCAATGTCACTTCCGACTACGCCACAGCGGCAAAAGCACTTAACGCAGCCTCAGAGAAGGCAACTGCGTCCATCGATGCTTATACCAAGGCTAACAGCGCTTTGGAGCAAATGGCAAAGCTGGTCAACGAGACGAACGTCTACACGGCAGAGGCCTTGAATACGTACTATACCACCCCGAAAGCCAAATATGACGACAGGACGCTGACCGATGAGGAGGCCAACGCCCTGGAGAACCCCTACACCATCACGGGTTGGCACGCTCACAACACTGTCGACGACCTACTCATGAGCGCATGGACAGCTCAGCCTGAGGATTGGACTACCTACCACCTCAACACATGGTCAACAGAGGATACCAACAATGGTTTCCCCGCTCCATTCATCGAAAATTGGGCAGCCGACAACTCTGTACTTGCTGACAACACGCTGACCGCCACCGTGACCGGTCTTGAAGCCAACAAGCTGTACAAGCTCTCTGCATTGGTGCGCGTTTCAGTCAGCACATCAAAGAAAGCACCTGCCACAGGCATCACATTGGACCTGAACGGTGACGCTGACAACGCTGCCAACATCACGGGCAAGCAAATCGGCAACACTGCCCGCTACTTGGACACTTACACGGTAACAGGAAAAGCAGACAGCAATGGTGAAATCAAAATCAATTTCAACATCAATAGCACCAATGTGAGCTGGCTTGCCTTCCAAAACTTAAAGTATGCAGAGGTGACAGCCAAGGATCTGTACAAAGAAACCTTAGCCCAGGCAACTGCTACCCTTGACGATGCCACTTACAACAACGTGACAGGCGAAGAGAAGACCGCATTGCAGACTCTCATCAACGCAACCGAGCCAACTGACGAAGACGGTTACACGACTGCCATATCACAACTCAAAAACGCAATCAATGCCTTCATAGCCGCCAAAGCGAGCTACGACAACTACGCCGCTAACCATGAGGCTGCCGACAAGATTGCCAGCGCCCTGGGCGTGACACCCACCGCTCCGACAACAGCCGCCGAGGCTGCCAGCTACTTCGACAACCTCAACGTGACTGAATATCAGGAGGTCAGCAAGACCTATAACAACGACCTGACCAGCAAATACGACAAGGCTTGGACCACCAACACCTTCAGCACTGCAAGCGGACAGCACTGGAGCGGAGTTAAAAGCACCAGCTACACGGACCGTTGGAACGGCTCGGCCCTGACCGTCAGCGCCACGAAGACCATCACCCTGCCTGCCGGCAAGTGGGTCATCAAGGCCGCTGGCCGCAGCGCTGCAAGCGCTTCCATCTCGCTGAGCGACGGCACCACCACCGTGGCCTTCCCCGCCAAGGGCGACACGGGCTATGGTATCGCCACCGACGGCACTGCCACCTTCTCCGCAGACGCCACCTACGCCAACAATGGCAATGGCCGCGGCTGGGAGTGGCGCTTCATCCCGCTGACCCTCGCCGAGCAGCAGGAGGTCACCCTGACCCTCACGGCTGAGCTTGCCGGCAACTCATGGGCTGGCTTCTGCGACCTCGCCATCCTCGCTGATGAGGAGACCACCAACAACCTGATCGCCAGCGCCGACGACTACAAGGCCATGCAAGAAGCCCTCACAGCCGCCGAGCAGAAGACTATCGGCTTCGACAAGGACGAGTATGCTCCTTATAACAACGTGGAGGCCCTGCAGGCCCTCGAGGCTGCCAAGGCCATCAACACTGAAGACAAGAACAGCAAGGACGCCATCAAGGCCCTGACCGAGAAGCTCGGCCAGTGGACTGCCAACACGGAGGCCGTGAGCATCGTGTTCAACGGCAACTACGCCACCGTAGAGGAAGGTGCCAACTATCCGAAGGGATGGACACGCACCAATGGCTGGGGACAGATGCAGACCAATCCTGTCACTGCCTACTACAACCAGCCGGGCAGCCTGAAGTATGGCGACCGCACGGGCTACACTATGCCGCTCAAGGCCAGCACGCTCTATAAGCTCACCTTCAAGTACGCTTCTTGGGAAGGCAACTCCAACCGCTGGATGACCGCCTCGGTGCTCAACGCCGACAATGAGGGCTTGGCCCAAAAGACCTTTGCCGGCAATGGCACGCAGTGGAATGACGAGAATGCCTTCGTGACCGCTACCGCCTACTTCACCACAGGTGCTGCCGGCAACTACGTGCTGACGCTCGGCAACTCGGGCAACACGGTCATCACCGGTGTCGCCATCACCGAGGAGCAGAGCCTGACACTCGACGAGGAGGCCACCACGGTTCCCGACGCGCTCACCGCACCTGTCAGCGTGGCTTACAACCGCAGCTTCAAGCAGGGATGGAACTCCATCGTCCTGCCCTTCGCCACCACGCCTGAGGAGCTGGGTGCCGACGAGGCTGTGACGTTCACCAAGACCGAGGGTACGACCATCTACTTCAACACCGTCACCACGCTCGAGGCCAACAAGCCTTACATGGTCCACTTCACCGAGGCCAAGACCGGAGTCACCTTCTCCGGCAAGACCGTGGAGCCCGCCGCTGAGCTCACCACCGAGGACAGCGGCAACCAGTATGACTTCGTGGGCAGCTACGTGGCCAACAACGCTCCCGTGGCCGGCGACTACATCGTCGTGACCAAGGGTATCCAGAAGGCTGCCGGCGGCAACCACATGAAGGCCTTCCGCGCCTACTTCAAGGCACAGGGCGAGGAGTCTGCTGCCAAGGCCATGGCCATCAGCATCGACGGCAATGACGTGACCGGCATCGACGCCATCAACTTCGGTGACGCCCTGCAGGGCAACGAGCCCGCCTACAACCTTGGCGGCCAGCGTGTCGGCAAGAGCTACAAGGGCATCGTGATCCGCAACGGCAAGAAGACCCTCAACAAGTAATCACTCACTTTTCAAGGCTTTGCCCCTACCCTCCTCCCCTGACCGGGAAGGAGGCAAGGGCAAGCCGATAAACCCCATAATAAACAACAAATCTACATGGAAAAGAAGCAATATATCCAACCCGAGATCAAGAGCCTCACCGTGGAGGAAGACCTCATGGCAGCCTCCATCGAAAGCGTAAATACAAACGGCCAGAATGATATAGATTACGATTCAGGGGCAACCAACCAGGACGGCGGAGCCAAGGAGAACACCTGGGCCAACACGCCTTCCGTATGGGACTGATCCCCCTCCCGAGCAATCGAGACACACATAACCCAAGGGGCGCATCCGAAAGGACGCGCCCCTTTTTCGAACACGAATTTCTCGAATGGACGTCTGACTTGTCATTCGGGGTATTCGTGATATTCGTGTTCCCCCAAAAAAACACAGATTGTATTATCGTAGACGCAAAGACTTTCTCGAACACGAATTACACAAATTTCTCAAATGGGCTTCTGACTTGTCATTCGTGTTATTCGTGACATTCGTGTTCCCTAAAAAAAAACACAGATTGTATTATCGTAGACGCAAAGACTTTCTCGAACACGAATTACAAATTTCTCAAATGGTCTTCTGACTTGTCATTCGTGTTATTCGTGACATTCGTGTTCGCAGAAACATCATGAGACGTATTCGCGTCGAGCGAGAGGCTATTTTCAAGCCCCACAGAGGGCTATTGCCAGCAAGGGCGAGCAATCACCCTCTGACAAGCCAAAAAGCCCGCAGGGCGAAAGAAAAAGGCTGAGATGAGAGGCTGAAAAGCCAAGAAAGTGAAAGGCAAACAGAAAAAAGCCCCAAAAGGAACGACCAGTGTAGGGAAAAATCCGTAAATTTGCACGTATGACAATCGAAGAAGCTCAACAGGCGGTGGACCGCTGGATCAAGACCTACGGTGTGCGCTACTTCTCGGAACTGACCAACATGGCCGTGCTCACCGAGGAGGTGGGCGAGCTGGCCCGCGTCATGGCGCGCAAGTATGGCGACCAGAGTTTCAAGCCGGGGGAGAAGGACAACCTCAGCGAGGAGATGGCCGACATCCTGTGGGTGCTCTGCTGCCTGGCCAACCAGACGGGTGTGGACCTCACGGAGGCCTTCCGTCAGAGTCTGGAGAAGAAGACGCGGCGCGATGCCGAGCGCCACAAGAACAACCCCAAGTTGCGTGACCATTGACAGGACAGACACAAGGAGGGAAACAAAAACGTAAACAATAATCAATATCAATATGGGAATCATCAAGGAAAACGTGTCGAAAGACATACAGGCACAGAACGTGGCCAAGGAAGTGAACAAGAGCAAGGTGGAGCAAGCCTTTGAGAAATATGACCTCCAGGTGGACGACGCAGCCGTCGCCGAGGCGGTGAAGCGCATCATCACCGAGAAGGTGCCGCAGAACGACACGCGCGATGTCAAGAAGTTTCTGCTGGGTAGCGTGGAGCTGACATCCCTTCACACCACCGACACCGAGGAGAGCATCCTGGCCATGGTGGAGAAGGTCAACAAGATGGACTCCACACACCCTGACCTGCCCCACGTGGCCGCCGTGTGCGTGTTCCCCGTCTTCGTGAACCTCGTGCGCAACTCGCTGGAGGTCGACGGCGTGGAGATTACGAGCGTCTGCGGCAACTTCCCCTCATCGCAGAGCCGTATGGAGGTGAAGGTGGCCGAGACCCAACTGGCCGTGGCCGACGGCGCCACCAACATCGACATCGTGCTGCCCGTGGGCAAGTTCCTCTCGGAGGACTACGAGGGCGTGGCTGACGACATCAGCGAGATGAAGGAGGCCTGTGGCGACGTGCCCATGAAGGTCATCCTCGAGACCTGCGACCTCGGCAACCTGAGCAATGTGAAGCGCGCCGCCATCCTCAGCATGTACGCCGGAGCCGACTACATCAAGACTTCCACGGGCAAGGAGAAGGCGGGTGCCACCCCCGAGGGCGTCTACGTGATGTGCCAGGCCATCAAGGAGTATTACGAGCAGACGGGCACCATGATCGGCCTGAAGCCCGCCGGCGGCATCAACACCACGATGGATGCCATCATCCTCTACACCATCGCCAAGGAGGTGCTGGGCGACAAGTGGATGACCAACGAGATGTTCCGACTGGGCACCTCGCACCTGGCCACCAGTCTGCTGGAGGAGCTCAACGCTTGACCTATCGCAGACATCAAGCCTTCGGAACGCATCCAGGCAACTGCCCCGGCAGAACGCATCCAGGCAACTGCCCCGGC
>DJOV01000060.1:0-11226 GCA_002437285.1 Prevotella sp. UBA6429 | reverse complement strand
ACTGCCCCGGCGGAACGTATCCTGGCACCTGACTAAAACTAAAAAACAATAGCTTAAATTTCCGTATAAGCAATGGTGCTTTCGGGAATTTAAGCTATTGTTTTTTAGGTGGATTCTATCAATTAGCTTTTTCTATCTGACTGAATTACAGTCTACAAGGCCGCGCATCACTTCTCGCGCTCGATGACGAAGTCGAGATAAGCGTGCAGGCTGTCCTTCAGCGCGTCATCCTGCACGTCGCGCTCAATGAACGTCAACGCCTCGGCGTGAAGCTCCCACATGCGGCGCTCAGCATATTCGATGCCGCCATGCTCCTTGGTAAAGGCCACAAGGCGCGCTATCTCTTCCTTGGTGACCGATCCGTCTTTCACCTTATAGGCGATGGCGAGCATCTCCTTGTCCTGCGTGCTGTTGAGGGCATAGATGGCCGGCAGCGTGAGCTTGCCCTCAGCCATGTCGTTGCCCGTGGGCTTGCCGATGCGCGACTGGTCGTAATAGTCGAAGATGTCATCGCGTATCTGGAAGATCATGCCGAGGTTTCGCCCGAACATCTTGGCACTCTCGATCTCCTCCTCCTTGGCACCTCCGCTGAGCGTGCCCAGCGCGGCACAAGCCTCGAATAGAGCCGCCGTCTTCTGCTTAATGACTTGATAATAAGCGTTCTCCGAGATGTCATGCGCATGGATGTTGGACAGTTGCAGGATCTCACCATTGGAGAGCGTGCGGCCCAGTTCGGCCAGGTAGCGCACGATGGTCTCATTGTGTGTGTAGCTGATGTGGAGCAGCGCAGTGGAGAGGATGTAGTCGCCCACCAGCACCGCCACCTTGTTGTCATAGAGCTTGTTGACCGACTGTTGTCCGCGTCGCTCGGCACTCTCATCCACCACATCGTCATGGACGAGCGAAGCCGTATGGAGCAGCTCGAGCCCCACAGCGGCATGCTGTGTGACATCGGTCACACGCCCCACACTCTTGGCCATGAGCAAGATGAGCATGGGACGCATGCGCTTGCCAGCGCGCTGGCGTATGTGGTCGAGCGCCTGACTGAGCAAGCCGTCGGTGTGAGAGAGCGAACGATTGAAAAGCTCAATGAAGTCGGTCAACTCCGACGTGATGGGTTGTTTTATGACTGATAGGTAATCCATGCCTCTTCTGAAATTTGTTACAAAAGTAACTATTTTATCGGGAAATATGGCAAAAATTTAGTAATTTTGACGTGAAAACAATTATAAATATGGAGAAACTGTTCCTCTTCGACGCATACGCCATCATCTTCCGATCCTACTATGCGTTCATCAACCGGCCCACCATCAATTCCAAGGGACTCAACACCTCGGCCATCCTGGGCTTCTGCAACACGCTGAAAGAGATACTCGACAAGGAGAACCCCACCTACCTCGGTGTGGCCTTTGACCACGGCAAGACCTTCCGCCACGAAGCCTTTCCGCCCTACAAGGCCCAACGGCAGGAGACCCCCGAAGACATCAAGCTCTCAGTGCCCTATATCAAGGAGATTCTGGAGGCCATGCACATACCCGTGCTCCAGGCCGACGGCTTCGAGGCTGACGACGTGATTGGCACGCTCGCCACACAGGCCGGCCGGCAAGGGGTGGACACCTATATGCTCACGCCCGACAAGGACTACGGGCAGCTCATCGGCCCCAATGTCAAGATGTTCCGCCCGCGACACGGAGGGGGATATGACGTCATCGGCGAACAAGAGGTGCAGGAGAAATATGGCATCGACAGCGCCGCGCAGGTGGTGGACCTGCTGGCCCTCATGGGCGACTCGGCCGACAACTACCCGGGATGCCCGGGCGTCGGAGAGAAGACCGCCGCGAAACTCATCAACCAGTTTGGCTCCACCGAGGCGCTCATCAGCCACACCGACCAACTCAAGGGCAAGATGCGCGAGAAGGTGGAAGGTGCCATCGACGACATCAAGATGTCAAAGTTCCTCGCCACCATCCGCACCGACGTGCCCATCACGCTCGACCTCGACCAACTGCGCCTCACACCGCCTGATGAGGACCGACTGCGTCAATTGTTCGACCAACTCGAATTTAAGCGCCTGGCCAGTCGATTTCTTAACAAACCTGAAATAAAGCAAAAAACCGCTAATATTCAACTCGATTTATTTGCGCCAAATGCAGACGAGGGCACAGGCGAAACAAAAAACGCGCTGTTTTCGACCCTTAAAACGACACCTCACAACTATCAACTGATTGATAGCCAAGAGGATGCCTTGCAATTATATGACTTTTTAAGGACAAAAGAAAATCTCAGTTTAGACACGGAGACCACATCAACCAATGCGATAGAGGCCGAATTGGTCGGATTGAGCTTTGCCGTGAAGGAAGGCGAGGCCTACTACGTCGCCATCCCCGCTGACCGCGAGGAAGCCCTGCGACGCGTCAGCATCTTCAAGCCACTCTATGAGGACGAGCACATCCTGAAGATCGGACAGAACATCAAATACGACTACGAGGTGCTTCGCCACTACGGCATCGACATCCAAGGGCCCATGTTCGACACGATGCTCGCCCATTACGTCTTGCAACCCGAGCTGCACCACAACATGGACGACATGGCCGAGACACTGCTCCACTACCAGACCGTGCATATCGAAGCACTCATTGGCCCCCGCGGCAAAGGGCAAAAGAACATGCGTGACCTGAAGCCTGAGGAAGTGTACGAGTATGCAGCGGAAGACGCCGACATCACACTTCGCCTGAAGAATGTGCTGGAGCCCCGACTGAAGGAGGCGGGAGCGGAGCGCCTCTTCCGGGACATCGAGATGCCGCTGGTGAAAGTCCTCGCCGACATGGAGTTGAGCGGTGTCTGCCTCGACACCCAACAGCTGCGCGCCACCCAACAAGCCTTCACCCAGCGCATGAACGACTATGAGCACCACGCCTACGAAGAGGCGGGCGAAACGTTCAACATCTCCTCACCCAAGCAAGTGGGCGACATCCTCTTCGGCAAGATGCACCTGCTCGAGAAGCCCAAGCGCACCAAGACCGGACAGTATGTCACCTCCGAGGAAGTGTTGCAACAGCTCAGCGGCAAGGCACCCGTCGTGGACGACATCCTCAACTACCGTGGCATGAAGAAGCTCCTCGGAACCTACGTCGAAGCCCTGCCGAAGCTCGTCAACCCACAGACGGGACATATCCACACCTCGTTCAACCAGGCCATCACATCCACCGGCCGCCTCTCCTCCTCCGATCCCAACCTGCAGAACATCCCCGTGCGCGATGACGACGGCAAGGAGATACGCAAGTGCTTCGTGCCCGACGAGGGCTGCCGCTGGTTCTCGGCCGACTACAGCCAGATAGAACTGCGCATCATGGCCCATCTGTCGGGCGACGAGAACATGATTGAGGCCTTCCGCGAGGGACAGGACATCCACCGCGCCACCGCCGCCAAGATATGGAAGGTGCCCATGGACCAGGTGACCGACGCCCAGCGCAAGAAGGCCAAGCAAGCCAACTTCGGCATCATCTACGGCATCACCGCCTTCGGACTGTCGCAACGCATGGACATCCCCACGGGTGAGGCCCGCCAGCTCATCGACGACTACTTCAAGACCTTCCCCAAGGTACACCAGTATATGGAGGACGCCAAGCGCATGGCCCGCGAGAAGGGATACGCCGAGACCATGTACGGACGGCGCCGCTACCTGCCCGACATCCACTCGCACAACGCCACCGTGCGCGGCTTTGCCGAGCGCAACGCCATCAACGCACCCATACAGGGCTCGGAGGCCGACATCATCAAGCTGGCCATGATACGCATCTGGCAGCGCTTCAAGAAGGAAGGCATCCGCTCCAAGATGATCCTGCAAGTGCACGACGAGCTCAACTTCTCGGTTCTCCCCGAAGAGGCCACACAGGTGGAGCGCATCGTCATGGAGGAAATGCAAGGGGCGGCCACCCTGCAAGTGCCGCTCACGGCCGACGCCGGCTGGGGAGACAATTGGCTCGAAGCCCACTAAACACAGGGCATGCGACAAGACACAACAGAAGATATAACGTAGTCTGCGCTGATATAACACAAGTTATCGTGTAATATATCACAACAAGTTACGTCGCATAGTACGGGTTATCACGTCATATAACACGTCATGATATAACACAGGTTATAACATGACGTGTTTCTGCATACCACAAGATATATTGTACAACACCACGCGATATAGAAACCAAAGTGGCAAAGCCAAAAGAAAAGCCAGATAAAAGCGAAAGGCAAGAAAAAATTAGTAACTTTGCACCTTGTAAATAAAACAAACAGCAAGCCGCGCGGACCGCGCGGCCACCAACAAACGAACAAACTATGGCATTAAAATGTGGTATTGTGGGATTGCCCAACGTGGGAAAGTCCACACTCTTCAACTGCCTCTCGAGCGCCAAGGCGCAGGCAGCCAACTTCCCCTTCTGCACCATCGAGCCCAACCTGGGCGTCATCACCGTGCCCGACGAGCGACTGACCAAGCTCGCCGAGATCGTACATCCGGGACGCATCGTGCCCGCCACATGTGAGATTGTCGACATCGCCGGACTGGTGAAGGGTGCCAGCAAGGGCGAGGGTCTGGGCAACAAGTTCCTGGGCAACATACGCGAGTGCGACGCCATCATACACGTCATCCGCTGCTTCGACGACGACAACGTGGTGCGCGAGGGCGGTGCGCCCGTGGACCCCGCGGCCGACAAGGACATCATCGACACCGAGCTACAGCTCAAGGACCTGGAGACCATCGAGGGCCAACTGGCCAAGCAGGAGAAGATAGCCGCCACGGGCAACAAGGACGCCAAGGTGCTGGTCAACGTGCTCCACGCCTATAAGGAAGTGCTCGACAAGGGACAGAACGCCCGCTCGGTGACCTTCGACGACAAGGACGAGCAGCAGGCCGCCCACGACCTGTTCCTGCTGACCACCAAGCCCGTGCTCTACGTCTGCAACGTAGACGAGGCAAGCGCCAAGGACGGCAACAAGTACAGCAAGCAGATCGAGGAGATTGCCCAGCAGGAGGGCGCCGAGGCCATGGTCATCGCCGCCAAGACCGAGGAGGACATCGCCTCCCTCGACACCTACGAGGACAAGAAGCTCTTCCTCGATGAGCTCGGCCTGGAGGAGAGCGGTGTCAACCGCCTCATCAAGAAGGCCTACCACCTGCTCAACCTGCAGACCTTCATCACCGCCGGCGAGATGGAAGTGAAGGCATGGACCTTCCACAAGGGATGGAAAGCCCCGCAGTGCGCCGGCGTCATCCACACCGACTTCGAGAAGGGCTTCATCCGCGCCGAGGTCATCAAGTATGACGACTACCTGAAGTACAAGACCGAAGCAGCCGTGCGCGAGGCCGGGCAGCTCCACGTCGAGGGCAAGGAGTATGTGGTGCAAGACGGCGACATCATGCACTTCCGCTTCAACGTCTGAGCCCCACAGGGCCAACAACCAACAAGACCATCACACCATGCTTTACATCTATTGGAACCCCAGCGAGATCATCTTCCACATCGGGAGCTTCGGCGTGAGGTGGTACGCCACGTGCTGGCTCATCGGCCTCCTGCTGGGCTATCTGCTCATGCACCGCATCTACCGGGAGGAGAAGATCGCCGAGGAGAAGTTTGATCCCCTGTTCTTCTACATCTTCATCGGCGTGCTGGTGGGTGCCCGGCTGGGCCACTGCCTGTTCTACCAGCCCGACTACTTCCTGTCGTCGGTCGACCACTTCATCGAGATGATCGTGCCCATGCAGCACATGCCCGACGGCTCCTGGCACTACACAGGCTACGCCGGGCTGGCCTCGCACGGCGGCGTGATCGGCATGCTCATCGGCATCTGGCTCTACTGCCGCCGCACGCGTGTGCCGGGCTGGGTGGTGCTCGACAACATGGGCATCTGCTCAGGCATCACCGCCACGTTCATCCGGCTCGGAAACCTCATGAACTCGGAGATCATCGGCAAGGTGACCGACGTGCCATGGGCCTTCGTCTTCGAGCGAGTGGACGGTTACCCGCGCCATCCCGGACAGCTCTATGAGGCGCTGACCTACCTCGTCATCTTCCTGGTCATCCTGACGGTCTACCGCAAGCATCGCGAACGGGTGGGCACCGGCCTCTTCTTCGGCCTCTGCCTGGCGCTCATCTTCACCAGCCGTTTCCTCATCGAGTATACCAAGGACATCCAGGTAGACTTCGAGGCGGGCATGCTCTTCGACATGGGCCAGTTGCTCTCCGTGCCGTTCATCGCCATCGGCCTCTTCTGCATCTTCTGCAAGAGTGGCATGAAGAAGCTCGGCGCCAAGCCCTGGAAACAGGAATAGCAGCGCCTGACAACACACAAATAGGGAAAGCCCCTCAAGGCTTGTCTCCCGCCGGTCCGCAAGACTGCGAACCACAGGAGACAGACCTTGAGGGGCTTTCCGCTTCCCCACCCTACAGGACAACATTGCCTGATAGGTATTTTTCCACCGAAGAGGGCGGACCGAGTGCCAAGACGCTACTGGCTCTTGCCCGTCACGATCTTCTTGATTTCATTGAGCTTGTTGAGCGCCTCGACCGGCGTGAGGTTGTTGATGTCGAGGCCCAGGATCTCATCCCGCACCTGTGAGAGCACGGGATCGTCGAGCTGGAAGATGCTCATCTGCACCCCCTCGCGGCTCTCGGCCAGTTTCTCAGCCGTAGGCTTGCCCGCCGTCCCCACCGAGGCATTGTCGGCCTCAAGCTGTCGCAGGATGACCTGTGCTCGCTTGACGATGCTGCGCGGCATGCCCGCTATCTCGGCCACATGGATGCCGAAGGAGTGCTCGGAACCGCCACGCACCAGCTTGCGCAGGAAGATGACCTTGCCGTCAACCTCCTTCACCGACACATTATAGTTCTTGATGCGCGGGAAGTTTTTCTCCATCTCGTTGAGCTCATGATAGTGTGTGGCGAAGAGCGTGCGTGCACGCGCCTTCGGGTGCTCATGCAGATACTCCACGATGGCCCACGCGATGGAGATGCCGTCGTAGGTGGACGTGCCGCGCCCGAGCTCGTCGAAGAGCACCAGCGAGCGCGGCGACACATTGTTGAGGATGTCAGCGGCCTCCGTCATCTCCACCATGAAGGTCGACTCGCCGAGCGATAGGTTGTCGCTGGCGCCCACCCGGGTGAAGATTTTGTCCACCAAGCCTATTTTGGCACGCTCTGCGGGCACGAAGCACCCTATCTGGGCCAGCAGCACGATGAGTGCCGTCTGGCGCAACAGGGCCGACTTACCGGCCATGTTGGGACCCGTGATCATCATCACCTGCTGCTTCTCCGTGTCAAGGTACACGTCATTGGGCACATAGCGCTCGCCCAGCGGCATCTGCGTCTCGATGACCGGGTGCCGGCCTTGCTGGATGTCGATGACATCGCCATCGTCCACCTCGGGCCTCACATAGAGGTTGTCCTCCGACACCTTGGCAAAGCTCAGGAGACAGTCGATGTGCGCCAGGACATTGGCGTCGATCTGTATCTGCGGGATAAACTCCTGCATGGCCACCACCAGGTCGGAGAACAACCGGGCCTCCAGGTCGAGGATCTTCTCGTCGGCTCCCAGTATCTTCTCCTCATACTCCTTCAGCTCGGGTGTGATGTAGCGTTCGGCCTGTGCGAGCGTCTGCTTGCGTATCCACGTCTCAGGCACCTTGTCCTTGAACGTGTTGCGCACCTCGAGATAGTAGCCGAAGACATTGTTGAAGCCCACCTTGAGCGACGAGATGCCCGTCTTCTCGGCCTCGTCCTGCTGTATTTGCAGCAGGTAGTCCTTGCCGTTGCGCGAGATGGAGCGCAGGTCGTCGAGCTCAGCGCTGTAGCCCGCCGCAATGACGTTGCCCTTGTTGACGAGCAAGGGCGGGTCGGGCTGTACCTCCCTCTCGATGCGGTCTCTCAGGCTCTCACAGAGGTTGAGCTGCTCGCCCAGCCGGTGCAGGCTGTCATTGTTGGCATGGAGGCACGCCGACTTGATGGGCTGCACGGCCATCAGGGCGTGCTTGAGCTGCACCACCTCGCGCGGCGACACCCGCCCGACGGCCACCTTGGAGATGATGCGTTCCAGGTCGCCGATGTGATGCAGCTGCTCATCGACCAGGCGGCGGAAGTCGGGACACTTGAAGAAATAGTCGACCACATCCTGCCGGTCGTTGATCTGCCTGACATCCTTCAGCGGGAAGACCATCCACCGCCGCAGCAGGCGGCCGCCCATGGGTGTCACGGTGCGGTCGACGACGCCAAGCAGCGACGTGCCATCCTCCTGCATGGGCTGCAGAATCTCCAGCGAGCGGATGGTGAACTTGTCGAGGCGGACGTATTTCTCCTCCTCGATACGCTTGAGCGAGGTGATGTGGTTGATGTGCGTGTGCTGGGTGAGCTCCAGGTATTGCATGATGGCTCCGGAGGCGATGATGCCCTCCTTGAGGTAGTCGACGCCAAAGCCCTTGAGGCTCTTGGTGCCGAAATGCTTGAGGAGCTTCTGTCGCGCCGACTGTTCGGTGAACACCCAGTCGTCGAGCTCGAAGACGCAGTAGCGCGTGCCGAAGTAACGTTCGAAGTCGGCCTTCCGGTCGCGGTCGTAGAGCACCTCCTTGGGCGAGAAGTTGCCGAGCAGCTTCTCCACATAATCATAGGAGCCTTGTCCCGTCAGAAACTCACCCGTGGATATGTCGAGGAAACTGATGCCGCAGGCCGTCTTGCCGAAATGGACGGCAGCGAGGAAGTTGTTCTCCTTGTAGTTGAGCACGTTGTCGCTCATGGCCACGCCCGGCGTGACCAGTTCGGTGATGCCGCGCTTCACCATCTTGTCCATCTCCGAGAGGCCCTTCTTGCCCTTGATGGCCTCCCGTTTCTTCTTCGGGTCCTCCAGCTGGTCGCAGATGGCCACCCGCTTGCCTGCGCGGATGAGCTTGGGCAGATAGGTGTCGAGGGCGTGATGGGGGAATCCGGCCATCTCCGCGCCCACCGAGGCACCGTTGTTTCGTTTGGTGAGCGTGATGCCCAGGATGCGCGAAGCCTCAATGGCGTCTTCGCAGTAGGTCTCATAGAAGTCGCCACAGCGGAAGAGCATGAGGGCGTCGGGGTTCTTCGCCTTGAGCGAGAAGAACTGCCGCATCATGGGCGTCAAGCCCTTATCTTTGGTTGTTGACATAGTGTGTGTTGATTTATAGGTGGGTTCTATCAATCAGCTTTGTCAGATTCTGAGGTTCTTTTCGAGGTCAGAGCGTCAGCGAGTGAGGAACGCGCGGGCTATACGACCGGACGAGGTGGCGGCCTGAGCCGAAAAGAGACCAAAAGATGGCAAAACGTAACCCATCATCATTCATGTTTGTTAGTGGTGGTAATGGATAGAACCCACCTCTAATCTTTCTTGACCAAGGCACCGAGGCCCGACAACAAGGCCCGTGCCAAGGGGTTGTTGTCGATGTTGTCGGCCGCAGGCTCCGCGGGACTGTCCTCCACGAAGTCGAGCTTGCGCGGGTCACGCTCTACCACCTTGTAGCAGGAACGGCCATGGATGCGGCTGCGCACGAAGCCTGCCTCCTGCAAGGCGAAGCCCACGTCCTGGTTGACGTGCTCGCCCGGCGTCCAATAAGGGTACTCCTTCATGAGGCGGTCGATGATGGCATCGATGTAGGTGGCCTTGACGCGCTTGCCGCGCGGCGGCTGGGCAAAGAGTGTGCGGATCATCTTCACCAGGTTGTCGGCCTCCTGGAACGGTGCGTTCTGCACGGCCATGCGCTCGCGCTCGGCGTCGGTGAGCTCGTAGTCGGCACCATCGTCGAGCTCGTCCCTCAGCTGCGCGTAGAGCTGCTCATAGGGGATGGGCTTCTCGAGATTGATGGTGTGCTCGGCCTCCACACACACCAGGCGGGCCGCTCCCGCGGCGTCGGTCATGGGATGGAGGTTGCCCGTGGTGGCAATGAAGGCCGCCATGCCGCGGCGTGGCAGGCGCGTCACGCCGTAGGGGGTGCGGAAGACGGGTGTTGAGCGCGACAGGAGATAGCGCACGGCAGGGGCCTGGTCGGTGTTCTCCTGGTAAAACTCATCGATGCACAGGAGCAGGTTGCCGACCACCAGCTGGTGCACCTCGGCCGTCGACCGGAGCTTGATCTGGTCGGTATAGTAGCGGCGGAGAGAGGGAGGCAACAGCAGGCCGCAAAACGAAGTCTTGCCAAAGCCAAACTGTCCGACGATGACCGGCACGATGATGTCACGGTGCTCCACCTCCCTACCCGTCCATCGGGCCACCATCTGCAGCATCCACTTATGGAAGAGCGTCACCCAGTCGGCATTGGAAGTGATGATGCGGTTGGCGAGGTCGGCCACGCGGTCGGTGCCGTCCCAGCTGTCGAGACTGTCGAGCCACGCCTCCGCCGGGTTCCAGTCGGTGACGAGGGTGGAGTGGGCAAAGCGCTCAAGCGTCTCGTCGGAGACCTCCACGCCCTCTCGAGCAGCCTCCAGGATGATCGTGTTGCGTGCCTCAGGGCTCAGCGGCCGGTAGTCGTCAGTGCCTTGCGGAGCATATAGCGTCTCGCCCGTCAGCACATTGCGGCGCAGCGAGCAACGTCTTTGCAGATAAGTTAGTGCATCCATGCGTTTATGGGGTTTTCGTGCAAAGTTAGCAAAAAAGCAAGAAATCCAAAAGGCTTTAGGGCGCAATTTCTTGTCAATTGCACCCTAAAGAAACAAAAAAGAGGGATTTCTTCCGTCCTGCTCCCATCTTGAAGGCGTACCGTAAATTCCGGAAGGGCCATTTTTTCGCTTGCATGGCCTGAAAGGCCAAAAGTACTTTGCCCAAGGCAAGCGAAGCGACACCCTGGGTAAGAAGGCTCGCATGGGGCCCCAGCCCGATAGGGCTTTCCCCCTCTGTCATGAGCAACACGCGCATGCGGCAAAGTCAAGAGCAACACGCGCATGGAACAAAAATCAGGAGCAACACGCGCATGGAACAAAAACCAGGAGCAACACGAGCATGTGTCACTGTTTCAACATTGTTCTGAAAGCGTATTTTGACTATGCCATAAATGAAGGAACCTGGTACAAGGGAAAAAGGAGGATATGCATGATTGCGGATTTCACCCACATTTCTTTCAAACCACAGGCAAAGGGTACCGCTATCGTTGTCATGATTTTTGGTCGAAAAGTTTGTCGTGGACGACCGATGAAATAGAACGCGAAAATGGCGTTTTTTGTCGGTCGC
>DJOV01000070.1 GCA_002437285.1 Prevotella sp. UBA6429 | reverse complement strand
ATTTTCGCGTTCTATTTCATCCTCTCTCCGCGACAAACTTTTGCACCAAAATTCTCAACAAAGGTAATTCTGCGACATGGTTCACCACTCGCCTCCCGAAGCAGGCAGGGGCAGCACCCGGCGCAGATCGTCGGACATGGTGGCCAGGGGCAGCCCCAGCGTGCGGGCGTCGCGGTCGAGGATGTTCCTGGTCTGCGGCAACAGGGCGGCAGGCACAATCTCATAACCCAAGGACCGCTCGGCTATGCCCTCATTGGCCAGGCGCATGCCCCGGTTGGTCAGGCGACACTCGTCGATACGGCCGATGGTGTCGACACGCACCATGACGCGCTCACCACTCTTGCTCTCACGGGTCACGCTGACGAGGCCGTCGGCATTGGTGGCGATGGCGGCGAAGAGCAGCGGCGAGCCAGCGTAGCGGTTGTAGGTCTTATAGTCCTCAAACTTCATCAGCTCGCGCACGGGCACCTTGCCCACCGTACCGTCCTCATAGCCGAGCAGCAGGTAGTGGTCGCGCAGGTCCTCCTCGTAGACGGGAAGCGTCAGCTCGGGGGTGTCGTCGTAGTCGTAGTCGGTAACCTTGCAGAACTTGCCGTCCTTCATAAACTTCAGGCAAGCCTCAAAGGGAAGGAAGCCCTCCTCGTAACTGACGAGCACATTCTTGCGGTAGGCGCTGGTCTGCAGACGGGGCTTCGCGCTGACTGGCGCAGGCGACGGGGTGGTCCGTACGGGCAGTGGGGCTGGCGCGTCGGCCTTCGGCGACGGGACCGACAACGGCAGCGGAGCCTCCGGCGCGGCAGGCTCAGCAGCCTGAGCGCACGCACCCGACAGGCGTTCGCGACGGCGGGCGTTGTACTCTTCAAACTCGGCCTTGGTCAGATGGCGGTTGCCACTGCCGTTGCGGTAGACCCAAGCGCCATCGAGCTCCACACCCGGCAGGTAGGGCGTCACGCCCACCACGAGCACATCCTTGCCGCTGGTGTTGTCGGTATCCCAGCAGACGCTCACATAGGAGGCCACATTGTTGCCCCACGTCAGCGCCACGCCATCGAGCACGGTTCGCTGATACTTGTCCTTGTCGCCATGAAACTCCTTGTAGCAGAGGTCATCATACACGCCCACCCCGGCACCGCTGTCGTTGGCTCCGATGTAGAGCGTTCCGCCGTCAGCATTGAGGAAGGCGGCAATGACGGTGAGGATGGTCTTCATCTGCCGCGCCATGTCGGGGAAGGAGTCGTTGTTGGGCGGATAGACGATGGACGTCTTAAACTCGATGGTCTGCGACTCGATGCCGCCTCCATAGGTCTTCAGGTGCGACTCGTAGCCATTGAGCCTCAACTCGTTTTTGACACGGTTGAGGATGTCGTTGGCCTGCGGCTCCATGTTGTTTTCGAGCAGTATGTTGTAGGCCACGGCCAGCGAGGCCACCTCGCGCGTCAGGCCCTGTGTGGCGGAGCGCAACTGCTGCAGCTCCTCGTCGTGGGCCTGGTAGCCCATGTAGCTGATGATGCGCAGCTGCTGGAGCTTGTCACGCAGGGGCGTGTCATCGGCGAAGAGCTCGCCCTCCTCGTTCTGCAGGCGATCGAGCTGGGCAGGGTCCACCTTGTCGTTCACGGCAAAGTCGTAGAGCATTTCGATGAGCTGCTTGCGGCCACGGTAGTAGTCGGCGTGCGCCTCGCCGTCGGGCAGCATCAGGCAGAGCACGCGGGCGTAGGCTATATAGTTGTAGGAGCTCACATAGTCGGCATCGATGGCCGCCATGCGGTCGAGCAGACGGATCAGTTCCTTCACGTAGGCAGCGTCGAGCAGCCGGTCGCTGGTCTCCATGTCGGCCGTCGGGGCAGGTGTGTCGGCAGCGGGCTGCGGCTTGGTCACCGGCTCCGCAGGCTCCGCGTAGTCGAGGAGCAGGTTGTGGAAACGGCGCATGGGGTCCTCCATCTCGCCGTCGGCGCGGCTCTCGATGCGGCACATCAACTGGAAGCTGCCCTCGGCCGTGCCGATATAGGTAGCGTTGACCAGGTCGCCGCGCTGCAGGTCCTCGCCGAACGTGCCCGTGAGGCTCACGCTCTCGCCATACTCGCTGATGGCGGGTGCGTAGGGTTTGGCGTAGGTGGCGGGGCGCGCTATGCCCAGCGAGCACACCACGGTGTCGCCCGGCATGTAGTTGCTGCACACGAAGTCCTTCAGCAGAGCGGTCATCGAGAGGCGGAACATGCCGTCGGTTTCCTTGTCGATGATGGTGGCCTTCAGCGACAACGGACGGTTGTAGGAATCGGAAAACATCCACACGGGCACATGCTTGAGGTAGCCGATGATGTCGTGGAGGAAGAGATAGCCACTCTCCGTACTCTCACCGTCGAAGGCGCAGTAGAGGATGTCTTCGTCACCCACGCCCGACACCACGCGCAGCACATTGATTGTCACCGTGTCGCCCACACTGTGGCTGCCCTTGGCCGACGCCTGGGATGAGGAGGCCAGATGGGCCTTGCGATGGGCGTTGGCCGAGGTGAGCTCCAGCTCGATGGCCTCCCAGAGACGCTTGCTGTCCTTCACGGTGATGTCGCCCGACAGCGAGGGCATGGCGCGGCGGTCGGCCAGCACCTGCAGGTGACCCCACAGGCCGAGCTGGTCGGGCAGCACGGTCTTGGCCTTCGGGTCGTCGGTGGAGACGCTGATGCCGTCGCCGTCCACCCGCAGGCACACATGCCCGTCAAGGTAGCAGTTGCTGGTGCCCACTGGCCAGGGGATAGCCGAGGCAGGACTGCGCTTCAGCGCATAGGCCACATGGTCGCCGGCTGTCTCGGCGAGGGTGTATTTGGGATGATAGAAACTGCTGCCGAACAGGCTCTGCACCGCCACATTGAGCAGTCCCTTGTTGTTGTAGTTGTCGATATAAGTGGAGATGACGCACAGGCGCGAGAGTATGACGCGCTCATCAAGCCCTGCACTGTCCGTATCGGGAGCCAACAGCAACAAGATGCTGAGGGCCTGCATGAGATTGCGCACCAGCCGGCCATTGTCGGAGCCGCGGTCTACACGGTCGATGTTGTCGTCGACGTAGAGTTGCAACGTGCGCAACAGGGCCTCGTTGAAGGGGGCGCGCGTCCAGATGGCAAGCGGCCAGCGGCGCACCACGTCAAAGAGGCGGCCGATGCTGTTCTCCATCAGGCTGCGGTCGAGCAGGAAGAGGCAGGAGAGGATGCGGAAGTTGGCGTCGGGCTGGTAGACGTAGCCCGTCTTGTCGAGCTTGTCGAGCAAATGGTCGACAAACTGCGGGGCACGCTCGTCATCAAGCAGTTCGAGGGCGTGCACATAGGCGTCGAGGGTGTCGAGGGCTTGCGTCAGCCGCCACTGGTAGGTGTCGCGCTCATTGGCGTTGCAGAGACCGAGGAAGTCGGTCTCCTCCATGAAGCGGGTCACGGCCTGGCGGACGGTGCCCAGGTCGACACAATCGGCCATCAGGCGCTTGATCCATTGGCGACAAGATGCGGCAAAGGTGCTGTCCTCCACCTCGCTCATCAGGAGCAGGTCGACAAAGCCGTCGCCGTCCCAGTCGCCGCGCACCGTGTCGAGCAAGGTGGCGGCCGCATCCGGGGTCACACGACTGTCTTTGGCCGCGCGCACTTCCTCCTCGCCAAGCTCCACCTTGGGACGGCACTGGCCCAGCGCCGTCACACGGCAATGGAGGACCTGGCCGCGAGTGAGGTTGAGGCCAGCGGTGTGCTTGAGGTAAACGTGCAGACCTGTCGGGTCGACAAGATCACAGAGGTCATCATGCAGGGTGTGGACGGTGAAGAGATAGGTCTCACCCACTTCGTAACGGATTGGTTCGGCTTGTAAAGACATAGGTGCGTTGATGTTTTGCGCGAGGACATGCCGCCAGCGGGCTTGCCCTTCCGGAGAACCGCCACCTCGCCCCCACGAGCGGCAGTTCTCTTTTTATGTGTAAAATTACAAAGAATTATCGTTACGCACTGCATTTTCATGCAAATTATAGGATTGCTTAACAATTGGGGCAATCCACAAGCCTACGGACAGGCCACCCAGATGGGGATGGCAGGTGTGTCACACTTCCTCCATCCGGGCCAGCTCCCATCCCTTGAACTGCATGATGATCTTGTGGAGCGTGGTGCCTTGGCGCAGGGCCTCCACCCTCGGGGCCGCGGCGTAACGGCGGATCTGCCCCACGGCTTCGCGCCATTGTTTCCCGGCGCGGGTCAGGGGCTGGCCGTCCTCGCCGAGGGAACCCTTCACCTCCTCGTCGAACTCCTTCCGCGAGAGCACCTTGAGCTCGAGGATGTAGCTGTGCTGGCTGGCGTAATGGGTGTGGTCGGGCAAGAGGAAAAAGTCGCAATAGCCGTGGCTCAGCTCCAGCTCCGGCGCCGTGATGTAATAGTCGTTGAGGTTGAGATAGGCCATGAAGAAGCCTTGCAGGTTGCGCTCCGACTCGATGCCGTCGCGCACTGAGGACACCTTGGCGTAGGCATCGGCCATGAAGCGGAGCCCTTCCTCCCAAACGCCGTCATAAGCCATGTCGTAATAGTAGTCGGTCAGCTTGTTGGTGTCGACATACGACTTGGCCTGGTACTCCTCTTCCAGGTAGCCGTAGTATTGCTTGCGGACGTTGTTGTTGGGGATGCCCAGGATCAGCTTCGAACCGCGCGTGCCCTTGATGGTCAGCATGCCGTAATAGAACAGCAGGCTCGGGAAAATCTCAGCCTTGGGTATCTGGTAGGCGGAAAACTGCGGTTCCAGCTGGGCCACGATCTGCCCCTCCTCCGCTATCTTGTGGATGATGCCGCGCCGCTCGCCGTCCAGCTTGTCAAACTGCAGGAGCTTCTTCATCTTACCGTAGTCGGTCCGCGTGTTGGGGTCGATCATCTGCTCAGGAGCATGGCCGTAGTCCATGTAGTTGCGGAGGTAATAGAGCACCATGTCGCAATTGAACATCCGAACGTCCTTGTTGAGTGCTTCCTTGGCAAAGCAATAGTTGTCATACCACGGCTTCATGTCCGCAACGATCGCTTCCACGTCGCTGTCGGCGGGGAGGCTGCCCACTGACTTGTAGTAGGTGAACATCTCGACAACGTCCTTGGTGGAGAAGCCCAGCATCTCGTCGAACTCGGGCTTGACGGAGATGTTCCAACCCACATTGTACCCGCTCGTCACGTCGTCCAGCGTGACGGGACTGACGCCCATCATGAAGATGCGCTCGAAGTTGCCCTTGAACTTCTTGAACACGTCGCGATAGAAGCCGTCCGCATGCGTGATGGCATGGTACACCTTCTCGCCATGCTCGTTGAGAACCACATTGGTGAAATTGTCATATTCGTCGATGATGAGGTATAGC
>DJOV01000104.1 GCA_002437285.1 Prevotella sp. UBA6429 | reverse complement strand
TTGAAAATAACGCCTGTTTTTTTATATATATTGTCCGCTTTCTTGCCAATCATCCTGATGGGGTGTCAGGCATTGGGGTGTCTGCGGTGATACGTTTCACAGGTCCATGCGGATGCGTCCTCCCGCCGCTTCCTGGAGCCGGCGCAGGAATGCCTCCTTGTGCTTGGGCGAGATGATGACGGAGTCGTGGGCGAAGCAAATCTCAAGACGGTCGAGCGAAGCGGCGGGTGCCGACAGCACGGAGCGGGTGGTGCGGACGGATAGAATCTGGCTGATGGGGTAACGCTGCGAGACGACGAAGCCCCACCTGACGATGAGATGGTCATGGTCCACGATGTAGCGGATGCTGAAAGGCAGCACGCCCACGACCGGCAGCGTGAACACCGCGACAAGGATGCTGACGACGGATGGGTCGCTATATAATAAGGTGAAGACGGGCAGCAAGCATGCCAGGATGATGGCCATAAGCCAACTGTCCACCTTGGAGCGATAGGTTGTTTTCATGCGGATTGCAAATGGGATGGTTGGGTTTGTGTCGTGCACTCACCGTTGCAAAGATAAGAAAAGAATGGCGCAAGGCCACATGGCTGGAGCAAAAAGATGCTCCTGAAGTGATGTTTTTGCGGGTGTGTGCGCACACAGCTGATTGATTTATATCAAAAATGAGGTGATTTTTGCAGAAAAACAGTATAAAAGTATTGTCGTCTTTTGGAAATCAGCGTAACTTTGCAGCGTCAAAAGACAAGAGACGACACGTGAGTGCCACAAGCGATAAAAAGAGAATTTGAGAGAGAAAAGAGAGCAGAATGAAAGGAGAAAGTCATACGTAGGTATAGTTTTCATAAGGTAAAAGATTAGTAGCATAGGCATCAGTCAAGAAAGGTAGAAGATTGTAAGACAGGCATTAGAATGAAGGTAGAAGATTGCAACTCTCTTAGACATTGGTTGACAGGTAAAAGATTGTTGAAAGGGATACGTAAGAAAGAGGATAACAAGTGAGAGGCAACCGACCAGTCGTGACGACTACGCCATGCCCAGGATAACCCCTCCGCCAGGAGAGAAGCCAGAGCGGAGAAGAACGTAACATTAACTGAAGAAGAAGGAGGTTTGAGATGAATATGACAATGGTGTTGGCCATGTATGCGGCGCTGTTCGCCTCATGGAAATGGCTCAACGACAACTCACAGCACAACACATAGGAAAGCATAGAAACATTAGAGATTGGTTATATAACGCTAAGGACGGTTTCCCGGATGAGGATGCCGCCCTTATTTTTTGTGTGTGGGCTCTTCCGGAATTTGGCATGATGAGCCCCATGGCCTGAATGTAAAAACGATATACCCCTCCGTCCCTTGAGGGAAAGGCCCGTCGGACGGTAGGCATGAGAACCCTCTTGCCGCTTGCCCATCCGCGTAGCTTGCCTCGTGTGCATCTCGCCCCAGACCGGAGAAAAAGCATGATTCGGGCTTTGCCAATTGTCGTTTTGTCCGTACCTTTGCACCCATGTTCAGCAATAAGAAAAGCGACCATCTCCTCGCAAAGATACGCAATGGCGCACATCTGTCGCGCCGCGAGAAGCTCGAGCTCATCGTGGAGCTGAGCATCCCGTCCATGCTTGCGCAGATCACCACGGTGATGATGTTTTTCATCGATGCCGCCATGGTGGGCCATCTCGGAGCCACCGCGTCGGCATCGATCGGTTTGGTGGAGACCACCACATGGCTCATGGGCAGCATCCTGAGTGCCGCGTCGCTCGGGTTCTCGGTGCAGGTGGCCCACTTCATCGGCGCCAACGACTTCACGCGCGCCCGCCAAGTGTTTCGCCACGCCCTCGTCTGCGGCGGCGTGGTCAGCGTGCTGATGGCCCTTGCGGGTGTCGTCGTGCACACGCCGTTGCCCTACTGGCTTGGCGGAAGGGCCGACATAGCACCCCTGTCTTCGGCCTATTTCCTCATCTTCAGTCTCACCCTGCCAGCCGTGCTCCTCTACCACCTCATGGGTGCCATGCTCAAGAGCGCGGGCGAGATGCGCGTGCCCAGCGTGCTGAGCATCCTGATGTGTAGCCTCGACGTGGCGTTCAACTACCTCTTTATCTATCTGCTCAAGATGGGAGTGACGGGCGCGGCGCTCGGCACGATGTCGGCCTATGTCGTCACGGTGTTGCCCATGGCGTGGCAAGCCGTCTGCAAGAACAAGATCATCGCCCTGCGCCTCGACCGCGAGCAGTTTGTGTGGAAATGGGCGTATGTGCGCAATGCCTTGAAGATCAGTCTGCCTGTGGCCGTCCAAAACATCCTCATGGGTTCGGCCCAGGTGGTGAGCACGCTCATCGTGGCGCCCCTGGGCAATGTGGCCATTGCCGCCAACTCGTTTGCCATCACCGCCGAGAGCCTCTGCTACATGCCCGGCTATGGTGTGGGCGATGCCGCGTCGACGCTTGTCGGCCAGACCTACGGCGCCGGGCGCCGCGACCTCTGCAAGAGTTTTGCCCATCTCACCATCGGTGTGGGCATGCTGGTCATGGCCCTCATGGGCGTGGTGATGTATGTGCTGGCACCCGAGATGATCGGATTCCTGTCGCCCGTCGAGGCCATCCGCCAGTTGGGTGCCGAGGTGCTGCGCATCGAGGCCTTCGCCGAGCCGTTCTTTGCCGCCGCCATCGTCAGTTATGCCGTGTGTGTGGCTGCGGGCGACACGCTGCGCCCGGCCGCCATGAGCCTCTTCTCCATGTGGTGCGTGCGCCTGACGCTGGCCTACGCCCTGGCGCAGAGCCATGGCCTGCGGGGCGTGTGGATCGCCATGGCCACGGAGCTGACCTTCCGCGGGTGCATCTTCCTGTGGCGCATCCGACGTGGCAGTTGGCTCAAGGGATTGAGGTCGAAGGAGGCCTGACGGTACTCGCCGCCGGAACATTCACAAAAGCAAAAGCATGAGACCCGAAACGGAACCGTTTAAGCAGGATGTGTATGAGGTCGTGGGTGCGATACCCTATGGCAAGGTGCTGACCTATGGCGAGATAGCCCGACTGGTGGGCTGGCCTGACCATTCGCGCCTGGTGGGTCGGGTGATGCGTGGCGCGTCCGCGGAGTTGGGCTTGCCCTGTCATCGCGTGGTGAACAGCCAGGGACGGCTGGCGCCGGGATGGCAAGCGCAGCGGGCACTCCTGGAGAAAGAAGGCGTAAAAATAAAGGCTAACGGATGTGTAGACATGTCCGTTAGCCTTTGGGATGTGAATCATTGCATATGAGGTGGGCGGTTATCTTCTGACCATCACCTTTCTCTTTTCCCCGTTGGGCATGACGATGATGTTGATGCCCGGTGCCAGCGACTCCATCTTCATGCCAGTGACACTGTAGATGCCAGGAGCGACAGTGGCTTGCCTGGTCTCCGCAATGCCGCTTGACACATCCGTGTCGTTGACACGGCACTCGAGCAGCAGGAACTCATGGTAGCCTCCTTCGGGTGTCTTGTCCATGAACTGGATGATGTAATCTCCGGCAGTCTTGACGACGAAAGGCAGTTCGTAGAGCTTTGCCCCTGTGATGTTTGCGGTTGTGCTTCCGTTAGCGTTGGGCGTGGCGGAGTGAGTGGCTGATGCGGCTATGCTCTTTCCGCTGTCGTCGATGATGCTGACAGCGTACTTGGGTGAGCCCTTCCAGGCCGCGCAAGCGTATGACAACTTGTAGTTGCCGGCAGCCAGCGTGAGGGGATAATCCTCCTGCAGACCATATTCGGCCTTGCCGTTGCGCCAGTAAAGCGCCTTGCCCTGGTAGCCGCCGAAGCCTGTCATGGTGCGTGCCCCGCCACTGTATAGGTTGGGATATTCATGCACCTCGCTGTTCTCTTGTGTCGTCTTCCATCCCGGCGGGAGGGTGCCGGCCTGCACGTTGCCCATGTCCATGCTGTATGCGAGCGTCCGGTCGGTGAAGGTCGGTTGGAGGGTGACGTTGTCGTCAGGCATGGTGAACGTGGCGGTGGTGGCACCTTCCTCGACGCTGATGTACTTCTGCTGGGTGAAGAATACCGAGCTGGTCACCCGGATGGCCTGCAGGGCATATCCCTCGTCGGGTGTGATGGTGAGCGTCACCTCTTCGCCTTCCGCAGCCAGTTGCTTGTCGGCCGTGACGGTGCCGTGTTCCGTCGGCCGGATGGTCACCCCGTAGGTCTCGGGCTGCGCTTCGGCCGGCACGTAGGTCACGTTGTCGATGTACATGGCCACACCGCTGGTGTTGGTGATCACGAGTGTGTTCTTGCCCTCCTTCAGGGTTGCGGCGAAAGTGGCGGTTTTCCATTCGTTCTGTTCCGTCTGCTCGTAGTTGACGGTCTGCGTGCCGTTGAGCGACACCTTCAGGTAGCCCTTCTTGGGCGACGTGTAGCGAATGGTCACGTTGTAGTCCCCCGCTTTTCTTATGGTCATCTCGTGCCGCAGCACCGCGGAGGTGTTGGTTCCCATGTCCATGAAACCGTTGCCCGCATACCCTCTCATGTCAGGATACACATAGTAGGGGTCAGTGACACAGCTCTTGATGTTGCGGTAGTCCATGTCTTCAGCCTCGATGATCACGGGGCCATAGTAAGGCTCGGGCTGCTTGGGCATGTCGGCTGTCAGCGGCGTGTCGTCCACGCAATCGGTGCTCCTGTCCGTGGCCGTGCCGGCACAACGGATGGTGACGTCCACCGGTCCGATGTGTTTCACCTGGAGGGTGTAGGCCTTGGCCGCCTCGTCCCAGGTCTCCGTGGCCGCAGCCCTGCCGGCGGCCCGTTTGGCCAATGTGTAGGTGGGCTTCTCTGAAGCGCCCTTGATGGTGATCTGGTCAGTCTGCGCCGTGGTGGTGTCGGTGCGGTAGTTGTTGAGGTAGAAGTCGATGTGGTCGGCATGCTCCTTCACGATGCCGCTGCTCAGCTTGCCGTAAGTCAGCGAGAGGCTGTCGCAGGTGTTGTAGAGCAAGGGGATGTCGGCCGTGGCCGAAGTCTTCTTGTTAAGGTATGTGTAGGGCGTGTAGGTGACCAGTTGGTTCTTGAACCGCTCCACGAACAGGTCACCCTTGCTCACTTCGGGATATTGCCGGTCGAAGTCGGCCACCTTGGCCGCCAGCGTCGGCCACTTAGCCGTGCGCGATGCCTTGTAGACCTTGACAGGGATGGCCTTGGCCAAGTCGTCGTGGAGCTCGTTGACCACGGGTATGGCGCCATAGCGCCCCGTCTTCTTGAAGTAGCAGTAGTTTTCCATCCACTGCCCGTTGCCATGGTTGAAAGGGTCGTCTTGCTTGTACAGTCCGTCGTAGAGGTCGCCCCAGGCGGCATACTTGTCCTCGTCGCTGCCCGACGTGACATCGTTGACCACCACCACCTTGGTTTTCCCCACCACTTCCTCTCTTGTCGGGATGTACAGCGTGCCGTCGATGACCTTGCGGAACATGTCAATCCAGGCGTTGTCCAAGCTGGGGAACCGTCCCCAGTTGCGGCGCGTGTATCCGTTGACAGTGGTGTTGTTGAGGACTTGGAAGTCTTCGGTCGTGGTGAGTTCCGGCCCGTCCCACACGGCGCCGCCGTTCATGCCGGTCTGCTCCAGTGTCGTCCCGATGCCCGCTGCGATGGGGTATTTCTTGCCGTGGTTCTTCCCGAGCAGGGCATCGAGAGCGCCGTTCCATCCGCAGTTGTCATACCGGATGCCGTAGTTCTTGGCCAGTCCGGCGATGAAGGGTGCGATGGTGACACTCTCGTTGTTGTAGAAGCACGAGGAGGTGGTGTACTTGTAAAGCCACAGGATGGCCTCCGGGTATTTCCGGCAGGCGTCGAGCAAGTCCTTGTTGCGCTTCATCATGCCATCGGGGTTGAGCGGGTGCGACCAGATGTTGCCGCAGAAGCTGACGGTGAGCAGTCCGCCATACTTGTGAGCCATGGGCACGAGCTTGGCAAAGAGGGCGATGCGCGATGACTGTGTGCTGGAACTCATGTCACCGGGCTCGTCGAAGCCCCAAAACTGTTCGGCATAGTTCCATCCGAGGAAGTTGGGATAATGCTTGAAGAAATATTCGAAGGTCTCGAGGTCGTCATCCTGTATGTGCGTGTGACCTCCGCTGGCCGGCTGGCACGTGAACCACATGCCATTGGCCTGACACACCGAGGCCCACGACTTATAGGTCTTGACAGCGTTCTGTGGCATCTTGTATACGTTCTTGTCCGGATCGTATTGGCACGACAGCGACAGGTTCATGCAGATCCATGGACGAATGTCTTCGGGGATGAGGTCGATGATTTTCTGTGGGTCGGCCTTGTGCCACACATCGATGTGGACGAGCCACATGGGGTGCCTGGAGTCGATGGGCCGACGTTCTTGCGCATGGGCGGGCAGCGCTGACGCAAGCGATGCTACGACCGCGAGGGTCGCGATGATGAGGTGTCTTAGTCTTCTCATGGTGTTAGGGTTGTTGTCTTTAGTGTCGTAGGTCTTTTTATAATATGTGTTTGCAAAGTTATGCCTATTTCTGAAATAGGCCATGCCGCAATGGAGGAAATGTATGCCAAGGAAACATGGACAGACGCTTTTGGGACATTTTCCTTCCGGCATTTGCTTTGGCAAAAGCCAAGGCGCGTCGGGCAACAGGAAAAAGAAGCGGCGCGCCCGGATGGTGGGGCGCGCCGCTTGTGTCTTGTGTAGGGACAGCATGGTTGTTGTCTTTCTTGCGTTTGGTTTTATTCCTCTATCATCCAGTCCGTGATGGTTCCCTTGGTCGTGTCAAAGTTGATGCCCACCTTGGTGATAGGCTTGCCGCAGAGCGCGAAACGCTCTGCATAGTTCTTGAGGTTGATTTGTTGGATGGCTTCTTTTGCAGACTTGTTGAGTTTCAGTTCTATGAGATACAGCCGTGTCGTGGTGAGCATCACGATGTCCACCCTGCCGTTGGGGGTATGCACCTCGACGTCTACAACGTAGGCGGTGAGCAGTGAGAAGATGATAAAGAGCATCTGCTGGTAATGCCCCTCGTGGTTGGTGACGTTGCAGTAGGGCACGGTGCCGAGAAAGGCCTGCAGCAGTTCCAAAGCCCCGTCCATGTCGTCCTGCCGGATGAGCACCGACATGCGCGCTATGGTCACGTCGCCGTTTTGCGCATACATACCTTCAAGGTAATTGGGCAGCAGGCTCTCGAATAGTCCCACCTTGATCTCCTTGTTGGGAAGGTCGAGCGTATAGAGCCGGCTTGGCTTGTCATATCCCTTGATGGTGAGGTAGCCACTCTGGTAGAGCAGGGGAGTGATGACCGTCATGTTCTCGGTCGGTGCGTCAAAAGCCGACGCTTTGGCGTACACCCTGCCCAGGCTTGTCGGTGAGACACCAAACTTGCGCATCATCTTAATCAGATAGGTGGGCGTGCCGGAAGAAAACCAATAAGATCCAAAATCCTTTCTGGAGAAGCAGTTCAGCAGGCTGAACGGGTTGAACACGTCAGGTGATGATGCTGAGAAATGGTATCCGTCGTAGTTGGCCTTCAACTCTTCGGTGGCTTCCTCCTTGGTCATCTCCTGTGCCTTTGCCAGCGCCTCTATGTCCTCAGACATTTGTCCCTCGAGTTCTTCCTTGGTGATGCCGCATACGCCTGCGTACTCAGGATCCATGGATATGTTGGTGATGTTGTTCAGTTCGCTGAAGATGCTTAGCTGGGAGAACTTGGTGATGCCTGTCAGGAATACGAAGCGAAGGTAGGATTCGCGCGCCTTCAGAGGACTATAGAAGTTTCGCATGATGTTGCGCAGCACTTCCAGTTGCTCTTCTTCGTGGGCCACGTCAAGCATAGGGGCATCGTACTCGTCAATGAGTATCACCACTTGCTTGCCCGTCTTCTCATAGGCTGTCAAGATGAGATCTTTGAGTCTGATGTTTGGGTCTATCTTCTCACTGCGATAGCCCCAGTTGGCCTCTTGCTCCTCCAGTATGTCGGCTAAGTATCTTTCCAACTGCTCTTTCTCCATGTGCTTGCCGCCGCTCATGTCAAAATGCAGGACAGGATACTGGGTCCACTCCTTTTCCAGTTTTTCGATGGCAAGTCCTTTGAAGAGATCTTTCTGTCCCTCAAAATAGCTTTGCAGGGTGGTGACAAGAAGTGATTTGCCGAATCGCCTTGGACGCCCCAGAAAGTAGTACTTGCTGTCGGTGTGCGCCATTCGGTAAATGTATTCCGTCTTGTCGATATACAGCCTGTCATCCTTGCGGATTTCGGAGAAGGTCTGTATGCCTATAGGATATCGTCTTAACGCCATAGTCTTTCGCTTGTTCTTGTCCTGAGTTCTTGATTTTGCTGTAAAGGTACAAAAGGTTTCCGAATTACTCCACATCCATGCGGGAAAATATCTGCGGACCATTGAAAAATACCCGATAGCCTGCTTCGAAAAAAAAGCGGCGCGCCCGGATGGTGGGGCACGCCGCTTGTATCAGTGGACTGGAAGCTTGAGGGTTACTCGAAGCGCCAGGGCTTGGCTTGGAAGTCGGGCACATCGGTGCCCACACGATAGTAGGATACCAGTTGGATGTTGAAGATGAGCACGGAGTGGCCGGGAATGACCGAGCCGCTGCCCGTGTCGCCGTAGCCTAAGTCAGACGGCACGTAGACCTCCCACTTGTCGCCGATGTGCATGTGCTGCACGGCGGTGGCAAAGCCGTCGGTGAGTTGGCTGACAAGGAACTGTGCCGGTGCCGATGTCTCAGCCGTGGCTCCATTCTTGAAAGAGGTGTCAAACTGGTAGCCGTCGCTATAGGATGTGGATGGCAACAGGCGCCCCGTGTAGTGCACCCGCACCGAGTCGGTGTAGAGTGGTGAGCCGGATCCTGTTCCCTCGTTGAGCACATGCACGATGACATACTGCGTGTTGTCGGTGTGCAAGGTGTCGGGAAGGCTCCACTTCTTCAGAATCTTCCAGCTCGTGTCGCCAGTCGCTATGCGTTGCGAAGTCTCGGCATAGAGATTGTTCCAATAGTCGGTGTTGGTCTTCTCCCAATGGGGAAACTCCTCCACCTCGTCGGATTCCTCCGAGCACGAGACGGGCAGCAGCAGGAAGGCGAAAAGGAAGAGTGGCAGGGCCACGAGTGCCCTTGCCCACCTTGCGCCTGCCTTAGCCAAGCTTGTCTTGTTCATATTCATTCTGCCTGTTAAAAGGTTTTGTCGCGTGACGGGTTAGAACTTCTTGATGGCCTCGTTGAGCTTCTTCAGCACGGAAGTGATGCTCACGCGGTCCTCAATGATCTCGCGCAGCTTGTCTACGGCCACGCGCTCCTGCTCCATGGAGTCGCGGAAGCGCAGGGTGACGGTGTTGTCCTCGAGCGTCTGTCCGTCGACGGTGACGCAGAACGGTGTGCCGATGGCGTCCTGGCGGCGATAACGCTTGCCGATGGAATCCTTGGCCTCGATGTGTGTGGTGAAGTGGAACTTCAAGCTGTCCACGATCTCTTGCGCCTTCTCAGGCAGTCCGTCCTTGTTGACCAGCGGCAGCACGGCACACTTGATGGGGGCCAGGGGCTCCGGCAGGCTGAGCACCACACGTGAGGTGCCGTTCTCGAGCTTCTCCTCCTTGTAGGCATGGCACATCACGCTGAGGAACATGCGGTCCACGCCGATGGAAGTCTCCACGTCGTAGGGCACATAGCTCTCGTTGGTGTCGGGGTCGAAGTAGCGCATCTTCGTGCCCGAGAACTTCTCATGCTGGGAGAGGTCGTAGTTGGTGCGGCTGTGGATGCCCTCCACCTCCTTGAAGCCAAACGGCATCTTGAACTCGATGTCGGTGGCGGCGTTGGCGTAGAAGGCCAGCTTCTCGTGGTCGTGGTAACGATAGTTCTCATCGCCCATGCCCAGGGCCTCGTGCCATGCCAGGCGAGCCTTCTTCCAATACTCGAACCACTTCATCTCCGTGCCAGGCTGGCAGAAGAACTGCATCTCCATCTGCTCGAACTCGCGCATGCGGAAGACAAACTGGCGTGCGACAATCTCGTTGCGGAACGCCTTGCCAATCTGTGCGATGCCGAAAGGCAACTTCTGGCGTGTGGTCTTCTGCACGTTCAGGAAATTGACGAAGATGCCCTGGGCTGTCTCCGGGCGCAGGTACACCTTGTTGGTGGCGCCGGCGGTCGAACCGAACTCGGTGGAGAACATCAAGTTGAACTGTCTGACATCCGTCCAGTTCTTCGTGCCGCTGATGGGGTCTACAATCTCCTCGTCGAGGATAATCTGCTTCAGCGCCTCGAGGTCGGGACCCTGCATGGCTGCGGTGTAGCGGGCGTGGAGCTCGTCGCGCTTCTTCTGGTGCTCCAGCACGCGAGGGTTGGTCTCGCGAAACTTGGCCTCGTCGAAGCTGTCGCCGAAACGCTTGGCGGCCTTCTTCACCTCCTTGTCAATCTTCTCCTCGTACTTGGCGATCTGGTCTTCGATGAGCACGTCGGCACGATAGCGCTTCTTCGAGTCGCGGTTGTCGATGAGCGGGTCGTTGAAAGCGTCCACGTGGCCGCTGGCCTTCCAGACGGTGGGGTTCATGAAGATGGCCGCATCGATGCCGACAATGTTATTGTGGAGCAGGACCATGGAGTCCCACCAGTATTTCTTGATGTTGTTTTTCAGTTCCACGCCGTTGGGCCCGTAGTCGTAAACTGCGGCCAAACCATCGGGATAAATGTCCGAACTCGGGAACACGAATCCGTATTCCTTACAGTGACTTACAATCTTCTTGAAATTGTCTTCTGCCATTTTCTTCTAAATGATGAGTTGATGTATATTTTGCAAAGGTACTGATTTTCTGTTGATAAAGTGAAGAGAATGGCGTTAAAATAAAAGAAAAAAATAGGTTGGCAATCAAAAGGTCGGACTGCTTTTACCGGAATATGAGGGCTTTGGGTTGCAGATAAGAAGGCACTTTCCCGTCCATGCTCGCCCGAATCATTAAAAAATGGTGAATGCGAAAAGCTTTTTGCCGATTTTTGTGTACCTTTGCATAGGTAAGCCCCCTTTGGGCTCCTCAAACCAACACTTATGGACGACGACAAGACAATCAACAATAACGACAATCCGCAGACCGACGACGAGCTGACGAACGACACCCATAGCGACTACAAGCCTGCCGACCGCTTTGACGCTTCGGCCGTGCACCACCTGTCGGGCATGTACAAGAACTGGTTCTTGGACTATGCCTCCTATGTCATCCTGGAGCGTGCCGTGCCCCACATCGGCGATGGCCTCAAGCCTGTGCAGCGACGCATCCTGCACACCATGAAGCGCATGGACGACGGACGTTACAACAAAGTGGCCAACATCGTGGGAGAGACCATGAAGTTTCATCCCCATGGAGACGCTTCCATCTACGACGCACTGGTGCAACTGGGACAAAAGGACCTGCTCATCGACACCCAGGGCAACTGGGGCAACATCTTCACGGGCGACTCGGCAGCCGCACCCCGATACATCGAGGCCCGCCTCTCCAAGTTTGCCTTGGAGACCGTGTTCAACCCGAAGACCACCGAGTGGCAGCTCAGCTATGACGGTCGTAACAAGGAGCCCATCACCCTCCCCGTCAAGTACCCCCTGCTTTTGGCCCAAGGAGCAAACGGCATCGCTGTGGGCCTGTCGAGCCGTGTGCTGCCCCACAACTTCAATGAGATTTGCGAGGCTGCCGTCAAATATCTCCGTGGCGAGGAGTTTCATCTCTATCCCGACTTCCCCACGGGCGGATCCATCGACGTGTCGAAGTACAACGACGGACAGCGCGGTGGCTCCGTCCGCATCCGCGCAAAGATAGAGAAGCTCGACAACAAGACCCTCGCCATCCGTGAGATACCTTTCAGCAAGACCGCCGACTCGCTGCAAGACTCCATCACAAGGGCCATCGAGAAAGGCAAGATCAAGGCCCGTAAGGTGCTCGACCTCACGGCCCGTGATGTGGAGATACAGGTGCAGCTCACGCCCGGCACGTCACCGGACAAGACCATCGACGCCCTTTATGCCTTCACCGACTGCGAAATCAGCATCTCGCCCAACTGTTGTGTCATCGAGGACGACAAGCCCCAGTTCCTCACTGTCAGCGAGGTATTGCGCCACAGCGTAGACCGCACCATGGGGCTGCTGCGCCGCGAACTGCAGATCCGCCGTGACGAACTGATGGAGCAACTCTTCTTCGCCTCGTTGGAGCGTATCTTCATCGAGGAGCGCATGTACAAGGAGAAGGCTTTCGAGCAAGCCCCCGACCAAAAAGCGGTGCTCAAGTTTCTCGACAAGAAGTTTGAACCGTTCAAGGAGGGGCTCGTCCGTGAGATACGCGAGGACGACTACCTGCGCCTGCTTGAGATCAAGATGCAGCGCATCCTCAAATACAACAAGGACAAGGCCGACCAGCTCATCGCCAAGATCAAGGCCGAGGTGAAGGGCATCGACCATGACCTGGCGCACATGGTCGATGTCACCATCGCCTGGTATGACCATCTGCGGGAGACCTATGGATCCGACCATCCGCGCCGGACTGAGATCCGCAGCTTCGACACCATTGAGGCTTCTAAGGTCGTGGAGGCCAATGAGAAGCTCTATATCAACCGCCAGGACGGCTTTGTGGGTACAGGACTGAAGAAAGACGAGTTTGTCTGCAACTGCTCTGACCTTGACGATATCATCCTCTTCTATCGCGATGGCAAGTACAAGGTGATTCGCGTGGCCGACAAGATTTTCGTCGGCAAGAACGTCATGTGGGTGCAGGTGTTCAAGAAAAACGATGCCCGTACCATCTACAACGTGGTCTACCGCGATGGCAAGAAGGGACCTTATTATATCAAGCGTTTCAATGTGACCAGCATCACCCGCGACCGCGAGTACGACCTCACGCGTGGCGAGCCCGGCTCACGTGTCATCTATTTCTCGCCCAACCCCAATGGCGAGGCCGAAATCATCAAGGTGACGCTCGACCCTGATCCCACGAAGAAGCGCCAGAACATCTTCCTCGAGAGAGACTTCTCCGAGGTGACCATCAAGGGCCGCACGGCCCGTGGCCTGCTGCTCACGCGCAAGAGCGTCCACCGCATCTCGCTCAAGAGTCATGGCCGATCCACACTCGGTGGACGTAAGGTGTGGTTTGACTCTGACGTCCACCGCATCAACTATGAGGAACGCGGACGTCTGCTCGGCGAGTTCAATGATGGCGACCGCATCTTGGTGGTGCTCAATGACGGCACCTTCTTCACCACCGACTTCGACCCCAACAACCATTTCCCCGACAACATGCGAATCATCGAGAAGTGGCAGGCCGACAAGGCATGGACGGCTGTGCTATTCGATGCTGACAACAACGGGAACCTTTATCTCAAGCGCTTTCTCATGGAAGACTCGCGCAAACCAGTCAATTACATTGGTGACAACCCTGACAGTCGTCAGGTGCTGCTCACCGACACAGCCTACCCGCGCCTGTTGGTCACCTTTGGCGGTGCTGACGCTTCGCGCCCGCCGATGGAGATTGACGCCGAGAGCTTCGTGGCCGTCAAGGGATTCAAGGCCAAGGGCAAGCGTGTGGCCACATGGCAGGTGGACAAGGTGGAAGAGCTGGAACCTCTCCGCAAGCCTGAGCCTGCCTCTCCGGAAACGGATGGCGAGCCATCAATGGAGCCTGATGCAGACCTCGACCCCGATGCGGGCAAGAGCCAGCAACAGGTCATCGACGAGATGACAGGCCAACTTAACCTTTTCGGCGATCTCGACAACAATCAGGATGATGAGAAGTGATCAGGAATGCACGACTCTTGTGAAGGGGGTGGGGTGTGTGTCGCTTGCGTTGGCGCTGGTTCTGTTTGCAGGCCTCACGGCCTCTGCGCAGCGGCTCGTGGCTGTTTCCGTAGCCCGCACCGACATCCTCGACACCTATCTGTCACAGGAAACCTTCCGGGGAACGGAGGTCAGCTTCATCGGGCAGGCCATCCGCCAGCGTGACAGCAGCCGGGTCTCGCGTGAGCTCACCCATCATGCTTGGGTGTCGCTCGCTGGCACGCGTGGCAACGCCCACTCGCTGCTTACCGGCTCCTATAACCTGCGCTTCGGTTGGCACTACAACTGGGCTTATCCCGCACAGCGGCTTCACCTGCGTGTGGGAGCAGTGGGCGACTTTCTCTTGGGGGGCGCCTACGATACACGCAACTCCAACAATCCGGCCCAGTTGCGTCTCTCTTTCGCTGCCGACCCGTCGGCCGCCCTGTCGTGGGACTTCTCCCTCGGACATCGCCCCCTCACCCTTACGTATGCAGCCGCCGTGCCAGTGGTGGGGCTCGCTTTCTCGCCGCACTATGGCCAAAGTTACTATGAGGTGTTTGCACGAGGCAATTATGACCATAACGTTGTCGTCACTTCACTCTTCTCGGGACCACAACTCCACCAGATGCTCACGCTTGACGTCCACTTCCGTCGTACCGCATTCACGGTGGGCTACGTGGGCGACATCCTGCAGATGAAGGCCAATGGTCTCAAGTATCATCAATACAGCCACGGCATCATGGTCGGATGGAAGTATTGAGCCTTCCCGAAACCACCTTAATTCATATACGTCCTATCTATGAACCGTCTCTTTTTACCCTGCCTTCCGCCAAAGCTGTCACATGTAAGCCTTCCGTCATGGCTGTCGGTGTGTGGCGTGATGGCTCTCCTGTGCACTTTCCTGCTGTCCTCTTGTGTAACCGAGGAGTCATTTGACGACAATGAGAAGGGCAATTTCGAGGCCTTGTGGAAAATCATGGATGAGCACTATTGCTTTTTCGACGAGAAAGGCGTCGACTGGGACTCCGTGCGCACGGCCTACGCCCGCCAGGTGACCAGCGGCATGACAGACGCACAACTGCTTGAGGTGCTGGGCAACATGCTGGCCGAGCTGCGTGACGGGCATGTCAATCTCTACACGTCGTTTGATATGGCGCGCTATTGGGGATTTCACGAGAACTATCCCAGCAACTACAGCGATACGCTGGTCAACAAGTATCTGGGCACCGACTATAAGATAGCTGGTGGACTGCGCTATCGTATCCTCGACGACAACATCGGGTATGTGCGTTGCGCCTCGTTTGCCAACGAGTCGGGTTCAGGCAACCTTGACAATGTCTTGCTCTACCTGGCGCCCTGTCGTGGGCTTATCATCGACTTACGCGACAATGGTGGCGGTCTGCTCACCGCTGCTGAGAAGTTGGCCGCCCGCTTTACCAATGAGAAACGCCTGGTGGGTTACATGCGCCACAAGACAGGCCGCGGACACAATGATTTCTCAGCCATGGAGGCCCAATGGCTCAAGCCAGCCAGCGGGCTCCGTTGGCAGAAGCCTGTGGCCGTGCTCACCAACCGACAGGTGTTTTCGGCCGCCAATGAGTTCGTGAAGTACATGAAGTGTTGTCCTGGCGTGACCGTGGTGGGTGACAAGACTGGCGGCGGAGCAGGTCTTCCCTTCTCCTCCGAACTGCCCAATGGTTGGAGCGTGCGCTTCTCAGCGTGCCCTATGTACGACGCCGAAAGACAGAGTACGGAAAGTGGTATCGAGCCCGACGTCTACGTAGGGCTCGGAATCGACGATATCACCACAGGGCGCGATGCCATCATTGAGGCCGCCCGCCAGGTGCTGAGGCAAAGACAATGACAACGGTGCAGGTGCCTTTGTCTCTATTCCTTGACAACACCTTTCCTGTTTTACCTAATATCCAATAATCAGAATGAACGTTTTCACACCTATTATAGCCGAGCGGTTGGGCATAGGCTCCTCGCAAGTGGACGCCACGCTTGGCCTGCTGGAGGATGGCTGTACCATCCCCTTTATCAGTCGTTACCGCAAGGAAGCCACGGGCAACCTCAACGAGGTGCAGGTGGCGGCCATCAGTGATTTGGGCGACAAGCTGAGCGAGTTGCAGAAGCGCAAGGATACCATCCTCAAGACCATCGATACCCAGGGGAAGCTCACCGCTGAGCTCCGCCAGCGCATCGAAACCTGTTGGGACGCCACAGCGCTTGAGGACCTCTACCTGCCCTACAAGCCACGGCGTCGCACCCGCGCCCAGATAGCCCGCGAACAGGGGCTTGAGCCCTTGGCCACCACCATCCGTTTCCAGCGCGAGGCGCATCCCGAACAGGTAGCTGCACGCTTTGTGAAGGGCGACGTAAAAGACATTGAGACTGCCCTCAAGGGCGCCAAGGACATCATAGCCGAGGAGGTCAGCGAGGACGAGCGCACACGGCAGACCGTGCGCGCCGTGTTTCGCCGCGAGGCGGTCATCACCGCCAAGGTCATCGCCAAGATGAAGGACGAGGAGAAGGCGCAGAAGTATGCCGACTACTTCGACTTCAGCGAGGAGCTTCGCCGCTGTTCTTCCCATCGCCTGCTGGCCATCCGGCGAGGCGAGGCCGAGGGCGTGTTGCGCGTCAGCATATCGGTCAACGATGATGATTGCACCGACCGCCTGCGCCGCCAGTATGTGCGTGGTCACGGGCCTTGTCAGACGTTGGTGGGCGAAGCCGTGGACGACGCTTACAAGCGGCTGGTCGAGCCGTCTATCGAAAATGAGTTTGCGGCGCTGAGCAAGGAGAAAGCCGATGATGAGGCCATACACGTGTTCCGTGAGAACCTCAGGCAGTTGTTGCTTGCGGCTCCACTTGGGCAACAGCGCGTGATGGGGGTCGACCCAGGCATCCGCACGGGGTGTAAGGTGGTGGTGCTCGATGCGCAAGGCAACCTGCTCTACCACGACGTGGTGTTTGCCGTTAGGTCCGGTCATGGTGGCCGTTCTGTCCAGCGAGCGACCGATCCGTTGGAGCGCTTCACCGCCATCGCCCGCCGTTTCCGGGTGGAGGCCATCGCTTGTGGCAACGGCACTGGGTCGCGTGAGACGGCTGACATCCTGAGACAGATCCCTGACACGCCTACTTATGTGGTCAGCGAGGATGGTGCCAGCGTCTATTCAGCGTCAGAGGTGGCGCGCGAGGAGTTTCCCGATGAGGACGTCACCGTCAGGGGAGCAGTCAGTATCGGCAGGAGGCTCATGGATCCGCTGGCCGAACTGGTAAAGATCGACCCGAAGAGCATCGGTGTCGGCCAGTATCAGCATGATGTGGACCAGGCCAAGCTCAAGCATAGCCTGGACCAGACCGTGGAACTCTGTGTCAACACGGTGGGGGTGGAAGTCAACACGGCCAGTAAGAATCTCCTCACCTACGTGAGCGGACTAGGGCCGGCCTTGGCCAAGAACATCGTGGACTATCGCCGGGAGCATGGTGCGTTCACCTCTCGCCGCGAGCTTCTCAAGGTGCCACGCCTCGGCCAGGCAGCCTACCAGCAATGTGCAGGCTTCCTCCGCATTGCCGGAGCCAAGAACCCGCTCGATGCCAGCGCCGTCCATCCGGAACGTTATGGTATCGTCGAGCAGATGGCCAAGGACTGCGGTTGCACGGTAGCTGACCTCATGGCCCATTCCGAACAACGCAAGAAAATAAACGTGGCACGCTACGTGTCGGGCGACGTGGGCATGCCCACCCTCAAGGACATTATGAGCGAACTGGAGAAGCCGGGGAGAGACCCGCGTGGCCGAGCTGAGACCTTCGAGTTTGACGCTCGTGTCAAAACCCCCGAAGACCTCGTGCCCGGCATGGAACTACCCGGCATCGTGACCAATATCACCAACTTCGGGGCGTTTGTCGATGTGGGCGTCCATCAGGACGGGCTGGTTCACATCTCGCAGTTGGCCAACACCTATGTCAAGGATCCCAACGACGTGGTGAAGCTCCACCAGCAGGTCATGGTGAAGGTGCTTGATGTGGACCTGCGCCGTCACCGCATATCGCTGACCATGCGCAGATGAGTGACAGCCCCGTGTGAAATTATCAATGACAACCATAACAGAAAACAGACATGAACAAGAAACGAAACCTAATCATGATGGCCGTGGCCTGCATGCTGACGCTCACCGTGAGCGCCCAACAGGCACGCCAGGACATCCGCCTGCATGTTGACTATGCCGGTAGCAACTATGTGGCTTATCCCGGACCGCAGAAGAAGCTCACGGCCGCTCCGCGTGGTTATGAGCCGTTCTACATCAGCCATTACGGCCGTCACGGCTCGCGCTTCCTCATCGGGACCAACGACTATGACAAGCCCTACAATATGCTCCTCAAGGCCGACTCGCTGGGCAAGTTGACCCCGAAGGGGCGGGATGTGCTGGCCAAGGTGAAGCTCATCCGCGAGGAGGCGCGGCTGCGCGATGGTGAACTGACCCCCTTGGGAGCCGAGCAACACCGTGGCATCGCCAAGCGCATGTATGAGCGCTTCCCGGAGGTGTTCAAGGGGAAGACGGCCGTCGACGCGCGCTCGACCATCGTCATCCGCTGCATCCTCTCCATGGAGAACGAACTGCAGCAGTTGGCAAGCATGAACCCTCAACTCCAGATTACACACGATGCCAGCGAGCACGACATGTGGTATCTCAACGACAGTCGCAGTCCGTATTTCCGATTGCGTGACAACAAGGAGACCTCGCAGGCCAACAACGAGTTCAGCCGCCGTCATGACAACTGGAACCATCTTATGACGGTACTCTTCGCTGACCCCGACTATGCCAAGACCATCAACGCCGGCAGCCTGGCCCGTCATCTCTTTACGCTGGCCAGCAATGTGCAGAGCACCGAGCTGCGCCATCAGCTGAGTCTGTGGGACATCTTCACCGAGGACGAGATCTATGACTTCTGGCAGAAGGAGAATGCCGGATGGTATTCCTATTATGGCCCCAACAAGACCAACAACGGCGCAGGCATGTACACCCAGTCTAACCTCTTGCGCAACATCATTGCCACAGCCGACACCTGCATCACCAAGGTGCATCCAGGAGCCACGCTGCGCTTCGGCCATGAGGTGTGTGTCATGCCGCTGGTGTGCCTGCTCGACCTCAATCACTATGGTGAGCCTGTCGACGACCTTGAGAACCTCGACGACCGCGGATGGAACAACTACCAGATCTATCCCATGGGCTGCAACGTGCAGTTTGTGTTCTACAAGCCCAAGAAGCTGTCGCCCAATGCCGGCAACGTGCTGGTGAAGGTGTTGCTCAACGAGGATGAGGCCACGCTGCCCGTCGGCACCGACCAGGCTCCTTATTACAAATGGCAAGATGTGCGCAGTTATTACCTGAAGAAGCTCGACGACTACCAGGCGCGTTACGTCAAGTAATCGGCAGGTGGTCCTGTCATCGTCAATACAAGAAGGGCAAGCATGCCTCAGTGTTCGGCTGAGGTGCGCTTGCCCTTCTTGCGTTAGATAAAGGAAGGTCCACGTGTCACGAATTTCATCCGATGAGCCCTTTGTTGTCCGTCCTGGTACAATGTCGGACTAAGATTTTTCCTGTCGCGTGAGCGTCTTATTTCGGTTTGCGTTCCGAGGCCTGCGAGCAGCTCAGTACCAGGTTGATGTCTTCCCACGTGATGTCCGCCCGGCAGGCGTTCTTGATGTCGGTGCGTGTGGCCTCAGGGCCGAGCTGTGCCATGGCGTGGCGCACTGCCTTGATCTTTGCGGGTGTAATGAGGTCTTCAATCCGTATCTTGCCCTCCCTCACGAAGCGGAGCAGGTGGCCCGTGATGGTGCTCACGGCCAGTCCGCGAGCGGTGGCTATGTCTTGTATGCTCATGCCTTTGCGGTAGAGGTCGTAGGTGTCCTGATAGGTCTGTCCCTTCTGGTGCTTGGGCTTGTCGGCGGCTTTGGGCTTAGAGGGCTTCGTCTCGCCGTCCAGGCTGTCAGGGAAGTCGTCGGCCTTGCGCTTGCGTTGGCGTCGTTGACGTGTGTTGCCTGGAGCCACCAGGTCCATGGCGTCGAGCATGGCCTCCTGCTTGGTCTGCATGTATCCCGACACGGTGAAGGTCTCATCGGCCATTTCCTCCAGCAGTTTGGTCTTGGCAAAATATTGCAACATCCACTCCTTGTAGCGCTCGTCCATCAGTTCCAGTGCTTTTTTGTTTTGGCTCTTCACCGTCTTTGTTTGTTCCAGTAGAGTGGGGATGATGGCTTTGAGCTCACGGAGGAAGTAATCTTCGCTATGTTGCACACGTTCCAGGAAGACATCCTTGTGCAGCGCTTTGGGTTCCAGGCTGCGGATGACGGCCGCCCATTTGTAAGCCACATCCATGACACGCGTCTTGAGTGCGTCGAGCGCAGTCTTGTGAGCGGCGGTGAGTGTGGGATAGCTGCGGAAGAACTCCACGATAGTGCGGTATACCAATTGCTCGGCGTCCCATAGGCCCGCGAAGTTGAACATGTCGAGCAGTTGGTAGCGATAGTATTCCTCCTTCAGGTCGGGCAGGGCCTCCACGCTTTGCTCCGTGGCTTGTTGCTGGTGAGAGATGTAGTCGGTGACCCGCTGGTCGTTGATGATGTTGGCCGGACTGATGGCCGACGCCAGCACCAGGCCCTCCAGGCTCTTGCATCGGCTCAAGGCCACATACACCTGGCCGGGCGCAAACGACTGTGCTGCGTCGATGATGGCATGCTCAAAGGTCAGCCCCTGGCTCTTGTGGATGGTGATGGCCCATGCCAGTCGCAGCGGATATTGCTTGAAGGTGCCGAGCACCTCCGAGTCGATGGTCTTCGTCTGGTCATTGATGACATACTTGGTGTTTTCCCACACGTCGCGCTCCACCTTGATAGGTGCGTCATCGCCCGGGCATTTCACCTCGATGCCGTCGCCGCTGATCTTGACCACGTGGCCGATGCGGCCGTTGTAGTAGCGGTGGTTCCCCGACGCATCATTCTTCACGAACATCACCTGTGCGCCCTCTTTCAGCACCAGTTGCGCCTCCACGGGGTAGTTGTTCTCTGGAAACTCACCGCTCACCTCTGCGTCGAAGGAAAAGCGCTGGCCTGGCAATTTGAGCAGTGCATTCTCGTTGTAGCTGTCGGCCAGTCGGTTGTGGGTCGTGAGGCGGATGTAACCATCCTCGGCCTTGGGGATGAACAGGGGCTTGTGGCGAGTGTTGAGCGTGGCGATGTCATCCGTCGTGGGGTGGCCATCGCGGATGTGGTTGAGTATCGAGATGAACGTGTCGTCCTGTTGGCGGAAGACATGCGTCAGCTGTATGGTGACATAGCTGACCAGCTGCAAGGCTTTGGAACCGAAGAAGTAAGGCGTGTCGTAGTGAGTACCCAGAATCTGCTCGTCCTTAGGCGTTACCACCGGGGTGAGCTGTTGCAGGTCGCCGATCATGAGCAGTTGCACGCCACCGAAGGGTTTGGTGTGGTCGCGGTAGCGGCGCAACACGAAGTCGATGGCGTCGAGCAAGTCGCTGCGCACCATGGATATCTCGTCGATGACCAGCATGTCGAGTGTGCGGATGATGCGTCGTTTCTCCTTGCGGAAGTCATAGCGGTCGCGGATGGTCGTGCCTGGCACATAGGGTGTGAGGGGCAGCTGGAAGAACGAGTGTATGGTCACCCCGTTGGCATTGACAGCGGCCACACCCGTCGGTGCCACCACTATCATGCGTTTGGAGGAGTGCTCCTTCACAGCCTTGAGAAAGGTGGTCTTTCCTGTTCCGGCCTTGCCTGTCAGGAAGATGCTGGTCCCGGTGTGCTCCACGAAGTCCCAAGCCAATCGCAGTTCGTTGTTCTGTTGCATGACGCAAAAATACGATTTTTATTTCTATAAACGGGGTAGATAAAAGGAATTATTTTCTATTTTTGCAACATGAAGTTGCACATTCGCCTCCAGTTCTATCCTTTCCTGCGCTTGGTCATGGCGCTGATCGCCGGCATCGTGACAGCCGACGGTCTCGGCGAGCGTGTCCCTGTGGCCTGCTGGTTGGCCTTCGCGATGTGCGCGTTGGTCTTGTCGATGGTCGCCTCCAAGTTGTGTGATAGGCATCGGACGTGGGTGCAAAGCCTGTTCCTGCTACTCACCACATGTCTTCTGGGTGCCACCCTGGTAGGGCTGTGCCACCGCCGGCTTCGTGTGACGTTGTCGGCGGCTCCCGTCGACTATGGAGCCGTGGTGGCGTCGGAGCCGCAAGTCAGGGGCAAGACCGTTCGCATGGACCTGCTTGTCACCCATGTGGCCGCCCGTCCCTTGCCCCGTCCTGTCAGTGTGCGGGCTTCCCTTTTGTGCGACACCCTGTCAGGCCGCTGGCGCCAACTGCATGTGGGCAATGGCCTTCGCGCCTATTCACTGCTCGTTCCCATCCGCAGCAAGGAGCGTTCCACTCACTTCGATTATGTGCGGTGGGCGCAGGTGCACGGCTACCAGGCCCAGACGTTCATCTATTACCGCGACTGGGAGGCCGCCCCGCCTGCCCTTTCAGCGCTCTCCACCCTGCAGCGCGTCCGGTTGCGTATGTTGGCATTTCGCCAACGCCTGCTCCAGCATTATCGCGCCCTCGGCTCCGATGAGCAGCAATATGCCGTCATTGCCGCCATGACTCTGGGCGACAAGAGTGCCTTGAGCCAAGCCACCAGGGACGCTTATTCCATCAGTGGCGCCAGCCACGTGCTGGCTTTGTCGGGTCTTCACCTGGGCATTGTCTATGCCATCCTGACCTTTCTCCTTGGCGGGCGCAAGCGACGTTCATGGGTCGCTCAGGCACTGGTCCTGTGTGCCGTGTGGATCTATGCGTTGTTGGTGGGGCTGCCGGCCAGCGTGGTACGGTCGGCCACCATGCTGACGGTCTACTCCTGTTGCGTGTTGCTGCACCGTGAGCACGCGTCGGTCAACGCGCTTGCCTTTGCCGCCCTGGTCATGCTCGTTGCCAGTCCGCTCTCATTGTGGGATGTGAGCTTCCAGTTGTCGTTCTTGGCTGTGTTGGGCATCGTGGTCTATCAGCCCCGCCTGTTCCGCCTGTGGCGCCCTGCGCCCAAACCCTTCCGCTGGGTTTGGGGCATGGTTACGGTGTCGTTGGCTGCACAAGTCACCACTGCGCCCCTGGTGGCCTATTACTTTGGGCGCTTCTCATGCTATTTCCTGCTCACCAATATCCTGGTTGTCCCAGCGGCAGCACTCATCCTTTATGGTGCCATTGCGCTCTTTGTGACCACTCCCTTTGCGGCCGTCTCTCAAGGCGTGGCGTTGGCCTTGTTGTGGGTGGTCCGTTGGCTCAACGAGGCTTTGGCCCTCGTGGCCTCGTGGCCGGGCGCCAGTGTGGAGGGCATCCGCCTTTCCCTGGTGCAGGTGGTGTTGCTCTATGTCATGTTGCTGTCGCTGACGGTCGTAGTGGTGTGTGCCGGTCATCTGCGTAGCCTCGATGAGCTCGATGCCTTCAATCGTGCGACAACCGGAAACAACAATCCCGCATCGAATGGCTATGACAGAGTCATTGACGATGCGGGACTGGTGGAAGATGATGTGCGATCAGAGTGAGGGCGAGGCCAGGATGGTGCACACCTTGTCCTGGAAGCGTCGTCCGTTCTTGCTGTGCATCACGCCTTGGTTGATGATGGAGAAGCACAGGTGATGGCCGTTGGCGGCCGTGAGGTATCCGCAGAGGCTACTGATGCCCGTCACGGTGCCCGTCTTGGCGTGTACGTTGCCTCGTGTGAAAGCACCTGTCATGCGCTTGCGCAGGGTGCCGTCGGTGCCGGCGATGGGCAGGGCCGGCAAGAGGTGGTTGTAGATGTTCTGGTCATGGTAGGCGTAGCGCAACAGCTTCACCTCCAGTTCCGCGCTCACATAGTTGTAGAGTGAGAGGCCTGAACCGTCGGCAAACTGGTAGCGTGAGCCATCGAGCCCAATCTTGTTGACCAGCTGTTTGATGAGGGCGCGGGCACTCTTGGCCGTTGCGGGATGGTTGCCTGTTGACGCGGCGATCTGGTAGAACATCGACTCGGCATAGAGGTTGTCGCTCTCCTTGAGCATGCGCATGAGCACCTGGTCAATGGTGTGGAATCGTCTCACGATGCAGTTTGACTCCTCTGGTTTGCGCTTCTCGCCCAGCGACCCGGTCAGGTAGATGCCCGCCTCGCGCAGGTCAGAGTAGAACTTGGGCAGCAGCTGGTCCTTGCGCGAGAGCAACAGTGGAGAGAGCGTCGGGTTGTCATCGTCCCAGCACCAGCCCTCGCCATAGGGGTCCTTGTCCTTCATCGACTTGTCGGCGTAGATGCTGCCGCGTATGGTGTCGATACCCATCTTGCGGATGCCCTCCACGAAGGCTCGGAGATCATCGTTGTTGAAGCGCGGGTCGAAGCCGCCCACGCAGTAGATGTCGCCCCGAAGCGTGCAGCTGTCCACACGCCCCGTGTAGCAGAGGTCGGTCTTGAACTGGTAGCTGCCGCCCAGTCGGTTCAGTGCTGTGATGGCCGTGATGACCTTCATGGTGGAAGCCGGGCGCATGAGCTGGCGCTCGTTGTGGCGGAAGATGGTGGAGTCGGCATCGAGGTCATAGACCATCAAGCCGACCTGTGAGGTGCTGAACATGTCGCTCTTGAGCAAATTCTCTATCTGCGTCTGAACATTCTTCGGCCAAGGCAGCGTGTCGCCCCTCACGCTCAGCGTGTCGCTCCACAGCGTGTCGCTGGCGATGGTGTCGTTGTCTTCGGTCATCTCCTCCTCATCGGTGATTTCAGTCTGCGCCTGCATGGGCAGAACCAGCCACACCAGGAGGATCCATAAGTAAGCCCTAATTGTCTTCATCCTTTCTCTTAATCTTGTTTTTCCGCTCAGCCAGGCACTTCAAGAATGAGGTCTCGTTGGCGGGTTGCACCAGGACAAACCGATCGCCGCGAAGCCCGAGGATCAAAAAGCGCGAGAGGCCGAAGGTGGCGGTCATGGGCTTGTAGCCCACGATGTCGGTCAGGCAGATCGCCTTCTTGCGTGCGAAGCGTCCGTGGCAGATGATGAGCTGGTCATCGCGAAACACATACTCGGAGTGCAGCACGCGCTCGATGAGCACCACACAGACCAAGGTCATGAGCACCCCTGCTACGGCCCATTCTTCCCAAAACAGCCAAAAGGACACCCCTGCGAAAAGAATGATTCCGCAGATGGCACCCAACGAAAAGCGATGTTGAAATGTCCTGTCCATAATTTCAAGGTGCAAAATTACTAAAAAACGTAGAGTTAGAGGAAGGTGTGTTGTATATTTTTAGTAATTTTGCACAGACATAACACATTCATTATGACTTACAAGTACGACTTTCTGATTATTGGCGCAGGCATAGCGGGCATGAGCTACGCCTTGAAGGTGGCCAAAGCAAAAAAAGGAAAGGTTTGCATCATCTGCAAGACGACACTCGACGAGGCTAACACGCGGTTTGCTCAAGGCGGTGTGGCGTCGGTGACCAACCTGGAGAAAGACGATTTTGAGAAACACATCCACGACACCATGGTGGCAGGCGACTTCATCAGCGATCCCGCTGCAGTGCGCCAGGTGGTGACCAAGGCTCCCGAGCAGATTCGCCAGTTGGTGGAGTGGGGTACCCAGTTTGACAAGCAGGCCAACGGCCAGTATGACCTCCACCGTGAGGGTGGCCACTCGGAGTTTCGCATCTTGCACCACGCCGACGACACGGGTGCGGAGATACAGCGTGCGCTGATGGCAGCCGTGAGGGCCAATCCCGATATCGACATCAAGGAGAACCACTTTGCCGTGGAAATCATCACCCAGCATCATCTCGGTGCGCGCGTCACGCGCCGCACGCCCTACATCTATTGTTATGGTGCCTATGTGCTCAACTCGGATAACAAGGTCGATACCTATTTGAGCAAAGTCACAGTGATGTGTACGGGTGGTTGCGGTGCCGTATACCAGACGACCACCAATCCTGTGGTGGCCACGGGCGACGGCGAGGCCATGGTCTATCGCGCCAAGGGCACGGTGAAGGACATGGAGTTCGTGCAGTTCCATCCCACATCGCTCTACCATCCTGGCGAGACGCATCCCGCCTATCTCATCACCGAGGCCATGCGCGGCTATGGGGGCATCCTGAAGTTGGCCGACGGCACGCCCTTCATGAAGCAGTATGACGAGCGCGGATCGCTTGCGCCGCGTGACATCGTGGCACGTGCCATCGACAGTGAGATGAAGAAGAACGGTGTGGACCATGTCTATCTCGACGTCACCCACAAGGATCCCGAGCAGACCAAGCACCACTTCCCCAATATCTACAAGAAGTGCCTGTCCATCGGCATCGACATCACCAAGGAGATGATTCCTGTCCGTCCTGCCGCCCACTACATGTGCGGAGGCATCAAGGTCGACCTCAACGGCTGCTCGAGCATCGAGCGTCTCTATGCCCTGGGCGAGTGCTCGTGCACCGGCCTGCACGGAGGCAACCGTCTGGCCAGCAACTCCCTCATCGAGGCTGTGGTCTATGCCGACACGGCGGCCAAGCATTCGCTGGAGCATGTCGATGAGTATGACTTCAACGACAAGGTGCCCGACTGGAACGACGAGGGAACGCTCACCAATGAGGAACACGTGCTCATCACCCAGGCCAATAAGGAGGTGGGCGAGATCATGAGCAACTACGTGGGCATCGTGCGCTCAGACCTGCGCCTGAAGCGTGCCTGGGACCGTCTTGACCTGCTCTACGAGGAGACGGAAGCCCTCTTCAAGCGTGTGAAGATCTCGCGCGATCTCTGTGAACTGCGCAACATGATCAATACGGGCTATCTCATCACCCGCATGGCCATTGAGCGCAAGGAGAGCCGCGGACTGCACTACACCGTCGACTACCCGAAACACGCTTACGACAAGGAAGCTTAGTGACGGTGAAAAAATAAATTGGTATGATTTGAGCCTCATATTTTTGAGCTATT
>DJOV01000103.1:15910-56926 GCA_002437285.1 Prevotella sp. UBA6429 | reverse complement strand
AATGTAAACCGATATAAACCCCTGGCCATAAACCGAATGAAACCGCTCACGCATGTCTCGCAAGCCATGCTGTTTACACTCCGTGGACAGGGACCGATGAATGGCGTGAGCGGTTTATATGGGTTTACATTCAAGCCATGGGTCTTGTCATGCCAAATTCCGGAAGAGCCGTGATTTTAAGACAACCGAGACAACTTCAGACTGTTATGTGTAGTGAGTTAACGAGAAACAGCCAGACGGCAGGCGCTGAAGGCCTGCTGTCTGGCTGTATGCTTGCCGTGTGTGGTGCCGCGAGGCACCGGATGGATGGTTATCCGTAGATAATCTTGCCGTTCTCGTCGCGGTTCTCGTCGATGAACGACTTGTTGTACTGCGTCATGCCGCGCAGCGACATACCCATGTTGGAGAAGCCTCCGTCGTGGAACAGGGTCTGCATGGTCACCTTCTTGGTCAGGTCGGAGAACATCACCACGCAGTAGTCGGCACACTCGTCGGCGCTGGCGTTGCCCAGTGGCGACATGCGGTCGCTGAAGTCGTAGAGGCCGTCGAAGCCCTTGATGCCGCTGCCGGCGGTGGTGAAGGTGGGCGACTGCGAGATGGTGTTGATGCGCACCTTCTTCTCACGGCCGTAGATGTAGCCGAAGCTGCGGGCTATCGACTCGAGCAGCGACTTGGCGTCGGCCATGTCGTTGTAGCCGAAGAACGTGCGGTGCGAGGCCACGTAGGTCAGCGCCAGCACCGAGGCGCACTCGTTGAGGGCGTCGAGCTTCTTGGCCACCTGCAGCATCTTGTGGAACGAGATGGCGGAGATGTCCAGCGTCTTGTCAAGGAAACCGTAGTCGAGGTCGTCGTATGTGCGCTTCTTGCGCATGTTCATGCTCATGGCACATGAGTGGAGCACGAAGTCGATCTTGCCGCCCAGTGCTTCCTGAGCCTTCACGAACAGCGTGTTCAGGTCCTCCACCGATGTCGCATCAGCGGGGATGATGGTGGCGCCGGTCTTCTTGGCCAGCTCGTCGATGGTGCCCATGCGGCATGCCACCGGTGTGTTAGTCAGCACGATCTGTGCGCCTTCCTCCACGACGCGTTCTGCCACTTTCCACGCAATCGATGCGTCGTTCAATGCGCCGAAGATGATACCGCGCTTTCCTTTCAGTAAATTAAAAGACATAAAATGTTTTGTTATGTGATGATATATCTGTTGTGCTATGCCGTGCGCGCGCTTCTGGCTTGATGATGCCGTGCGCATTCTCCCTGCGTTCTGTTTGGCCGGGATCACGTTTTGCGGTGCAAAGGTATAAAATTTTGCACACTTAGAGGCGAAAGTGTGCAAAAATATATTCGTTGCCTGTGCAATTGTTAAAGATTGGTAATTTTGTGGGATGTTTGGTGGTGCATTGGGTAAAAGGTGGTATCTTTGCGACGGTTATGGGCCACCGGCTTTCGGTTTCCCAGGCGTTGTGCCCATGGCCATACAGTAAGGATACGGCATAGTCTCATGCATCATCACGACAATAGAAGAATGAGGTTTGCGTGGTTGCTGATATTGGTGTATGTGCCAATGATGCTTGCCACGACTTTCCACCACCACTCGGAGGCGGAAGGTGCCGACGCATCCTACTATTGTTACGACTGTGCGCACCACATTCACCACGACGGGCACTTCACCTCCAGTCATGCTTTTGCCTATGACTGTGTGCTCTGCCATTTGCACAGCCTGCCTTACGTGGTGCCTGTTATCGTTAAGATTGCGGTGTTTGCCGCAGTCATCCATGCGGCCTTGGTATTGTCTTGTCCAGTTGTCAAGACGCGTGAGGGTCGCATCCATCTCTCCCGCGCGCCTCCCGTGTTCTCATCTTTGTAGTTTTTTGAATCATCAACACAATGATCGGCTATAGCTATAGCCCTAATGGAGCGACGTGGCTTCTAATGGGTGGTTTGGCTTCCTAATGGTCGGTTTAACCGATTGGTTTTCAAAGATTTATGATGAGAAATAAGAAGCTGGCATTCTTTGCGCTTCCTCTTTTCATCAACTTCGGTCATGCGCTTGCATCAAGTGCTGAGGCTGTTCCCTTGCCTGAGGATTCGGTGAGGATTGCGGCTCAGGCAGACAGCGCCAAGCGGATGACGAGGGACGGTGTGTCCCTGAAAGAAGTTGTCGTAAACGGAAGTTCCAACAAAGAAGTACAGATGAAGTCAGCCCTCAATGTGGTGAGGGCCAACCAACAATTCATAGAAGAAAATTTCAGCGGTTCGCTGATGCAGACGCTGAGCAGATTGCCTGGTGTGCAGGCGATGAGCGTAGGTTCGGGAGAGTCGAAGCCGGTGATTCGTGGCTTGGGCTTCAATCGTGTGTTGGTGGCGGAGAACGGCATCAAGCACGAGGGACAGCAATGGGGCGATGACCATGGTCTGGAGATAGACCAATATGCCATCGACCAAGCCGAGGTCGTAAAGGGTCCTGCTTCGCTTACCTATGGTTCTGATGCCATCGGTGGTGTCATCAACCTGAGGAGCAACACCATCCCATTGAAGAAGTTTGCCGGACAGGTGAATCTCTTCGGCAGAACCAACAATGAGTCGATAGGCTCTTCGGTACGCTTGATGGGCAGAGCTGGAAGGTTCTGGTACAAGGCGAATGCCACATGGGTGGATTATGCCGACAGTAAAGTTCCTGCCGACAGCATAGAGTATTACTCCTATTGGATCAAGCTCAAGGACCAGCGCCTTCGCAATACGGCAGGTCGAGAGTTGGATGGAAACCTGATGCTCGGTTATGCCGGTGATGGGTGGAACACCTCTTTTCGTATCGCTGATGTGAATACGAAGGCTGGGTTCTTCGCCAATGCCCACGGACTGGAGGTGAGATTGTCGGACATCGACTATGACCGTTCCCGTCGCGACATCGACTTGCCTTGCCATACCGTCAATCATTTCTTGGTATCCAATCATACCGACAGGAGTTGGGCGGATGGTATGCTGGAAGGTGACTTCGCTTATCAGAACAACCGGCAGCGTGAGCTTTCCGAGCCAGTTTCGCATGGCTATATGCCGATACCGCCGAATACAACGGAGAGAAGTTTTACGAAGCAAACTTTTTCTGCCAATGTGAAGGTGATGCAGCAGATGGGAAAGCATGCGCTTCAAGCAGGAACCAACGTAGAGCACCAGCGTAACCGCCGTGGAGGATGGGGATTCATCTTGCCAGACTTCGAACAGTTGGCGTTTGGTGCCTTTGCCATGGACAAGTGGGAGTTGAGTGAAAAACTCAGCTTGACAGCCGGGGCGAGATTCGACCATGGAAGTGTGAGGATTCACAGCTATCATGATTGGTACAAGACCCCATGGAAGGCTTCGACTTCCGATGCATCTATGGATGATGCAGAGCAACAAGACGCTGTGCAACAAGGAGATTCCGCTTATATGGAGCGTTCTGCCAATCTGAGCCGTAGCTTCAATAGCTTCACTTGGTCGGTGGGCGTGAACCGAATGTTGGGCGACTGGGTGCTCAAGCTCAATGTGGGCAAGAGCTTCCGTATGCCGATTGCCAAGGAGTTGGGAATGGATGGAGTGAATTACAATCTCTTCAGATATGAGAAAGGAAACACCAGTCTGAAGCCTGAGGAAAGTTATCAGGTGGATGCGGGCATCGTATATGAAAAAGGTGTGCTTTCGGTGCAACTGACTCCTTATCTCAATTATTTTCCCAACTATATCTATCTCAACCCTACGCCTCAGTATAAGGAGGGCTTGCAACTCTACTATTATACACAGGCCAGGGTGCTGAGATGGGGCTTCGAGGCAAGCGTGTCGTGGAAGATTCTTCCTTGTTTGCGCTTGGATGTTGATGGCGAGTATCTTTATGCCCGTCAGCTCAGCGGAGAGAAGAAAGGTTATGGTCTTCCATTCTCCACACCATGGTCGGCCCGTGCCGAGCTTCGCTATCTCTTGCCAACGCAAGACCCAGCCAAATCGGGCTTCGTGGCTTTGGAATGGCAAGTGGTGGGAACGCAAGACAGAATCGTTCCGCCAGAGGAGAAGACCAAAGGGCATCAACTCTTGAATGCCAGCATCGGGAAGAAATTCATGCTTGGTGGCAACTCATTTGAGCTGACTCTTCGGGGAGAGAACCTGTTGGGCAAGCGCTACTATGACCACACCAGTTATTACAGACTGATAGGAGTGCCGGAACCTGGAAGAAACTTCTCGGCGATGGTTTCCTGGATGTTTTAAGTCCTTCCTCTATTCATGGGGGCAGGACATTCATTAACAATTATAAAAAAGTAAACAACAATGAAAAAGATATTGTTTTTAGCAGCCTCTGTGCTGTTTTGTGTTTTTAGTTTAGTATTTACATCTTGCAGTGACGACGACGACCCGAAGCCGAGTGTAGCCAAGCCGGTTGCTGCCCTTGCCGAGGTGGGCGAGGAGAACTCCAAGGAAGCCACCGCCGGCAAGGACCTCCACCTGGAAGGCGACTTGGTGGCCGAGGGCTTGATAGCACGCATCGACGTGACCATCGCCACGGCTGATGGCAAGACAACCATTGTGCGGAAGTCTTACACCGAGGGTAAGTACATCGGCGTGAAGAACACCACCTTCCACGAGCATCTCGACATCCCCGCTGACGCAGTGGCCGGGGCCTACAAGCTCACGTTTGTCGTCACCGACAAGCTTGGCCAAAGCACAACGTTCACGTCGGACCTCATGGTCAGGGCACTCGACAGGACCGCTCCCACCATCACTTTCAAGGAAGTGGGCGAGAACGACAGCCACAAGGCGGTGATTGGCCAGAAGATGCACTTGGAGGCACAGATAGAGGCTCCTCACAAGATTGCCAAGATTGAAGTGGAGTTTCACAATACCGCCGCGAAGTACGAGAAAGAATATACCTACGCCGACGAAAAGTATCTCGGGCAGACATCCGTGCTCTTCCATGAGCATCCGGTGATTCCCGCCGATGCCCCGGAAGGGGAGTACCATATCCATTTCACGGTGACCGATGCCAACGGAAACGCCACTACGGAGGAAGCTGAGGGCATTCAGATATCAAAAGAATAATAGGTTAGGTGGGTTCTATAAATTAGCTTTGTCAGATTTCGAGGCTCTTTTTGAGGCCATTTCGTTAGCGCGCGAGGGAGCATAGCGGGCTATGTGACCGAGCAAGCAGGCGGAATGGGCCAAAAAGAGACCCAAAGATGACAAAACGTAACCCACAATCTTATTTATGTTGCTATGGTGGTAATTGATAGAACCCACCGTTAAATAGATTGAGGATAACCGCATCTTGGATCCGGCACCTGTAGCCGGGCCAAGATGCTTTAACCGAGCAACGAAAAATGAAAAATAGAAATATCATAGGCTTACTGCGGCATGTGGCTTTCGCGGTTGCCGCGATGTTGTCAATCGCAAGTGCCTTTTCCTGTTCCAGTGATGACGATACTCCCAAAGACGAGGACAAGGAAAAGCCGGAGATCGTGGACGGCAAGGTGCCTAACCCCATCGACTGCCAGCAGTACAGACGAGGCGAAACGATACCCTTCCGCTATACCTTCACCGACAATGTGGAACTGGGCAGTTTTAATATTGAGATTCACAACAACTTCGACCACCACACCCATTCCACATCGGCGGGCGACTGTCCGCTTGACCCGAAGAAGTCGCCTGTGAATCCATGGGTGTACAATCAGGACTATGTCATCCCAGCAGGCCAGAAGTCGTATGCCGCGAAAGTGGACATCACCATCCCCAACGACATTGACCCGGGCGACTATCACTTCATGATACGCGTGACGGACAAGACGGGTTGGCAGCAACTCAAGGCTGTGAGCATCAAGGTATTGGAGTAACACACACACGAGAAGAAAGAAAAGAGAGAACCTTTTTTTATCTATAAAAGCAAAATGAAATCAAAGAATATACAGTTGATGCTTCTTGCAGGAGCGTTGACAGTCTCATTTGCGGCCCAGGCAGCCGAGGTCAAGAACAACAAGTTGGTAGGCGATGACACGCCCCCGGTGGGTGCCGAGAAGAGCACGGACGCCAATGTGTATGGCCATGTGATAGACAAAAGCAGTGGCGAGCACCTGCCCTACGTGACCATCCTGCTCAAGGGCACCACCATCGTCACAACGACGGACAAGACAGGGCACTACTTCCTGAAGAACTTGCCAGAGGGCACTTTTACGATCATCGTGAAGATGGTGGGCTACAAGACGGTGGAGAAGACCGTCACCATCCGCCATGACGCCACCCAGGAGCTCAACTTCACCCTGGCCACCGATGATGTGGCCCTCGACGAGGTGGTGGTGTCGGCCAACCGAAACGAGACAACGAGAAGAATGGCCCCCAACCTGGTGAACGTGATCGGCGGTAAGCTTTTCGACATCACGCAATCCACTTGCCTGGCGCAAGGGCTCAACTTCCAGCCCGGTGTGCGCACGGAAGACAACTGCCAGAACTGCGGCTTCACGCAGGTGCGCATCAACGGTCTCGACGGGCACTACTCGCAGATATTGGTCGATTCGCGCCCCGTGTTCTCTTCCCTCAACGGCGTGTATGGTCTGGAACAGATTCCTGCCAATATGATAGACCGAGTGGAAGTGGTTCGTGGTGGAGGCTCTGCCCTCTTCGGTGCGTCTGCCATCGGCGGCACCATCAACATCATCACCAAGGAGCCTATTCGCAATTCGGCTTCCTTCGGACATACCTTTATGTCGGTGGGCGGCGCTAACTCGTTCGATAACGTGACGACGGGCAATGTCTCTTTGGTGACCGATGACAACAAGGCGGGTGTTTATGCTTATGGGCAGACTCGCACTCGTCAAGGTTATGACTATGATGGAGATGGATATACAGAGCTGCCAGAGTTGAACAATCAGACTTTCGGTCTCAATTCTTATCTCCGTCTTAGCCCCTATTCCAAGTTGAGCCTCCAGTATCACGGCATCCATGAGTTCCGTCGTGGCGGCAACAAACTCGACCAGGCGCCTCACGAGGCAAACATAGCAGAGCAGGCAGAGCATAACATACAAGGTGGTGGACTCACCTACAACTTCTATTCTCCCGATGAGAAGAATCGCCTGTCGGCTTATTTCTCCTTCCAGACCACGGCTCGCAAGAGTTACTATGGCGGCATCGGCGAGGGAACGGAAGAAGACAAGGAAACTGCCGGGAAGGCATACGGAACGACCCACGACTTTACTTATGTGGCAGGAACGCAGTATGTCCACTCGTTCGATAAGTTGCTCTTCATGCCATCCGACTTGACGCTTGGCGCAGAGTACAACTTTGAAGGTCTGAAGGATGTCATCCTCGGTTACGACCGCAACTTCAAGCAAAATGTCCGCATCGGAAGTTTCTTCTTTCAGAACGAGTGGAAGAACAAGCAGTGGAGCTTCCTCTTGGGCGGCAGACTGGACAAGCACAACCTGGTGGATCATGTCATCTTCAGTCCTCGTGCCAACCTGCGCTTCAATCCTACGGAGAATGTGAACCTGCGTATTACCTATGCAGGAGGCTTCCGTGCCCCGCAGGCTTTCGACGAGGACTTGCACGTCGGTGTGGTAGGCGGCGAGCGGCTGGTCACGGTGTTGGCGAAGAACCTGAAGGAAGAGCGCTCCAACAGTTTCAGCGTGTCAGCCGATTTGTATCACATGTTTGGCAATGTGCAGACCAATCTCTTGATAGAGGGATTCTATACCGACCTCAACCATGTGTTCGCCCTTCGCCGGCTCGACCAGCCCGATGCCCAGGGCAACACCGTGCAGGAGCGTTACAACGCCTACGGAGCCAAGGTCTTGGGACTGAACATCGAGGGTAAGGCAATGTTCACCCGCTGGTTCTCTCTACAGGCAGGCGTTACCCTCCAGCAGAGCCACTATGATGAGGCCATCGCCTGGAACGACGAGGTACCCGAGCAGAAGTACAAGAAGATGATGCGTACCCCCAACACCTACGGTTACTTCACCGCGACGTTTAATCCGGTGAAGCGTTTCACGGCTTCGGTCACAGGCACCTATACCGGCAGCATGCTCATCGGCCACTCCGCCGGTTCGGGTGTGGAGAAGCCTGTGGCAGTAAACACTCCGAAGTTCATGGAAGTAAACATGAAGTTGTCGTATGATTTTCCTGTCTACAAGTGCCTGATCCTGCAGGTGAACGGTGGTATCCAGAACATCACCAACGCTTACCAGAAGGACTTTGACAAGGGATGGAACCGTGACTCCGACTATATCTATGGCCCGGCTCTCCCGCGCAGCTACTATGTGGGCGTGAAGGTCAGTTACTAATCGGCGGGCAACGACAAGTGACATGACAGGTGGGGCTTAGCGGAGCGTCAGGATCGGCTGAGCCCCACTTTCTGCGTTTGTGCCACTTGATGTCACACTTAAAAAAATATGACAAGGGTGCGGAAGATGCCTGGCGAGGAATGGCGAAGGGGACATTTATGGTAAAAATGTGCGTTTTTCCTGTTTTTATGACATTGTGGTGGTGGTTTTTGACCAATTAGTCTTATCTTTGCATCATGCAATGCCATCTCTAAAAACCAGAAACGAATGAGAAAACTATCCACCGCTTTACTCTTGTCGACCCTGGCGCTCGCCGCCAGTGCCCAGCACAAGCTGACACGCACCGAGGCCTACAGCCTATACACCACACAGGCACCCACGCGCACCAGCGTGCACGACCCCTCGGTGGTGTGGGATCCGCAGAGCCACCAATACTACATCTTCGGCAGTCACCGCGCCCAGGCGCGCACCACCGATTTCTACCACTGGACCAGCATCTCGCCCGCCATACCCTGGGGCACCGTCGGCGAGGGCGGCGTGACCTCGGGCGCGTCCAACCAGGAGGCTTTCGCCCATCCCCAGGTGACGAGACTCACCACCGCCGCCGGCAAGCAGGTCAGCCTGCCCGACTTCGACGCTGCGGCATGGGCGGCCCTGGCCTCCACCGACTACAACGTCGACGGCAACATGTGGGCACCCGACATCATCTACAATCCTGTGATGCGCAAGTGGTGCCAATACCTCAGCATCAACGGCGACCACTGGGCCTCGAGCGTCATCCTCCTCACGGCCGATGACATCAACGGTCCCTTCGTCTACCAGGCTCCCGTGGTCATCGGTGGTTTCAACGGCCTGAACGCCAACTCCTACAAGAACACCGACCTGGAACAGGTCATCGGCACACAGGCCACGTTGCCCGCCCGCTACAACAAGCAGGGCGGTTGGGGCAACGCCTGGCCCAACTGCATCGACCCCTGCGTGTTCTACGATGAGACGGGCCAGCTGTGGATGTCCTACGGATCGTGGTCGGGAGGCATCTTCATGCTCAAGCTCGACCCACGCACGGGGCTGCGCGACTACGATGCCACCTATCCCCTCACGGGCAGTGGCGACGACTATACCTCCGACCCCTATTTCGGCAGGAAGATAGCTGGCGGACACTATGTGTCGGGCGAGGGATCCTACATCCAGCATATCGGCGACTACTATTACCTCTTCATGTCGTATGGCGGACTGACGGCCGACGGAGGCTATGAGATGGAGGTGTTCCGCTCGAAGAATCCCGACGGCCCATACGTTGACCCCAAGGGCATATCGGCCATCTACGACAGGTATCTCATGGACTATGGCACCGCAGGTAGCTTCCGCGGAGAGAAAATCCTGGGAAACTATGAGGACTGGGGATTCATGACCACGGGCAAGAAGACCTCTTACAGCATGGCGGGTGAGCTCTCGCAAGGCCACAACTCGGCCATCACCGATTCGCTCGGCCGTAGTTTCCTCATCTACCACACCCGGTTCAACAACGGCACCGAGTGGCATGCCGTGCGCACGCACCAGCTCTTCACCACGAAAGACGGATGGCTGGCCGCCGCTCCGTTTGAATTCACGGGCGAGACTGTCAACGACGACAGCATCGCCTCGCGCCAGCGGTTCGGCGCGCGCGAGGTGGCCGGCACCTACCAGGTGCTCATCCACAAGCAGGGTGTCGACTACGCCAACAAGGAAACGGTGAAGCCCGTCAGCCTGACGCTCACGGAGGACGGCAAGGTGACGGGTGCCCTTACCGGCACATGGAGCCTCACTGACGGCACCGCATACATGACCCTCAAGGTGGGCGGCAACACCTACCAGGCTGTGGTGGTGGAGCAGCAGATGGAGCCCTACACCATCAAGGCCATCGCCTTCACTGGAGTAGGGCCGGCCAATACCATCTGGGGCTACAAGATGGAAGACCCCTACCAGCTGGCCTACCTGCTGCGCACGGCCACCATGCCCGTCACCAAGGGGGCGCGCATCACCAGCAATGTCAACCTCTATGGCGTGGTCGACGGATATGACAATGTCAGCGTGGAATGGAAATCGTCAAACCCCGACATCCTTAGCGACAATGGCCGCTACAACCCCGACGCCATGACCGACGACGCCACGCCTGTGGATCTCGTCATGACGCTCACGGCGGGCGACTGGCAACTGGTGGACACCATCCCTGTCAGCGTGCGCAAGACCGCCATACCAGCACAGGCCGACTACAAGAGTGGCACCGTGGCCTACTACGACTTCGACGGCCGCCCCGTAGTCAACGCCTTCGACTCCACGCAGGTGGCACGGCTGAAGAGCCAGGCGGGCGCCACGGCACCCTCGCTCCAGGCTGACCGCGAGCGAAGCGGACTGTTTGTGCACACCAGCTTCGGGGCCAGCGGACGCGCCAGCTACGTGCAGATGGTCAACCCGCTCAGCGGAGCCACGCTCGCTGACGGATTCACCGTGTCATACTGGGCGAAGCTCACCGAAGAGAACCTGTGGGACTGTCTTTTCGGCTTCTTCAACCCGCTCTCGTCAGCGCGCCTCTACATGACGGGCAACACCTATGTGGGCTACAACAGCAATGCGGGCAACTGGATAGACCTCAACCACCCGTCGAGCGTCACCACAGGCAACCTCACCGCCGGCCGCTGGGCACTGGTCACCATGACCGTGTCGCGCACCGACGGGGTGAAGCTCTACATCGACGGTGCGCAGAAGACCTTCGACAGCGTGGCCGGCTCGCAAGCTGGAAGCGACATCACCAAGCAGACGCAGTTTGACAGCAACGAACTGGTCGACTTCGTGGCCGCCTGTCCATACATGTACTTCGGCTATGGCTCCTTCTGGGGCTCGGCTGAGGCTTCCTTCGATGACCTGCTGGTCTACGACCGCGTGCTCTCGCGTACCGACGTGCGTGGCCTGAACATGGCCGAGAACCGCGTGCACAACTTCACCCCGACTGCCATCGACGCACCCGTTGCCGACCGTCGAGCCGCCTCTGTTGCCGGCAAGGTCTACAACCTGCAGGGCCAGTGTGTGGGCACGTCGCTGCAGGGCCTCCAGCCCGGTGTCTACATCCAGTCAGGCAGGAAGTATGTGGTGAAGTGACGACATCGCCATCCAGAGAGAATTCTCACAAAAGCATAACGACAAGGCTCCCCATCTTCCGCAATACATGCGTGAAGGTGGGGAGCCTTGCTGGCTCTATGGGGGGTGCCTTCTTGCCTATGCCTTAGGCATGAATTTGCTGAAAGTTGCCTATGTTTTAGGAACTTTATAGTGTACTTTCAGTGAGCTTATAACGAACGTTTGAGTTGTCCAAAGCCTTTGAAGTTACTCTCCAAAGCACTTGCCCTAATCGGGATTTTTTTTGGGGGGACAACCAAGGGGCACTTGGATGCAAAGGTACAGGTTTGGGAACTTTATCACAATATCACCCGGTGCAAAGAGAAATATATGACAGTCGAACCAGCCAGATTGGCGTCTGAAGAGAATAGGTGAAATATGGAAGCAAAGAAACTGATAGAGGGCGCTTCCGGAAAAGTCGTGTGATGATTAATAGACAAAGTCGTGCCGAAAACGTGATGAGCATTGTCTGTTACGCAGTTAATCGGTTGCTTTGCGAAAAACGGATGGATATGGAACGGTTACTGATAGGCGAGGTGTCGCTGTATCTCCTGTTCGCGCTGGAGAAAGAGTTAAGGTGAGTCCTATTCAGAGTTGGCCGGCCTCCACCTGGCGCACCACGCGCTCGGTGAGACGGTCCACGCCGCCGGCGTCATACTTCTTGTTGAGCGACGCGCCGAACACCCAGGCGAAGGCTTGGTAGAACCCGGCCTTCACGGGACCTAAGAAGGCTTGGATGAGCTGGTAGCTCGAACTGTTGCACTCGCGGTAGACCAGCTTGATGAGGAGTTTGCCCTGCGCGTAGGTGAGCTTCTTCATGCGGGGCGTGTATTCCTTCTTGATGCTCGCCTCCACGAGCTTCATGTGCGCGTCGCGCGCTTTCTTGTTGGGCAGGGTGTTGAGGTAGTCGCCCGTCTCGATGATGATCTTGTTGACTTCCTTGGCGATGGGAAGCACCTTCTTCACGTTGTACACCAAGCGGTTGTAGGCTGCGCGCTGGCGTGCGTTCTTGAAGGTTGGCTCGGGGTAGACCCACACGTCATTGAGCTCCATGTACTGTATGGAGTCCTTGCCCAGGAGCACCTTGCCCACCTTCACCATGGGCACAAAGGTCGGGTTGTCCATGTCGACATCCAGGTCCTCGGGATTGACGCGGGTGCGCTGGTCGTCTTGCGCCCATGACGTGGCAGGCAGCAGGGCCAGCAGAAAGAGTATGAGAATCGCCTTCATCTGTGGCGCAAAATTACTACCTATTTTCGCAACGGCAAAGTGATTGGCTTTAAAAATCGTCAAGGAGAAGTTAAAATTGTCCGCTCTTCCCGTGTCGGGGACTTGATGACAGACATGCGGGGAGCCTATGTCGGGGACTTGCCGTGGTGGCAACGGTGAATGTCTGTGCCGGGGCGAACGCCGCAGCGGATGTGGCGCCCAATCTCCCTGACGGATGGAATATTCTTGGGCTTTTCCTTTGCGGATTGGATAAATTCCGTTATCTTTGCAACATAAACAATGGGCTTCTATAGTTCAATGGATAGAACGGAGGTTTCCTAAACCTTTGATCCGGGTTCGATTCCCGGTGGAAGTACACCGCTAACCAAGCCTTTTGCATGAACCCCTCTTATCCACTTCCTTATTATGATTGGCGCCATCATAGGAGACATCGTAGGCTCACGTTTTGAGTTTGACGAGATACCGCAAGACGGTTTCGAGCTTTTCCGTCCCAAACCCCAGTGTGACTATACCGACGACACCGTGATGACCATCGCCGTGGCCGATGCCATCCTCAACGCGAAGCCTTACCAGGACAAGCTCCACGAGTGGGGACGGCGCTACCCCAACCCCAAGGGGGCTTATGGGGGTATGTTCAGCCAGTGGTTGCTTGACGACCACCCCAAACCGCAGAACTCATGGGGCAACGGGGCAGCCATGCGCATCGCACCCGTGGGATGGCTCTACGACGACTACGACGAGGTGTTGAGGCAGGCCCAGCTCTGTACCATCGGCAGCCACATGCACAAGGAGGCCATCCGTGGAGCGCAGTGCGTGGCGGCGGTCATCTATTGGCTGCGCACGGGCCGCATCACCAAGGAGGAACTGGAGAGTGCCGTCAAGCGCAGCTTCGGCTATGACTTGCCGCCGCTTCGCGACATCTACAAGATCGGTTCGGAGGGACACTTCGACTCGTCGTGCCAGGAGACGGTGCCATGGGCGTTGCGCTGCTTCCTCGACAGCGACAGCTTTGAGGATGCCATCCGCAAGGCTGTCATGGCGCGCGGCGACACCGATACCAAGGCGTGTATCTGTGGCGCCATCGCCGAGGCTTACTATGACATCCCCGACCATTTCTACGACAAGGCATGCGCCTATCTGGAGCAAGACATGCTCGACATCGTCGTGCAGTTTTGCGAGCATGTGCAAAACGAGGTCAGCGACTGAACCCTTTAACACACACACAACCTATGGATCCCACTGGCGACAAGACACCTGCCGTCACACGGCAGCAGCTGGAGGAAGCCTTGGCCACAGGCCAACAGCATCCCGAAGAGACACGATGGACAATCTACAGATATCTCAAGGCACACTGTGCGACGATGGGGTCGGTCGAGGCGCGAACGCTCCTGGCGGCCTACATCCAGTGGCATGAGCGGCGCCCGTCGCTCATCGGCTCGTGCATGTTGGGCTTGGCCCTGAAGATTGCCGAGAAATATCCTGATTTCCGCTTGCCGCAATTCTTGCAAGCGTGGGGATATGATGCCTGTCTGCGCGAGGACGACCGACTGCCGCAAATGGGAAAGGACGGACGCCGGTACCTGTCGCTCCGTGAAAGGGTGGAGCGCGCACGGGCTTCCTATCTGCTGCATCATCCGCAGGAGGAGCGCGGCGACTGTGACACCATCACACCCATGTATGCCGTGAAAATCTTTGAGAAGGAGCTGCAGGGGCGCCGTCGCCGCTTCGTGAAACTGGTGGCACCCTCTGGCCTGTCGATGGTAGCCGACAGCCATCAGTTTCCCTGCAAGCCCTGGGAGATTGCCGGTCGCCTGTTCGACGTGCTGACGCGCATGTCCAAGCAGGGCAACGAGCGTGCGGCGGAAATCGTCGCGTCAAGCAAAAGGGTGGAGGAGGTTTTTCCCACAGAAACAGGATATGTGGACGGCATTGACCTGCAGCATGGACATGTGCACGTGTTCGACGCACGGTCACGCCACTTTGTGGCCGACCGGACGGCACCGCTGGTGAAGGGTGTTGGCAGGGGATGCTTTGTCCGCTTCTGTCCCATCATCGCCCATGACGACCCCTTCAAGTCGGCCGCCATCGTCGAGGTGCTTCCCAGGGAGACGGGGCGTGAGGCTTTCGGAACCTATGAGGCTACCGTGCTCTTTGTCAACAAGACGGAGCGCTACTGGAAATATGCCTTGATCACTCCTGCCCCTTCCGGTTCCCATACGTCCTCTTCCGTTGGAGCGGAGACTTCTCCAGTCTCTTCCGAGACGTTGGCGCGCGAGGGCTTTGCCCAGCTCGACGTCTTGCCTAAGTCATGGCAAGACACCCTTGCCCCGAACCAGCATGTCCGTCTCGTCCTCTTCCTCAAGCGAGGAAAGGACGGCCGCAAGCACAACCACGTGCCTGAAGCCTTTTGACTTAATAATAAAAATATGCTTCGGAGATAGCTGCATTTCGTGTGCCCGTTTGCCAGGAAAAAGCATAATTCATGCCTAAGTGCAGTAGTGATTTATGCCTGAATATTGCAGTCATCTCTGTGAGATGTCCTAACCATTGTAGAGAAATGAACATCTTAACTTGTATAGTCGAGCCTGCTCTCAAAAGTCTGAGGGGGTACAAATCTGAAAGTGAAATGACGAAACAGAACTAAATACGCAAGGAAAGCCGGTCGGTCTTTAACAAAAAGGAGAAACAAAAAAGCGAGCCATCCTGTTCGGTTTCCGAACGTGGATGGCTCGCTTGCTTTATGGCATGGCCTCGCGGGAGGCTATGTCGTGAATGTGGATGTCTTGATTAGGCTTGCTCCACAGCGGTGGCAACGGTAGCGGCCTGCTCCTTGATCTTGCAACCCATCACGAGGTAGGCGATGGGCGATGCGAGGAAGATGGAGCTGAGCGTACCGAAGATGACGCCCAGTGTCATGGCGAAGGCGAACGGCTGGATGCTCTTTCCGCCCAGGAACAGGATGCAGAGCAACACGACGAGCGTGGTGACTGAGGTGTTGATGGTACGGGCCAAAGTCTGGTTGATGGAGTCGTTGAACAGCTTCTGCAAATCCTCCTTCGGATGGAGCTTCAGGTTCTCACGGATACGGTCGAACACCACCACCTTATCGTTGATGGAGTAGCCGATGACGGTCAGCACAGCGCCGATGAATGTCTGGTCGACCTCGAGCGAGAAGGGCAGCAGGCCCTGCAGCAACGAGAAGAAGCCGATGACGGTCACGGCATCGAAGGCCAGGGCAATGGTGGAACCGAGTGAGAAGGCCACGTTGCGGAAACGAAGCAGGATGTAGAGGAAGATGGCCACGAGAGCGATGAACACGCTGATGATGGCGCTGCGTGTCACGTCCTTGGCGATGGACGGACCCACCTTGGATGAACTGATGATGGAGCCACCCTGGCGGATGTCCGGGTTCTTGAAGGTCTCCACATTCTTCTGGCTGACGAGGCCAGCCTCCTTCAGACCGTTGAAGAGCATGGTCTCCACCTGTCCGTCTACCTTGGTGTCGGTCGACTCAATCTTGTAGTTGGTCGAGATGCGGATGGTGCGGCCGTCGTTACCCAGTGAGATGGCGCTGGTGGTGTATCCGGGGAAGGTCTTCTCCAGCACCGTGCGCACCTGCTCAGGCTGTGTGGCCTGTTCAAACTGCACCACGTAGTTGCGGCCACCCGTGAAGTCGATGCTCTGTGCGAGGTGACGTGTGCCGAAGCTGACGATGAAGACCACGAGGGCGATGGCGGCGAAGGTGAAGCTCTTCTTGTATGCAGACATGAACTTGAAGTTGGTGCCCTGCATCATGTTCTGTGAGATGCTGGTCCAAAGCTTCAGGTGCATCCACTTGCCGTGGTTGATCTTGTAGTCGTAGACCAGACGAGTCAGGTAGACGGCTGTGAAGAACGAGCAGACGATGCCGATGATCCAAGTGGTGGCGAAGCCGCGGATGGGTCCTGTGCCGAAGAGGTAGAGGATGACACCCGTGATGACAGACGTCAAGTTGGAGTCGAAGATGGCGGAGAAGGCATTGCTGTAACCGGCGTTGATGGCCAGTCGCATGTCCTTGCCGGCGCGAAGCTCCTCCTTGATACGCTCATAGATCAGCACGTTGGCGTCGACAGCCGTACCGAGCGACAGCACCATACCTGCGATACCGCTCATGGTGAGGGCGGCCTGGAACGATGTCAGGATACCCAGCGTGAAGAACACATTGAGCAAGAGGGCCAGCACGGCGAGTGATCCAGGAATGATGTTGTAGACCACAAGCATGTAGATGACCAAGAGCACGAAGGCGATGGCAAACGAGATGATACCCTGCTGGATGGACTGGGCACCGAGCGTAGGACCGACGACCTCCTCCTGCACGATGTGTGCGGGTGCGGGCATGCGTCCCGACTTCAGGGTGTTGGCCAGGTCCTTGGTGTCCTCGATGGTGAAGTTGCCGGTGATGGAGCTCTGTCCGCCGTCAATCTGGTTGAGGATGCGGGGAGAGGTGTACACCACACCGTCGAGCACGATGGCGATGGCCTTGCCGATGTTGGCCTTGGTCAGCTCTGACCAGCGGCGTGCGCCCTCTGAGTTCATCGACATGGAGACCTCAGGAGCGCCGGTGACATGGTTGAACTGGTCGCTGGCGTCGGTGATGACATCACCCTCCAGCGGAGCGCGACCATTGGTGGTGGTGACCTTCAGAGCGTGAAGCTCATAGATGTTCTTGGCCTGGATGTTGTCAGTGGGCTTGGCACTCCACATCAGTCGGAGGTCGGTGGGCAACACCTGCTTGGCCACCTGTCCGTAGATGACCTTGTTGATGGCGGCGGTGTCGCGAGCGCTGGCATAGCCCACGAGGCTCAGGCTTCCGGCGCCAGTGGTCTGCAGCATGGCGAGCAGCGGGTGCTGCTTCTTGGCCTGCTCCAGCTCGTTGTCGGGCGTGGTCTTGATATTGTCGGCCTTTTTGCCGTTGTTGATCATAAACTTGTGCTGTGCCTGCTTCTTGGCGGGCTCAGCCTTTTTCTCCTCCTTGGCGTTGGCGGTGTCTTTCTTGGCAGACTCCTGGTCGGCGTTGGCCAGGCGCTGGTCAAGCTGTTGGAGGTACGGGATGATTTCGTCGGCGTTGTAGGTCTCCCAGAACTCGAGGTTGGCGCTACCCTGCAGGAGCTTGCGCATGCGCTCGGGCTCCTTGATGCCAGGCATCTCCACCATGATGCGGCCCTCAGCGCCTTGGATGCGCTGTATGTTGGGCTGCACGACACCAAACTGGTCGATACGTGTGCGAACAACATTGAATGAGTTGTCGATGGCCGAGCTCACCTCAGCGCGCAGAGCCTTCTCCACCTCGCTGTCGGTGCTGGTGGGCGACACCTTGCCTTGGAGCTGCTGTGTGGCGAAGACCTCAGCGAGATGGTGTCCGGGGGCGTTCTTGTGGTAAGCGTCGATGAAGAGAGCGATGAAGTCGCTCTTGCCGGCTTCCAGTTGCTTCTTGGCCTCGTTCATCGACTTGACGAATGCCGGGTCAGTCTTGTGGTCAGCGAGCATGTCGACCACATCGGGCACTGAGATTTCCAGTACCACGTTCATTCCGCCTTTCAGATCCAGTCCGAGACCGATCTGCGTTTGCAGACACTTCTGGTAGTCGTAAATGCCAAGGTACTTCACAGAATCCTTGTAGTTCTGCTGATCAATGGGATCCTTGAGCTTGGCTGCCTGATTGTCATAGTAGTTTGTGGCAATCGGGAACGACAAATAGAAGAGGCATGTAAGCGTCAGTAAGACGGCTGTTACAATTACAATTCCTTTGTTTCGCATTTTGTTAGTTATTTGTTTATTTATTATTTCAATCTAATTAACATCTATAAGATGTGCAAAGATACTAATTTTCCTTCTTTTTCAGAAATTTATAGGTGTTTATTATTCCATTTTTAGATTTTCCTTCCGAATTTGAACCAGCAGTAGATGGGGTAGTGGTCGCTGGCCTTGATGCGGCTGTCGACATCGCAGGCATAAGGCGTGATGTCGCCGGAGCAGAACAGGTGGTCAATCCTGACGTACATGTGGCTCTGGTTGTAGGACCGTCCGATGCCGTTGGCAGTGGCCGCGTAGCAGTCGGTGAGGTCTTCTCCGATGCGTGTGTGGGCATAGCCGAGCGGGTTCTCGTTGAAGTCACCGCATACGATGACGCGGTGTCCTGTGCGGTGGTTGGCGATGTATCGGGCCACGGCCTCGGCCTGGGGTGCCCGTTTCTTCGACGCCAGGCCGAGCTTGTCGATGAGCCGTGATGACTCAGCGCGTGCCATGTCCTTGTCGAGGTCGCCCTTGATGAGGTCGCCGAAGCCCGTCTTGTCGTCTTTGTCGAGGGCGTTGGTCTCCAGGTGGTTGTTGACGACAAGCACCTTCTGCCCGTTGATGTTGAGGTAGAAGGCCACGCTCATGTTGCCTTCGGAGGGATAGTCGATGACCTGGGAGCGGCGTATGGGAAATCGGCTGTAGAGGGCGATGACATCGCCGCTTGCAGGCTTGGGCTCCTCCACGATGTAGGGGTAGCGCTTGTGGAACGTGCTGTCGAAGGGCAGCGTGTGTCCCCCTTCCTGCACACACACGATGTCGGCGCCGCTGTGTAGGATGTAGGAGGCGATGGTGTCGGCGGAGAAGGTGGACGTCTGGCCGGCGCGCATGCTGTGGTATCCCTGTGTGTTGTAGGACAGCACCTTGATGGCTCCCACGGGTGGGTCGTGTGGGATGTTGACGGGCATGTAGGTCCTCATGGGTCCGTAACAAAGGATGTAGCCCACGAAAGGTATGATGACGCCCTTGAACTTGAATATGACCCAGAAGACGAGAAAGGCCGCGTTGATGGCGATGAACGCCGGGAATACGAGCCCGGCGTTGGCCAGCAGGGGATGGTTGACGGGGTTGATGTGTCCGCTGTAGCCCACGAGGAGCATGAGCAGGATGGTCACCGCATTGGCTCCGGCAACGACTTGCAGTGAGAATTTCTTGATTTTAGCGATCATGTTTGCTTTGGTCGAAAAGCGTTTGCTTCTCGGCCTTTGTGAGGCTGTCGTATCCGCTTTTCCTGATTTTGTCGAGTATGCGGTCTATCTCTTCCTGCGTGGCGCGCTTGTTGGCGTTGTAGTCCCAGTCGGCATTGCCTGTGTGGCTGCGCCTTTTGGCGTTTCGTCCCGCTTGACTGTTGCGCCATCGCTGTTGCAAGTTGCTGAAAAACTGGGTGCCTCGCCCCTGCTGGTAGCCTCCGCCCGCTTGTCGCCGCCAGTAGAGGATAAGCAGGAAGCCGAAGGCCATGCCGCCGAGGTGTGCCATGTGTGCCACTCCGTCACCTCCGTTCACTTGTCCCAGGATAAACTCCACGACGATGGAACCGATGACCATCCACTTGGCCTTGATGGGGAAAGGGATAGGGATGATGAACATCCGCTCGTTGGGGAACATCATGCCGAAGGCCAGCAGCAGCGCGTAGAGCGCACCCGATGCGCCCACGGTGGTCCACAGGTTGAGATACTGGCTGACGGGGATGAGGGCCGTTCCGGTGTTGACCATCTGATAGTTGGCCAAGTCGCTGTTCGCATACTGGATGTACTGGGCCAGTTCCTGGCACAAACCAGCGCCTACGCCACAGAATATGTAATAAAAAAGGTATCTTTTTGTTCCCCACATTCTTTCCACGACAGACCCAAACATCCATAGCATGAACATGTTGAAGAAGATGTGTGTGAATCCTCCGTGCATGAACATGTAGGTGACGAGCTGGTAGGTGCGGAAGTCGGGCGCCTTGAAGAAATGAAGTCCCAAGAGCGATGTGAGGTCCACACCCAGGGTTGGCTCAAGCACCTCAGTGGCCAAGAAGAGTAGCACGTTGATGATGAGCAGGTTTTTGGTGATGGTTGGTATTTTTGGCATGATGCGTTCCTGTTGGTTGATATGATCTTGAAAAACGGTGCAAATTTACGAAAAAAGTCGGTTAAATGGTTAAGGAACAGTGGATTTGCGGTGATTTTTAATTTTTTACATCACTTTTTTTTTATTTTTGTTTGGATTATGAAACTAAAGACCTATATTTGTCGCCACAAATAGACGAAGCAACCATTTATATTCACAAAATAACCCAAAATTATGAACAAGACAGAATTAGTAAAGAAGATTGCTGAGGCAGCAGGTATCACCTCCACACAGGCCAAGGCAGCGCTGGACGCTACAACAGATGCCATCAAGGACGCACTGGTAGCAGGTGAGAAGGTTCAGCTGGTTGGTTTCGGCACATTCGCTACAAAGGAGCGTCCTGCTCGTCAGGGCGTCAATCCCCGCACAGGTGAGAAGGTGGAGCTTGCAGCCAAGACAGTTGTGAAGTTTGCCGCTGGCGCTCAGTTTGCCGATGCTGTGAATAAGTAATTGTAAAGATAATTAATAAAAAAGCCCACGGCATGCCGTGGGCTTTTTTATTGTTGGTATGTATTTCAGTCGAAACGTCTTATCCGTTGAACTGTGAGGGGTCCTTGCCGATGTAGGCCAGGATGCCGCCGTCGACGTAGAGCACGTGTCCGTTGACAGCGTCTGAGGCATGAGAAGCCAGGAACACGGCGGGGCCGCCCAGCTCAGAGGGATCGAGCCAGCGTCCGGCGGGAGTCTTGGCGCAGATGAACTTGTCGAACGGATGACGACTGCCGTCCGGCTGACGCTCACGCAGGGGAGCGGTCTGCGGTGTGGCGATGTAGCCCGGGCCGATGGCATTGCACTGGATGTTGTACTGGCCATACTCAGAGCAGATGTTGCGTGTGAGCATCTTCAGGCCACCCTTGGCAGCTGCATAGGCCGACACGGTCTCGCGTCCGAGCTCCGACATCATGGAGCACATGTTGATGATCTTGCCCTCCTTGCGCTCGATCATCTCAGGCAGCACAGCCTTGGAGCAGATGAACGGGCCGACGAGATCGATATCGATGACCTGCTGGAAGTCCTTGCGGCTCATCTCCACCATGGGGATGCGCTTGATGATGCCGGCGTTGTTGACCAAGATGTCGATATTGCCAATCTCCTCATGGATCTGCTTCACGAGCGCCTCGACGGCGTTCTCGTCGGTGACGTTGCAGACATATCCGTGCACGTTCTCGATGCCTGCCTCCTTGTAGGAAGCCAGGCCGCGGTCGACGTGCTCCTGGTCGATGTCGTTGAAGATGATGTTCTTCACACCGGCGGCATGGAAAGCCTTGGCAATGTTGAAGCCGATACCGTAAGTGGCGCCTGTGATCCAGGCGTTCTTACCTTCCAAAGAAAAGTCTTTCAAACTAGTCATAACCTATTGTTTTAAGTTGAAAAAGTCAATTATACGATTGCAAAGATAACAATTTTATTTGGTTCCTATCCTAATTATGTGTCGTTTCTTTTGGCCAAAACCTTAAATAAATATAAAGGCGTAGCTGGTGCCCTCCCTTAGCCGGAGAGCCGCGCCCGCCCGTCGGCAGCTTTTCGGGCCTTTTTCCCCCCTGAGGTCCCTTTCCGCCGCTGAAGGCGAAGGCGCGGCATGGTTCTCCGGATGGCATCGGTCATTCCGAACCCTTCTTGCGGGCAGGCAGGCGGTCGTCGAGTCCGTCGAAATAACCGCCTTTGGGAAGCCTGTCTTCGTGGACGGCGCGGCAGAAGCGTATGCGCGCATTGCGTTCGACTTCGAACATGCGCCGGGTGCCCTCGGCGTCTTCGGTGAACTCCATGTGGTTGTCGATGGCCATGTCGCGGGCCATGCGCGCCACGTCGAGGTTGTCGGTGCCGATGAAAGTGAAGGTCCAGCGTTGTTTCTTCATCTTCTCGATGAGCTGTTTCACCATGCGCAGGTCGTACTCCTTGGAACAGTTCTCCTCACCGTCGGTGATGATGGTGACGAGCACCGCGTCGGAGGCGCTTGTCTGTGCGTTGACCTTGCTGACGCCCAGGCCGATGGCGTCGTAGAGAGGCGTGCCGCCACAGGGTTGGTACTCGTGTGGGGTGACGGGCCGTGTGAGGCGTGCCGGCGCGTTGTCGTACACGTGGTGCGTGTGCTCGCTGTTGAAGGTGAGCAGCGTCACGCTTTGGCTGACCGCCGGGTCATGGTCCTGCATGCGCTTCACGGTGGCGAGTGTCTCGTTGAGGCCTGCAAGGGCTTGGTGCTCGATGAGGCTCATGCTGCCGCTTTCGTCCACAATGATGAGGTTGACGATTCTCCGTGTCTGTGTTCTTTTTCTTCTTTCCATGATAGTGATCTTTTGGGTTGTGTCAGACCATTAGAAGAAAAGGAAAGAAAAAAATTAAGCGCTACCCCTACTTTTTTTCAGAAAATGGCTATATTTGCGCCGATGAACAATCTTGACGCGCCCACAGCGCTCACCGATGACGAGATAGTGGAGGGGCTGCGACACCACGATGCCCAGCTGACCCGCGACTATTTCTACGACACTTGCCGCATCGCCTACCGCGTCTGCGACAAGCGCTATGACCTTGCGTACAAGTCAGGTCTCGACTTTTTCAGTATCGCCCATGAGTATTACCTGGCGCTCAGCCAGCATGATTTCAGACAGCTCGACCGCCGAGGCCCTGGCGTGTCGCTCCGCACATGGATGATCAACGGTTTCCGTTTCGTGCTGCTCGACCGCCTGAAGGACTACAACCGTGAGGCGCAGGTGAAACCCTTTGTGGAGCGCATGGGCAAGACGCAGGTGGCCTTTGACATTCCCGATGACAGCTTCTCTGCCGACTTCCGCGCCACGGTCATGGAGCTGTGCCGCCGCCGTTTCCCGCGCGACAGCCGCTCGTCCATCATTCTGCAGATGATTCTCGTGGAGGGGTTCAAGGGCAAAGAGGTGGCCGAACAGCTCGGCATGACGCCCTCGGCTGTCACCCAGCGCTACCGCAAGCTGATGGAGACTGTCGTGGTGCCCTATTTCAAGGCCTACTACGAGTCTCCGCTGCTGTCACGGTGTCCCGTGGCGAAGGGCGACGATGGCCTGTCGTTTGCCGAGCGCGCCGCCAAACTTACAGACTTTGCGATGATGAAACAACCCGATTATTCACAGCGTGTCACGCCCGAGGTGGTGACAGTGCTTGGCCCCCGTGAGATCTTTGTCTTCGGCAGCAACCTTGCCGGTATGCACGGCGGTGGCGCCGCCCGTGCCGCCCGCCTTTACTTTGGCGCCAAGATGGGCGTTGGCGTGGGTCCACAGGGACAGAGCTACGCCATCCCCACCATGCAGGGAGGTACCGAGACCATACGGCCCTATGTGGACCAGTTTGTCGACTATGCGCGTCAGCATGCCGACCAGGTGTTTCTCGTCACGCCCATCGGCTGTGGCATAGCCGGGTTTGAGCCTGGTGATATCGCGCCGCTGTTTGTTGACGCGATGGATGTGGACAACATACACTTGCCCCAGTGTTTTTGGGATGTGCTGGTGTAACTTTATAAAAACTCATCTAAAACCAACGATTATGATAATGACAACCACTCCGACCATAGAAGGTCACAAGATTTTAGAGTACAAGGGCCTGGTGTCTGGCGAAGTTATCCTCGGCGCCAACGTGCTCAAGGACTTCATGGCATCCATCAGCGATGTATTCGGTGGTCGTACCAGTTCCTATGAGCGCGTGCTTCAGGAGGGACGCGAGTCGGCCCTGCGTGAGATGGAAGGTCGCGCGCGTGGCATGGGAGCCAATGCCGTGGTGGGCATCTCCTTTGATGTGGGGACCATGGGACCCAACGGAGCCATGATTATGGTTATCGTCGCTGGCACCGCCGTGACCATCTGATTTTTTTTGAGGTGGATTCTATAAATTACCACCATAACGATATGACCTCAAAAAGAGCCTCAAAATCTGACAAAGCTAATTTATAGAACCCACCTTGAAAAAAACATCCCGTCCTTAGGACAAAGCATCAAAAAAACAGGCATGGAGCCAGTGTCCATGCCTGTTTTTTTGTGCCTTGGTGCTTGTCACCTCAAGCCTTTATGCCTGTTGGATCATGTCTGTCGGTGTCATTCCTCTCCGCCACCGTTGTATCCGCCCATGCTTCCCGCGTCGTCGTCCATCTGTCCCTGATGGTTGCGGCCGGGTTTGCGCTTGGCGTAGTTGTTGCCGAAGTTCCAGGTGACGGTGAGCTGCACACGGCGGCTGCCCCGCCTGTTGAGCTGCTCGCGCGTGAAGGTGTCTGAGGAGGAGAAGGTCCTGAACTTGCGGCTGTCGAGCAGGTCGCGGCAGTTGAGGCTCACCTGCAGTTGCTTGTTGAGGAAGTTCTTGCGCACGCCGAGGTCCACGCTGTAGTTCGACTTGCGGTATCCCTGCGCCGTCGACTGCCGGCTGCGGTAGTCGCCGCTGGCCTGCACGGAGAGGTCGTAGGGCAGTTGCACCTGTGCGATCATGCGTGCGCTCCATGTGAAGTTGTGGTCGCCGTCGCCTGTCACCGTCTGTCCGTCGATGTCGTAGCTGAATCCGTCAATCTTGTAGTAGTAGGCATTGGCGTTGGTTGTCAGGTCCAGGATGCGGAAGAAGCGGTCCTTGAGTGTCAGCTCCAGTCCGGCGCGCTGGTCCTTGGCCACGTTGAAGTTGCTGGAGTACATCATTCCGTCGGACGAACTCTGCCAGCTGATGCGCTGTATGATGTCGGTGGTGGGGCGATAATAGGCCGATACCATCAGCGAGTGCTCTGTCCATGTGCGCAGGTAGTTGAACGAGAACGAGTTGGAGAAGGCCGGAGTCAGTTCCGGGTTTCCGAAGCTCACCATCGTGGCGTCGCGCGTGTCTCGGAAGCTGTTGAGCTGTCCGCCCCATGGGCGTCGCAGGCGTCGGGTGTAGTTGAGCTGGAACTGGTCGTTCTCGGTCAGTTGGTAGGACAGGAAGACGCTGGGGAACAGTTGGAAGTAGTCTTTCTTGAAAGGCTTGTCGCGCAGCGAGGCATCGTTCTCCTGTGCCCAGGTGTAGCTCTCGGTGTTGACTTTCCAATACTCGCCTCGCAGTCCGGCCATGACCCCCAGCTTGCCAAACTTCATTGTCGTGGTGGCGTAGGCGGCGTGCAGGTCCATGTCGTAGATGAATCGGTTGTAGTAAGCCTCGTCCATCGTGGCGTTGTTGCCGTCCCAGCTTGCAGGGTCCATGTAGCTCTCCTGTGGCGTGTTCTCGTGCGAGAAGTTGCCCTGGTATCCGGCTTGCAGCTTCACCTGTTCGCTGATGGGGTTCTCGTAGTCGAGCTTCACCTCCCATGTGCGGTTGTTCAGGTGCATGGGGCGGCTTTGCCATTCGTAGTCGGTGGGTATGGACGTGTCGGCCCATGAGGTGGAGTCCTGGTAGATGTTCTCGTTGTCGGATTTCCACTTGTCGAAGCTGACCACGAAGTCGAGGAAATGCTTGTCGGTGAAGTTGTGCCGGTAGTTGAACTCGCCGTAATACATGTTCATGTTGCCCTCGCCCTTGGTGTTTCGCGTCATGAGGTGCGTGTCGGCCTGTGCGCCGATGGTTCCGTAGTGGTAGGGCGTGCTGCTCCAGTTGTTGTCGCCTCCGTGCATGAGCATGCCACTGAGCGAGATGTCGTCTTTCTTGGTGGCGTGTAGGGTGATGCCGGCGCGCGAGAAGAGGTTGTTTCCCATCCTCGAGTCGTCGGCCTTGTACTGCTGGTAGGTGTTGCTGTTGAGATACTGCTGGTAGCTCTCGCTGTGTCCCTTTCCTGTGTGGTGCCGGTAGCCTATGTTGGCGTAGGCGTCGATGCGGCGGCTGTTCATGTTGATGTTGAACGAGGTGTTGGCGCCGCCCTGCGTGTTGCCGCCCACCTGTACCGAGCCATAGTATCCCGGTTTGAGGTCCTTCTTCAGCACGATGTTGATGATGCCCGACCCGCCTTCGGCCGAGAACTTGGCCGACGGATTGTCGATGACCTCAATGCGCTCGATCGACTCGGCAGGCAGTTGCTGCAGGATCTGCGCGCGGTTGTCAGCCGTGAGGCCGCTTGCCTTGCCGTTGATCCACACCTCCACGCTGGCGTCGCCGCGTAGCGAGATGTTGCCGTCGTTGTCCACCTCGACCGAGGGTATGTTCTCCAGCACGTCGGAGGCGGCATCGCCGGCGTTGGTGATGAGCTGCGACACGTCAAACGACTTGCGGTCCACCTCCAGTTTCATGGCCGAGCGCATGCCCTTGACGGTCACCTCTCCCAGTGTGTGGGTGTCCTCGCGCATGTAGAGCAGGAAGCTGGCAGTGCGGTTGTTGTCGGAGATGGTCACCTGCCGGCGCACGTTGCGATAGCCCATCAGGTTGGCCGTGAGGATATAGGTGCCGGGCTTCAGGTCGACCATGTTGAACTGGCCTGTCGCATCGGTGATGTCGCCCTGCACCAGTGTCAGCGTGTCGGAGGTGGTGGTGAGGCGCATGTTTACAAACTCCAGGGGCGTGTTGGTCTGCCGGTCAAGAATCTTTCCCTTGACCAGTCCCTGTGCGTGGGCTGCCGTTGCGCACAACAGCAGCAGAGATGTCATGATAGTTTTCATATGAAGAAAGGATGGGCGCACTCGCGGTGCACCGGTGGTTGTCGTGTGGGCAGGTGCGGCTTGCAGGCCACAAAAAGAAAATGCCAAATGCCTGAGATCAAGCATTTGGCATTTCTGAAGGTTGTCGTACGCGGATTCGAACCACGACAAACAGAACCAAAACCTGTTGTGCTACCATTACACCATACGACAATCTTTCTGATTGATATTAGCGTTGCAAAGGTAGTGGTTTTTTGGACCACCACCAAATTTTTTATCACTTATTTGCGTTGCAAGCCGAAAGAACCTTCTTGGCTTTTCCGCCGTCCACTATTTCACGGTGATCAAGTAGTAGTTTTTCTTGCCGCGTTGCACCAGGAGATACTTTCCGTCGATGAGGTCTTCGCTTGTGATGGGCTGGTCGAAGGCGGTGAGCTTCTCCTTGTTGAGGCTCACGCCGTTGCCCTTGACCATCTTGCGCATCTCACCCTTGGAGGGGAAGATGTCCCATCCCTCCTGGCAGAAGAGGTCGATGGCGTTGCCGCCGAGCATCTCCTTGGGCATCTCGTAGTGGGGGACATCCTTGAAGACATCGTTGAGTGTGGCCTCGTCGAGCTTGGCGAGCTGGTCCTTGGTGGCCTTTCCGAAGAGGATGTTGCTGGCAGAGATGGCCATGTCGAGGTCCTCTCTGGAGTGTACCATGACCGTGACCTCCTCGGCCAGGCGCTTCTGGAGCGTGCGGCGTCCGGGGTCTTGCCTGTGCTCGGCGATGAGCGCGTCGATGGTCTCCTTGTCGAGGTCGGTGAAGATCTTGATGTATTTCTCCGCCTCGGCATCGCCGACGTTGAGCCAGAACTGGTAGAACTGGTAGGGCGTGGTGCGGTTGCGGTCAAGCCACACGTTGCCGCTCTCCGTCTTTCCGAACTTCTTGCCGTCGGCCTTGGTGATGAGCGGGCAGGTGAGGCAGAAGGCCTGTGCATCGCTTCCCAGAGTGCGCCGGATCAGCTCGGTGCCGGTGGTCATGTTGCCCCACTGGTCGTTGCCACCCAGCTGCAGGCGGACGCCATACTTCTGGTATTGGTAGAGGAAGTCGTAGCCCTGCAGGAGCTGGTAGGTGAACTCGGTGAATGACAGGCCGTCGCGCGACGTGCCGTTGAGGCGTTGCTGCACGCTCTCCTTGGCCATCATGTAGTTGACGGTGATATGCTTGCCCACTTCGCGTGCGAAGTCGAGGAAGGTGAAGTCCTTCATCCAGTCGTAGTTGTTGACGAGCTCTGCCTTGTTGGGCTCCGTTCCGTCGAAGTCGAGGAACTTGGAGACCTGCTTCTTGATGGCCTCCTGGTTGTGGTAGAGGGTCGCCGCGTCAAGCAGGTTGCGCTCCTGGCTCTTTCCCGACGGGTCGCCGATCATGCCTGTGGCGCCTCCCACGAGCAGGTACGGCTTGTGTCCGCAGCGTTGCAGGTGGCGAAGCATCATGATGCCGCAGAGGTGTCCGATGTGCAGGGAGTCGGCGGTGGGGTCGGTGCCCAGGTAGGCGGACACCATGTTTTCCATCAGGAATTCCTCGGTGCCGGGCGTCATTTGCGCCAGCATGCCGCGCCATTTCAGTTCTTCAACGAAATTTTTCATATTGGTTTATCATTTAATGCCTGTCCGGCATGATTTTCTATTTGTGGTTGTCTGGTTGTGTCGCTTGTCCTGAGGGCAAGCGGTCAGTTGTCTTTGTGTGATGCCCCTGGTGTGTGCGAGATCCTGCCGGTGCTTCTGCGGAAGGTGAAGGTCTCGGGCACGGGGTCGTATCCGCTTCCGCCCCAAGGGTTGCACCTGCATATCCGCCATATGGCCAGCAGCAGCCCCTTGACGGGTCCGTGCTTGAGCAAGGCTTGTCGTGCATACTCGGAGCAGGTGGGTGTGAAGCGGCAGGAGGGCGGTGTGTAGGGCGTGATGCACTTCTGGTAGAACCTGATGGGCGCCACCAGCAGCAACGCGAGAGCGTGTGACAATGTGTGCAGGATTTTCTCCATGGGTATGCCGGTTTGGCTTTTGCGGCTTCAGCCGTGGTTGTGCGGCTTGTCCGCAAGTCCCCTCTCCAGTTTTTCGCGCACCCTTGTCAGCAGGTTGACGACCCTGTCCTCCACCACCTTGCTGTCGTAGAGTTGTCCGTCGGTCCAGATGAAGGCGAGTGCCACCGCCTTGTCGGCGATGAGGCTCTTGTTCTTGCGGTATGCCTCGCGCACCTGTCGCTTGACGCGGTTGCGCTTCACGGCTCGCTTGAAGTGCTTCTTCGGCACGCTGATGAGCATCTTGGCCTTGGGCAGGAGGCGCTTGGGCTGGCGGTCGTCCTCGTCACCGTGTGTGTCGTCGCCTGCTTCCGGTTCTTCCAGGGGCATGTAGACCACACGCAGGGGGAAGGCCGACATCGACCGGCTCTTGTTGCCGGCGAAGATGGCGTCGATGAGCTTGTGGCTGCAGATGCGCTCCTCCTTATGTAGTGTGGCGGGATAAGTGATGCTCATGGTGATGGGTGATGGCAGGCTGTGCTGCCCGGATTATTTGCTGTTTTCCTTCTCAAGATAAGCCTTGAGGGCTGCCACCATCGACGGATATTCGGGTGTTCCGGCCATGAGGTCGAGCTTCAGCCCGGCACTCTCGACGGCCTTGGCGGTGGCGGGTCCGAAGACGCCAATCTTGTATTTGCCCTCCTTGAGGCCGGGGAGCGACTCGCTGAGGTAGTGCACTCCGGTGGGGGTAGAGAAGATGAGCATGTCGCAGTCGAACTTCTGTATTTCCTCTTCGCTGAAGTTGTTGCTGACGGTGCGGTACATGATGCACTCCTTGTGGTTGAGCCCCTTGGCGTCGAAGAGCTTGGTGAGCTCGTCGGTGTGTGCGCTGCTCTGCGGCACGAGATACTTCTCGCCCTTGTGTCTCAGCATGACGGGCAGCAGGTCGTCGACTTTTCCCGACGTGCCGAAGAACACCTTGCGCTTGCGATACTGCACATACTTCTGGATGTAAAGCGAGATGGTCTCAGTCACGCAGAAGTATTTCATGGTCTCGGGGATGTTGAGGCGCATGTCCTTTGCGATCTGGAAGAAGTTGTCGATGGCGTGTCTTGAGGTGAAGACGATGGCCGTGTAGGAGAGTATGTCTATCTTCTGCTGGCGGAATTCCTTGGCTGTGAGCCCTTCCACCTTGATGAAGGGACGGAAAACCATTTCCACACCATAGTTCTTTTCTATGTCGAAGTAGGGAGATTTCTCACTGGCCGGCTTGGGCTGTGAAATCAGAATCTTCTTGATCATCTGTTCTAAAAATTCGTTTTTAAAAGTTCATCCGTCAACACCAGAATACCCCACAAGGCACCCAGTGGCATAATTTCCAGGGTGCAAAAGTACAAAATATTTTGCAAAGCGGCCCGGTTTCTTTGGAAAAAGATAAGATAGGTCTTGTAAAAAGTAAGCAGTTTGGCCAAAATGATGACCAGAACGGTATAAAACACCATACTCTCAATGGGGAGACTGAAGTAGACCAGAAGCATGACGGCGGGGAAAATGAGGATGCCTTCGGTGGAGATGAGGAAGAGGTTCGACTTCGTCCATTGTTCATTATTTTTCTTATCGAAGAACACCCATCCCACGGCGGCGCTGAGCCCCGCCTTGAGCAGGAAGTAGAGTGCGAAGATTCCTGTGTAGATGCCGATGATCTGGTAGTGTGGCAGGATGAACGTCTCCTCGAAGGATGTCTGCCGCCAGAGGAAGAACAGCAGTGAGCAGAGCAGGCAGGTCTGCAAGACGAGGAAGAACTGGAAGCGCAGCTCCGAGCTGGTCTCCGTGATGACGGTGGTTCCTTCGTGTTGCGGCCGGAAGAAGTTTTTGACCTGCCGGCTGATGAAGTTTCCCGACTTGGAGATGGAGAGCGTTGCGAGGATGAAGCAGCCGAGCAGCACCGACGTGATGAGGTTGTCGCCGGCGATGGTGTAAGGCACGGGGTCTCCGGCCACACCCTGCCTGTAGACGGCATACTCGGGGCGGTAGACGGAGTCGGGCTGCACGAGCGACCGGCTGTGGTACATCGGCTGGTTGAGAGAGAATCCCGAGGGCACGTCGGCCTTGGTGGTCGGCGTGCGCATCGGGTTGGGTCGCTTGCTCCAGTCGACGTGGGGTATCCGGATGTTGGCCCTGATGGCCGAGTCTTGCTGCCAGGGCGTAGCGTCCTTGGGCAGTGCGTCGATGATTTGGCGGGGCGTGTGCAATCCCTCGCTCAGATGCTTGGTCGCGGCGTTGTGGTGTGCCGTGTCGTTGGTTGCGACAGAGTCTGGAGCAAACGTGAGTGACATGTGCAAATGTTGGTAATTAAAGGTCGAAAGCCTTGCGGATGCGCTCCACCTGGTCGAGCTTCTCCCAGGTGAAGAGCTCCACGGTCATCTCTTTGCGCTCATGGTAGCGGCTGGTGAAGACCTTCTTCACCACCTCGTTCTTTCGTCCCATGTGTCCGTAGGCGGCCGTCTCGAAGTAGATGGGCTGGCGCAGGTTGAGCTGGCGCTCGATGGCGTTGGGCGTGAGGTCGAAGAGCTCGCTGACCTTGCGCGCGATCTCTCCGTCGGTCATGCTGACGTGCTTCTTGCCGTAGGTGTTGACGTAGACGCTCACGGGCTTGGCCACGCCGATGGCATAGGCCAGCTGCACGAGCATCTCGTCGCTGACGCCCGCTGCCACCATGTTCTTGGCGATGTAGCGTGCGGCATAGGCTGCCGAGCGGTCCACCTTCGAGGGGTCCTTGCCCGAGAAGGCGCCACCGCCGTGCGCGCCGCGTCCGCCATAGGTGTCGACAATGATCTTGCGGCCCGTGAGACCGGTGTCGCCGTGGGGGCCTCCGATGACAAACTTGCCCGTGGGGTTGACGAAATATTTCTCCTGGCCGTCGAAGAGGGCGAGCACCTTGTCGCTGAGCTGCTCCTTGACGCGCGGCATGAGGATGCTGATGACATCTTGGCGGATGGTGGCGAGCATCTGCTCGTCGGCCTCGCGCTGGGCCTCGGGCGTGTCGTCGGCGGGACGGACGAAGTCGTCGTGCTGTGTGGAGACGACGATGGTGTCGATGCGCTGGGGCACGCCCTCGTCGCTGTACTCGATGGTCACCTGGCTCTTGGAGTCGGGACGGAGGTAGGTCATCTGCTTGCCTTCCTTGCGTATGTCGGCCAGGGTGCGCATGATGAGGTGTGCCAGGTCGAGTGTGGCGGGCATGTAGTTGTCGGTCTCGTTGCAGGCGTAGCCGAACATCATGCCCTGGTCGCCTGCGCCCTGGTCTTCCTCGCGCTCGCGGCTGACGCCCTGGTTGATGTCGTCGCTCTGCTCGTGGATGGCGGTGAGGATGCCGCACGAGTTGCCGTCAAACTGGTAGTCGGCCTTGGTGTAGCCGATGCGGTTGATGGTGTTGCGCGTCACGGTCTGCAGGTCGATGTACTGCGACGAGCGCACCTCGCCCATGATGATGACCTGGCCGGTGGTGTTGAAGGTCTCGATGGCGCAGTGAGCCTCGGGATCGTAAGCCAGAAACTGGTCGAGCAGGGCATCGGAGACCTGGTCGGCAACTTTGTCGGGATGTCCTTCCGACACGGATTCGGATGAGAAGAGATAACTCATTTTACATTACTTTCTTTTACGTGGAAACGCATGCGAGTAACCGTAAAATCTTAGGGGGATTTTGCAGTTTTAGCATTTTTTACTGTGGTTGCAAGCAGCCAAATTCTTCCACAACGTTAAACAAATGTTTTAAAGCGGGTGCAAAGTTACGTGTTTTTGGCGTATTGGCAAAGGAAAAGAGAATTAAAAAATGCTTTTGGAGGCAAGAACGCCTGCAAAAGCATCTCCAAGGGTGACGATGAGATTATTTTCGTAACCTTGCGGACACGATAACCCTAACCCACGAACGATGGATTTGTATGTCTTCAACCCTGAGCACGACATTGTGCTGGCTTCCAACCGCGAGCGCATGACGCCATAGATGCAAGGAAGGGTGGCCCACGTGATGGCCGACAAGGGAGATGTGATGGTGGAGTCGTGTTATAAAAGGTGTGGGATTTCAGCGTGGTATTCACAAACGGCAGACAGGGAGAGGCGCTGTTCTAAACCATATTGGCTGTCCTACCACGATTTCTGATGACGGGTTGTTATACCTCATCCTTCCATCGCTTCATATAATGTTCGACATTTTCCAGCATGTAGAAAGTCTCTATTGCATCGGTATAAAATCATACACCCAGTCTTCATCAAAGTCCCGCTTTCTTACCACTCGTCGCTCATATAGCTTTTTCGCATGTATCTCCTCTCGCGTGTAGCGCGTGGCATCCTGCCACTTGATGGCATAGATGTAACACGAGTCTTTGTTGAAAGGATAAAGTCCATCTGACATGACTGAATCAGGAGAAACACGGTAATAAGTAGTAAACGCCGTCTTCTCCCCCCTTATGTTGACTTCGATGGTATCATAAGGATACCCCAGCACAACTGTATCACCAGGATGAACACCCCAATACATCCAATCATCAAGGGTGTCAGACATTGTTACTTCAATCAACAACGTGTCGCTCGTACAATTCCTGGCGACATAACCACGATATTTTGTGCAATCTGCACATCCTCCTAAACTAACTAGAACGATAACCACAAACATAAAAAAATCATTAATGCTCATACCTATTAATTAAATTAATAAAATATTTTATGGGATATAAAATCCGAATTTCTCTTTAGCTAACCTACCACAAATATTATGGGATGGGTAATAAAACAAAAACGACGTAGGTTTATAAATTTCTTTTCCCAACCATTTGACACCGAAATAAGCTTTTGATAAATAATTGGCCCAAGTTTCTGTCCAGAAAGTATCATGGGTACTTGTATGATGGATTTTATCCGAAATACAGTTTTGGATACTTTCTTTTGCAATAACCTTATAATAAGACCATTGTCCTACTTTTCTATATTGGAGGACATGTCCAAATTCGTGCTGCATCATAGCAAGCCCTTCTGCCTTCTGCTTTGAGAAAACGCCAGAACCGACGCATATGCCTCGATATGGAAGAGTAAATCCATCATAGTCACGATTATCAATACTTCCTAATAATCTGGTTTCATAGACATTTTGGCCTTCAAATTTCCCTACGTACCTTCCTTTTATACTTCCCATATTGTTTTTTAGGTTATTTATGGCATCTTTAAAGCTTTCAGTGCATGAGTACGCGCCATCCAAGTCGAGTTCCGCCTTACCCGTCCAATAGTTCGTTTCCACATCCAAGGCATCTGCCCCAGCCGCCAGGCCTCCTGTTACGCCCCCAGACAATGCACCGAAGCCTCCCGACATCAGTCCGCCGAGAAGGCTCCTGCCTAAGCTGTTCCCTTCCACCATTGAGTTGCCCACACCAGACACCAATCCGCCGGCAAGTCCGGCACTCGCACCGGATACGGCCCCGGCCAAAAAGCCCGTGGAAGACACGCCTCCGGCCATGCCAACCGCTCCTTGCCAGAAATTGCCTCCCGCCATGGCCACATTCACGCCCCCTGCCACGCCGGCAGCCACGCCGGCAGCCAGGGCTCCCGTGGCAAAATATCCAAGGCCGCTGGCATTGAAGCGAAAACCGTGTGAGGCCCAGTTCATGACACCCCCAATGGCCGCGCTGATGGCCAAGCCCCAAATTTCGCCACTGGGATCCGTGTATTTCAAAGGATTGTTTAAGCAGTACGAATAGCGGTTGTAACTCTGCGCATCCGTTGGAGCCTGCACAAAGTTGTCAGGACTGAAGAACACGCCAAGCACAGGATCATACAGGCGGCCGTTCATGTTGATGACGTCAAAGTCACCAAGCATTTCATGGCCCGTATATCCACGAATCAATCCTATGGTGTTCATCCTAATGGTTTGCTTGCCCCACGGGTCATATTCTGCGTCAAACACCTTGTTTGCATTCTCATCGAAGACGGACAAAATGTTGCCCTGATAATCGGTAAAGGCCACATAGGAGGAGAAAGTTCCGTTCTGCTTGATGACGATAGCGTTTCCGTCAAGATAATAGAACTCACGTATCACGCCATTCTTCGTGACTTTTTCGTAATCACCGGCATAAACTATGGTGCGGACCATCTTGCCGTCCTTGCGCAATTGGGTGGTCCACCTTTGTCCGTCAGGGCCGTAGGTGAAATGCATGGTCCCGTGTTCCTGGTCGCTCAACGATGACACTCTGTTGATGCCGTTGTATGATGCGGACATGGTCGTCGTGGGAATAACGCGGTTGCTGTTGTCCACTGAAAACACAGCGTGTGGCCGCATAGAGCTATAACTATACGCCCCGATGCCCGACTTGGTGGCAATGTTGCCATTGACATCGTAGGACATGTCCATGGGAATCCCTGATTTGGCGTACACGCGTGTCAGGCGGTCAAGGCCATCGTAGTCAAACCTGTCACCACTTTCCCCTATGCGTTGACGGAGAAACAAGTTGCCGTTGGAGTAATCGAAGGATGTGCTCATTCGGTCCAAGGCTTCTCGTGGAACTTGCACTCCGGGCTTTTGCCCCTGTTGGCCTGTTTCCTCATCTTCCTTCAGCAGACTGTAAGTCTTGGGGTATCCCTTGTCGTCATGGAGACGGGAAGTGCAGAGCTTGTTATCAAAACACCACTTGGCTTCCATCCCATTGTCATAAAGTAGTGAGAAGACCTTCTGCCCGTTGGCCATGGAGGACGTGAGGAAGCCATACTTGTCGTAACTGTGACTGACCTTGAGGCCACCAGGATAGGTGGTCTCGGAGAGTTGCCCCGCATCATTGTAAGTGAAGCCAAAGACATAACTTCCTTGGCCAAAAATATTTCGCGTCTCTCGGGCTTTTCTCCCAAACTCGTCATAATCATACTCCACCGAGCCGCCATCCGCGGTAACCTTAGCCAATTGGTTGACGCCATTGCCCGAATTCACATAGGCGTAAGTGGTCAACATGTCGCCCGACTTAACCGAGGCTATGCGTCCTGCCGCATCATATGTGCTGACCGTCTCCACACCGCGCGCGTCCATCTGCGAGAGTATCTTGCCATCTGCGGAATAAGTGTATTCCGTCCTGCCGGCATCGGGATCCACGAGGGCAGTTTGGTTCCCCGCGTCGTCATACTCAAACGTTGTCGCTGTTCCATTTGCGGAAATCCGCGCAGGTTTGCCGTTGGAATTGTATGCGAACGACACTTCCCCTCCCAATGGGTCAACACAACGCACGTTGTTGCCCCATGCGTCCTTTTCGCATGTCCACGTGCGGGAACTGCGGGTTGTCGTTACCATGCGGTTACCATACGTGTGGCTTGTTTGTTGCCCCACACTTGATTTTTCTGAGACGATTCGCCCGTGATCATCGTATGACAATGTCTGGGTAACGGTCAAACGTCCATCCGTTGTCACTTTCTTCGCCACCCTTCCCTTGTCATCGTAGGTGAAGTTCTCATTTAGTATCTTGTCGCCCCTGCCAACAGATTCAACAAGCACCTTGTTGCCGCATGCGTCATACCATGTGCGCACAAAGGGAGAGCCTTCTGTGGATGTCTGCACATAAAACCGCTTGTCGTTTGAGTTCCCCCAATCCGTGATAAACTTTGTGATTCGCCCAAAAGGGTCGACTGCCGTCAGCCGGTTCCCCCATCCATCGTAAGTGTAGGCAGTAGTAAGCGGCTTCGATGCGTTGCCACAATCGTTTTCCGTCAGCATATTGCCGAAGAGGTCATAGGTATAGGTGTACAGTTCTCCCGATTCGGAATTGTAGGTTTTCGTTACAAAACGCCCTGTTGTGTCATATTCCTTATGCAGAACAGCGGCCACGACACCCGTGCCCGATTCGAATGAGCTCACCACATTACCCCAATCGTCGTAAGTATAGTGATGCTGCAACGGAAGTGGAGTGTTGCTTGCCTCCGTCATTTCTGTGGTTTCGCCAAAGTCATTGTACTCATACGTCGTTGTCAAGGCATACTCCCGCTTGTCGTCCTCGTGCTTTTGGATGTTTGTCACACTTCCTGGTAGCCACACACCTCCCTTGTTGACATATCCCGAATATTGCGTCTTCTTGTACATGTCCACGCCACCATAAGTCGTGGTTGTGCTTGCAGGTTGGCATATCTCGAGGTCGTACACATTTGTTGTCGTCTCTTCATTGCCATGCCAATCCTTGTTCTCCTGCCTGGAAACATAAGGGAAATAATTGCCGTCAGCACGTTCAGAGATGGCGACGATGGTCAATGATTGTGACTCGTCACTCCCCACTGTTGCCGTTTTTCTCATTTTTGTCGGGACGAACCGCCGGACATCCCATTCCAAGACATCAGTCTCATCCTTCACTTTCAACGTCTTGTTTTCATTGGTCACCTTGCCAAAGCCAAGCACGCCTTCTCCCCTGAGGTGGAGCTGCAACCTGCCATAGCCATAATTCGTGGCCTGGGCAGCAAAGGCACCTCCACCAACTGTGACACTTGACACAAGAGAAAGCGGGAGCGTGCAATTGGCCATGGGGTATGCTGACTCGCCACTGCTGTCGTACACTGAAGGATTTGTGCCAGGCAGATAGTCTATTCGTGTGGATTTGCCATAGCCATCAGTGATACACCTTACCCGACCTTTCTCCGCCATGTTGCTGTTGTTGGTGCCATACACATGGATGCTCTCCTCACTAGAGGCTTTTGCCCCGCTTAGGCTTCCTCCGCAGTTTGCCACTTCCAGGATTCCGTTGCCGTCAAAGTCGCCGAGAAATATTCGGTCTTGCCGCAAGTCCTCCTCACGGTTTATGCGAACTTGTTTGTAAGGAACCAATGTGCTGCCGGTTGAGTAAAGCCAGGTGGCGCATCCGCGGTTGAATGAATATTTCCATTCCGGGAAACCGTGATACTCATAATAGGCGTTACAAGCGAAAACGTCGGACTTGCCGTCGCCATCCTGGTCTAAGGCCAAGAGGGTGTACTTGTCATTGTCCTTGGTGGACTTGCCGTCGCCAAGGTCGAGCGTGGCCACTTGCTTCGCGATGCGAAAGCCTCCGTTTCCCTGGTTGAAGGCGATGTTGAGGTCACGCCCATCGGGATAGACAAAGTCAATCCGACCGTCACCGTCAAAGTCACCCTGTGCCAAGCGCCACTTGTCGGTCAGCTCAACACCTGTGCACTTGTTTTGGTCGGAAAACTTTCGGTCCGTCTCCGTCCCGCCTTGGTTGTAGAAGATGGTGTACTTGTTGTCGCTGGTAAACAACAGGTCCACAAGACCGTCCGAATTGTAGTCACCAGTGAATATTTTCCTGGGCTTTTCCGGCATGGTTAGTGAGAATGTCGCAGCGGAGAAAGCGCTGTCGGAGATGTGCGTCATCATGCATGCCTGGTAGGTGCCGTCACTTTCCTGTGCGTCTGACATGGAGAAGAGTTCACTCTTGCCGTTGCCTGAGAAGTTGCCTGTCGCCATGAGTGGTGACGAGCAGTCCTTATAGACTTGGTATCCCAACACGGGATGGCATTTACCCCTGCCTCGGGCAAACTCCTTCCCAAAGACGACATAAAAACAAAGGTCTTTGCTGTGGCCATCCTCTATGAAGTAGGGCAACACTAAATCGTTGTAGCCGTCGCCGTCCACATCCACCGCAGAAAGTGAGGTCATGTGGCCCTGTATGTTCGCAAACGAGACCTGGTCGGGAAGACGTAAGGAACGTTGGTCGAAGGAACCGTCTTCACGATCGCTTAGGTTGGCAAAGAGCCATGTCTCCTGGTGCTTGTTGTAGGTCTTGGAGGAAACGTAATCATAAACGCCCACCTGAGAGATGCGGACTATGTCACTGATGCCGTCATTGTTGAGGTCGCAAGCCAAAAAGCTCTTAGACTCCTCTTCAAAAAGCTTTGTGGATTTGTCGGTCGGCCAATCGGTTTCCTTATCCGACACGTCTGCAGACGGCATGACATTCCAATCGACACGTACGGGCGGCATGCTTTGTCCCGTTCCATTGCTGACTACGATGCTTTTTAGGCGCGCAAACTGCGTGTGCCCCAAATCAGATGACGTGTCGTAGGAAAGCACATACTTGCGGTAAATCTGCGAATTGGCAGATGTGGTGATGCTGGCGATACGCTTGTCCATGCTTCCCTTTACCGGACCAAGCACAATTGGCCTGGAAGAAACTCCGAGCGGCTCGTAACCGAAAGAGATTTGGCAGGCGAAGCCTCGATCTGCCTTCGTGTTTGTGCCATAAGTGATTTCCTTAGGATACTTCATACAGTCGCCCTCATAATAACTGTAACTAATGGAGTTACCTCTCACATCTTCCGTGGAGCTGACATACCACGCGAGAACATATCGCAGAGAACCTCCCACTGAAATGACGCGCGTTTCATAGTCATTGCCATAAAGCGAGATGTTTCCTGCCTCGTCTTTCACCTCAAACCACATGGTGTTGTTGGGTCGGTCCAGGCCATGAAGAGTGACTTTGACATGAGGATTGCCCAACGGAGAGTAGGTCGCCCCGTCGCATCCAGCCTTCCCTGAAGTCAGGACCAAGCGTTTCCCGTCCAGGCAATAGTTGTCGCCCTCCATAAGCCGTATTCCCTTTATCTCGCCATCCTGCCCAAGAGTACTCGGCATGCGCGTTATGGAGGAAATTCCTGTAATGTTGAAGCCGTATCCTGCAAGCCCGTAATCGCCTTGGCTGTTATAAGTCAAGCTGACGTGTGGGGCGAGAGCGCCTCCTGAGGGAGTTTCTATATCCACGCTGTAAACAGCGGCACCAAGCGCATTCACCTCAAACGTTGCAGAGGGAGTGCCCACAGAGGTGGTATATTTCGATTTGCTTAAATACTCTTTTGGGGTAATGTCATAAGAGATCGGGCCTGAAAGCGTGTCAAGGCCACAAGACCATGCGACATTATTGCCCAGCGGCGCATTGGCCTTGACACGAGGATGAGTGGTCACCAAACGGGCATGAGACGCCATGACTCCCCACAACACGAAACAGACGAGGAGCGGTGCATGATCACGCAAGCGTCTCATTTCTTTGTTATTTTCCATGTTGAGGGCGTGCCATTAATCGTTATGGTCAACAGGTAAACACCACTGGGACGGTCTGACAACTTGACAAGGCATTCGGCGCTCTCCACCGCAGCCTCATAGATTTTTGCGCCCGCCGAGGTGTAAAATGATAGGGAGCGCTTGTCTCCCTCGTTGACATTCAGGAAAACAACCTTGATGTTTCCGGTGGAATTGTCCGTGATGATTTGCACAGAACGTTTGTCTATGCTGTCCCATAACGATGAGGTCTTTGATTTTTTTGCCGATTTCAGAGGTGGGTTGACATTCAGTTCCTTCTTCACCCGATTGCCCGCCGCGTCGTAGGCAAATCCAACTCTACTTTGCGCCAATAGGGGCAAAGACACACAAAGGATAAGCAGGCAAAAGATCAGAATCCTCTTCATATGGCTTCAAGTTTAGGTCTTACTTACAGGAACATTCATCTGTCCCTCGTTTGCAAATGTACATAATATTTCTGAAAGTAACGCGGTTTTCTGCCATGACTATACATTTTTTCATCTTTCTGTCAATCCATTGTTAATCCAAACAGCAGACCTCGGTTCTTTTTTCGTAACCTTGCGGACACGATAACCCGCCCCAACGAACGATGGATTTGTATGTATTCAACTCTCGTATTTTTGTCTTGTAAATTCTGAAAAAACAGGCACCTCTGGAGTTGACCTTCCAGAGAAGGAAAAATGGCTTTTGTCCGATTAATTTCTGTTAAAAGTGTAAATGATAGTTAATTTGTACGTTATTGTTCCAAAGAATACCCTTTATCGCGTTGCGATATACCCTTTATC
>DJOV01000103.1:0-15804 GCA_002437285.1 Prevotella sp. UBA6429 | reverse complement strand
TCGCAACACGATAAAGGGTATTTTCCAAAACCCGAAAGTGTCTTTGAGTTTTCGTTTTGGGTGATTTACTCGTAAGGGCATGATTATCAGCAATTTGTGTAAAAGTTGAAAAAGAGCGCGTATTTGCGGCTGCGAGGCCTCGTCGTTGCAAATACGCGATTCTCCAGCGACTTTTTGTTAGAAGATTTCAGAAATGTCGCATTTCAGGCCGCCAGTCAGTCTCCCGTCTGTCAGCCCTTGCAGTGATGGGCTTTGCACTGCCCTGTGGCGCCATACTTTGTCCGGCATATCCCGGATGGCCACAAAAAAATCCGGAAGGCCAGCCGCTGGGGCTGATCCTTCCGGATGATGTATGGCCGGGGCGCCGTGTGGCGCGCCGGCTCGATGGGGTTATGGTTTACTCTGCGGGCAACATGACCACGTTGACCTTGTTGGCATCCTTGAGCATCGTCTTCATGAAGCTGACGATGTTCTCGGGCGTCTGCTTCTCCACGAGGCTCTTGTAGTCGGTGTAGTCGTCGAGGTGCAGGGCGTAGTCGGTGTAGACGATGTTGTTCCAGAAGCCGTTGGTCTTGGCGTTGTCGTCAAACTGCTTGAGCATGAGCGTCTTCACCTTGTCGACCATCTCCTTGTCGCACTTCACGGCGAGGTCCTTGACGGCCTGGTCCATGATGCTGAGGGCCTCCTCCTTCTTTTCGGGCTTCATGGGGCAGTAGGCCAGGAGCTGTGCCATGTGGAAGCCGTCGTCGGCGGTGGTCACGTGTGCGGTGGCTCCGCAGGTGTAGGCGGCGCTGGCCTCCTCGCGGATCTGCTTGAGATAGACCATGGAGAGCACCTGTCCGGCGATGTCGGCGCGGATGGCGTTCTCGAGCGAGTAGGGCATGGTGCGGTTGAACCAGATCTTGTAGGCCGTGGCCTTGGGCGTCTCCTGCTTGCGCTCGAAGGTGCAGTCCACGTTCTTGGTGGTGGGCAGGCTGGCGCGCACGGCCTTGGGAGCCTTGCCCTTGGCGGGCAGCGAGCCGAGATACTGGCAGATGAGCGGGCGGATGGTGGCCTCGTCGAAGTTGCCGACGATCTCAAAGGTCCAGCCGGCGGCATTGGCCATGCGCTCCTTGGCCATCTGCAGGACACGGTCGTAGTTGATGTTCTGCACGTCGGCAAGCTTCATTGACGCGTTGCGCCAGTTGTGGTCATAGATGCTGGCGGTGAGCGAGTCGCTGAGTGCGGTCTCGGGAGCCTGCTCGCGGTTCTTCAGCAAGACGTTGAACTGCTGGATGAGCTTGTTGTAAGAGTCGGGATCCTTCTTGATGTTGGTGAAGTAGAGGTAGGTGAGCTGCAGCATGGTCTCCACGTCCTTGGGTGTGGAGCTGCCGTCGATGTTCATGCGTCGGCCCATGGAGAGGGTGGCGTTGGCAATCTTTCCGGCCAGCGCCTTCTGCAGCTGGTTGTTGGTGAAGTCGCCCAGTCCGCTGGCTCCGATCACGTCGTCGAAGGCCTTGAGGTTGGCGGCGTCGGCCTGTCCGTAGTTGGCCTCGCCCGTTCCGCCAAAGCCGCTCATGATGACCTGGTCTTTCTTGAGGTCAGTCTTCTTCAGGAGCACGGTGACCCCGTTGGAGAGGGTGATGACGCTGTAGTCGAACTTCTTGCTCTTCACCTCCTTCTTGATGGTGCCGGCCTTGGGAGCCTGCTGGATGAGAGGCTCGTCCTTGACGTTGTCGACATAAGCCTCAAGCTTGGCAGCGCGGGCAGCGTCGACGGCCTTGAGCAGCTGTTCCTCGGTGGGGTAAACGTTGCCTTCCTTCTCGTTGTTGAAGTTGAGGATGACCATATTGGTGTCGCTCTTGCTCACCAGCTCGGGCAGGAACTCATTGATGGCCTCCACGGGGATGGCCTGTGACAGCTGCTTCATCATCGGGTAGGTGGTCTCGATGCTGGGCATGGCCTCGTTCTCGAGGAAGTTGCCGAGTGCCTGGGCGTAGAAGGTGCCGTTGCGGCGCTTGTCCTTGTTGGAGTATTCCTTGTCGAGGCGGCTTGCATAGTCTTGCTGGAAGCGCTTGTACTCAGTGGCCGTGAAGCCAAACTGTGCAGCGCGCAGCACCTCGGTGTAGGCGGCCTGCAGGGCGGCGGCACTCTGGTCGATGGTCTTCGGCGTCACGGAGAGGTCGAAGGCGTCCTTGGTCTTCGAGTAGATGTACTGTCCGTCGCTGGCGCCAGCGCTGACGAAGGGGCAGTCGGCCTTCTCGGCCGCTTCCTTCAGACGGTCGTTGAGCATGGAGAAGACAGCCTGCTTGCCATACTCGGTGACGAGGTAGAAGGGCGTCTGCTTGAGCGAGTCGGGGAAGACATCGTGCTTGAACATCAGCTCCACGTTGGAGAGGCGCTGCTCCTTGTCCTTGTCGATGATGACGATGGGCTTGTCGTTGTCGGGCACCTGCTCGTCGAGGAGCGGAGCCTCGTTGGCCGGGTTCTTGATTCCGTCGAAGAGCTTCTTGATCTCCGCCTCGACCTTGGCCACGTTGACATCACCGATGATGATGAGGCCTTGGTGGTCGGGGTGATACCACTTGTGATAGTAGTCGACGAGCTCTTTGCGCTTGAAGTTGTCGACGACCGACATCAGGCCGATGGGGAAGCGCTTGCCGTACTTGGAGCCCGGGTAGAGCTTCTCCAGGTTGCGCTCGAGCATGCGGCTTGAGGCCGAAGAGCGCAGGCGCCACTCCTCGTGGATGACGCCACGCTCCTTGTCGATCTCGTCCTGCTCGAGCAGCAGTCCGCACGACCAGTCGCGCAGGATGAGCAGGCAGGAGTCGACGGTACCCTGGTTGTTGGTGGGCACGTTGTCGATGTTGTAGACCGTCTGGTCGATGGCCGTGTAGGCGTTGAGGTCGCCTCCAAACTCGATGCCCTTGGAGCGGCACCACTCGATGAGGTCGTTGCCCTTGAAGTTGTCACTGCCGTTGAAGGCCATGTGCTCCAGGAAGTGGGCGAGACCGCGCTGGCTCTCCTCCTCCTGCAAGGAGCCCACCTTCTGGGCGATGTAGAAGTTGGCGCGGTGCTCTGGCCAGTTGTTGTAACGGATGTAGTAGGTCAGTCCGTTGGCCAGCTTGCCGACCCGAAAGGCTGTGTCGGCGGGAATCGTCATGCTTGCCATTTGTGCGTGGACGGTGCCACAGACCAACAGCATCAAGGCGATGATTGCGTTTCTGATTTTCATAAAAATGAATATATTGGTGAAATATATACTGCAAAGTTACGGAGATGCTTACAAAATGCCAAGCGATTGCCGGCTGAAAATGATATTGTTATCTTTTTTTAGCCTTTTGCGATGGTCATTCCGCGTCATTCGCATCATTCGGTCTTCACGCTGTTGGCAGGGTTCATGGTTGCCACGCGCCAGCTCTGCGCCACGACGGTGAGCAAGACCACGGCCGACACCAGCACGAAGGCCGCGGGGAAGATCCACCACTGGACACAGGTGTGGTCGGCGAAGCTCTGGAGCCACGATGCGCTGAGCATGTAGCCGACAGGCGCCGCGATGACGAAGGCCGCGATGAGCGGCACCACCTGCTTCATGGCGAAGAGCTCCAGCACCTGCCCGACGGAACTGCCCATGACCTTGCGGATGGCGATCTCCTTGCGCCGGTACTCGGTGTCGAACATCGTGAGGCAGAACACGCCGATGAGGGTGATGAAGATGCAGACGAGAGCAAAGCCCTTGATCTGGTTGATGAAGCGGAACTCCTCCTCATAGGTCTGCTGCAGCTTGTCGTCGAGGAAGTTGAAGTCGGCCGTGCCCTGCTTGTCGATGCGGGCGAGTGTCTTGGCTATCTGCTGGCGCGCCTCCCACTTGTCGTAGCTCTTGTCGATGCGCACAAACACCTTGCCGCAGCGGTCGCCCCATTCCTCCATCATCTTGGGTGGCATGATGATGAAGACCACGGGCTGCAAGTCGTTGTCCTGGCGCATGGAGTAGAGCTTGAAGTTGCGGCACACGCCCACGACATCGTAGTTGAGGTCGTCCCATCCGCCCTTGATGCCGATGGGCTTGCCCACCTGCAGCCACTTGTACTTGCGCATGGCCGCCTCGTTGAGGATGTAGGCCCCGTGGGTGTCGTGGACATTGAAGTTGCGGCCTTTCACGATGGGGATGCCCAGGGTCTGCAGGTAGTTGATGTCGACAGGCACCACGGTGACGCTCATGGTGTAGTCGCCTTTGCCTCGTCCCCAACCCATGAGCTGGTCGTTGTCTCCAGGCTCCGAGCTGCCGAAGGCCACGCTCTTGACGCAAGCCAACTGCTTCAGTTCGTCGCGGATGGCCTCCTTCTGCCCCATGGCCTCCTGGGAGAGAGCGGCGAAGACCACCTGGTCCTTGTCGAAGCCGTAGTCGGCGTGGTAGATGTAGTGCGACTGGCTGTTCATCACACCCACGTAGATGACCAGCACGAAGGCGATGACAAACTGCACGAAGAGCAGCGCGCCGCGCAGCTGGCGGCCCCGTGGTGTGAGGCCGAAGGAACCCTTGAGCACCAGTGCCGGAGCGAACGACGTGGCGTAGAACGCAGGGAAGACGGCCGCCACGGCGCTGATGGCAACGCCCAAGCCGGCGGCGGTTAGGGCCAACGGCCACTGGACCACCAGGCGGATGTCGCCCGACACCAGGCCCATGCAGAAACTTGACCGCTCGAAAGCCAGCACCAGCAACAAGGCCACGCCCACGGCCACGGTGCCCAGCACCACGTTCTCGCCTACCATGCCCCATCGGAGGCCGGCCACGCTGGCCCCCATCACCTTGCGGGTGTTGATGCCGCGCATGCGGAAGGGCGTCTCTGCCAGGGTGAAGTTGGTCATGTTGAGCAGCGCCACGATGAGCACGAAGAAGGCTCCGGCCACGAGCACGCCGACGAGGTTGCGGTTGCCCTTGTCCTCGGGCTGGAGCTGGGTGAAGTAGATGTCGGCCACAGGCGTCAGGCGGATGGTGAGGCCCGTCTCCTTGATGAAGTCGGCGTCGGTTGCGCCCGGCTCGAAGAGGTTGACGATCTCGTGGGTGAGCGACTTCTCCACCGCCGCGCGGCTCTCGGCCTTGTCGAGGCGCACATAGAGGTTGTAGCTCCATTCCGAGCCGTTGTCCATGTTCGACTGGCCGTAGCTGTCGAAGATGCCGTTCTTCAGCGTGCAGTTGTCGGGGAAGTCCTCACACACGGCGCACACCGTCAGGGGATTGCCGCCATTCTCGCCGTGCTTGCCCTTGAGCTGCTTGCCCAGGGCGCTTACCGCGTTGCCGAAGAGTCGCTCGGCCACGCTCCGGGTGATGACGGCGTGCTGGCAGTCGGCCCACTGGTCCATGCTGCCGCAAACCAGCTTGGCCCCGAAGAACTGTGGGCCGGGCAGGCTCATCGTGGTGCGGCTCACCGTGAACGGGTGCTCGTTGACCAGCACGTCCATGGTGTTGGCCCAGCTCATCAGGCTCTGCACTTGCTTGACGTGCGGGTCTTTCTTCAGGGCTGTCTCGAAGGGCCGTGGCAACTGGGCACCCCAGTCGCCGTTGTTGGTCTGCTTGACGCGCATCTCCACGCGGAAGGTGCGGTCAGCGGCGGGAATGTTGCCGTTGTAGGTCTTGTTGTACTTCACCTGCGTCATGAACAGGTAGAAGGCCGCCACGGCCACGGCCAGGCCCAGCACATTGAGCAGGGTCGAGAGCTTGTAGCGGCGAAAGAGATAGAGGAGTGATTTCATGGTCAGAAAGTGTCTTCAGTGTTGTCGACGACTTGCCCGTCGAAGAGGTTGATGATGCGGTTGGCCACCTTGGCGTCGTGGAGCGAGTGGGTCACCATGACGATGGTGGTGCCCTCGTCGTTGAGCTGCTTGAGGAGGTCCATCACCTCCTGCCCATTCTTCGAGTCGAGGTTGCCGGTGGGCTCGTCGGCGAGCAACAGCTTGGGGCGCCCCACCACGGCGCGGGCGATGGCCGTGCGCTGCTGCTGGCCACCGGAGAGCTGCTGCGGATAGTGCTTGGCGCGGTGACTGAGTTTCACCTTGCGCAGCACGTCGAGCACCCGCTCGGCACGCTCCTTGCGGGGCACACCGATGTATTTCAGCTGCAGTTCGATGTTCTCCTCCACGGTCAGCTCGTCGATGAGGTTGAAGCTTTGGAAGACAAAGCCGATACGCCCCTTGCGGTATTTCGTGCGCTCGCGCTCCTTGAGATGCCCCACCTCCTCGCCGTCGAGATAATAGGCGCCACTGTCAGGATTGTCGAGTAGCCCCAGGATGCTGAGCAGTGTCGACTTGCCACAGCCTGAGGGACCCATGATGGCTACAAACTCGCCGTCCTCCACTTCCAGGCTCACGCCATTGAGGGCCAGCGTCTGCACCTCGTCGGTGCTAAAGGTCTTGGTGATGTTTTCTACTTTTATCATGATGTGCTTTGTTTTGTTTGCTTTGCGTGTGTCGGTGGGACAGAGCCCCTTCCGGCGGTGCAAAGTTACGCTTTCTGCAGACAGGGCGTGCCGCATGGAGGGCCGAAAATGCCGATTGGATGAAAATCATACACCCCCTTGTATGAATATTAGACAGAAACCGCTTAACTTTGCACGCAGAATAATAAGACAAGCGTATGGACGATTATGGAACCTTGCTCGTGGTGGACGACAACCCCGCCATCCTCACGGCGGTGAAAATCTGCATGGCTACGGTGTTCGGACGGGTGCTGACCCTCCAACAGCCCGACAAGCTGCTGGCCAAGCTCGCCGAGGAGCGTGTTGACGCAGTGTTGCTTGACATGAACTTCTCGCTCGGTGCCAATACCGGGCAGGATGGACTCTTCTGGTTGCGCGCTGTGCGCAAGCGCTATCCCGATGTGCCTGTGGTGCTGATGACTGCCTATGCCGACATACAGCTCGCCGTGAGGGGACTGAAGGACGGCGCGGCCGACTTCGTGACCAAGCCCTGGGACAACGATGACCTGGCGCGCACGCTCAAGGATGCAGTGGACGCCAGCCGCGAGGTGTCGTCGCTCGAGGAGGTGGAGACCGAGCATGTGCGCAAGGTGGTCAACCGCTGTCACGGCAACGTGAGCCGGGCGGCCGCGCTGCTGGGCATCACGCGGCAGACGTTGTACGCCAAAATGAAGAAGGGATGACGCTCTGGATCGGATTGGCTGTCGGGGCCGTTGCGCTGCTGGTGCTCTTCCTGCGCCACCAGAAGGTGCTGAAGGACCGAGCGCACCTCATGCGCGAGGCGGTGCGCAATGAGGACTTCATGTTCGCCTTGCCCCTGCGGGGCTTGCTGCCGGGCGAGAGGGAACTGCAACGGGCGCTCAACGACATGTGCCACCAAGTGGGGCGCATGGGCGTGGACAGGGAGATCGACGCCTGGCAACGGCTCACGCGTGTGCTCACGCATGAGATCATGAACGCCATGGCACCCATCGCCAGCATCAGCCAGGCCTACCTGGCCAGTGCCGTCAAGGAGGGGTCGAAATATGAGGAAGGGTTGCGCGCCATACATGACACCAGTGCGGGGCTGTCGGCCTTTGTTGCCAATTACCGCAAGTTGAGCAGCCTGGAGAGTCCGGAGCCTGTGGAGGTGGATCTGACCGACTTCGTGGGCAGCGTTGTGCCACTCTATCCGCAGCTCCGCTGGCATGTACACCTGCAGCCGGGACGGGTGGCACTGGCCGATCCCGGCATGTTGAGACAGGTGCTGGTCAACCTCCTGAAAAACGCTGTGGAGGCCGGAGCCAGGGATGTGGACATCAGGTGGAACGACGGGTTGACGGTCAGCAACAACGGCAAGCCCATCAGCAGCGAGGTGGAACGCGAGTTGTTCGTTCCATTCTTTACCACCAAGGCCCATGGCAGCGGCATCGGCCTGTCACTCTCCCGACAGCTGATGGTCAGGCAGGGAGGCGACCTGCAGTTGTCGCGGCGACAGTTGCCGGGCTATGCCGTCACATTCGTCATCCTGATGGCTGAGCGTTTGGGGAGCTAACGGAACAGTGAGGCGGAATAGCGAAACGAAGCAAGGCAACGAAACAATGTGACGAAACAATGTGACGAAACAATGTGACGAAACAACGTAACGAAATAAGGCCTTTGCCGCTGGCAGATGTCTGTCAATGGCAAAGGCCTTGTCTTTTTTGTTTTTCTCTTGTGGTGCCGGCTTATTCCCTTTCTGCCTGTAGGCCGAAGCGCTTGGTGGCCGAGCGCACGGTGTACCACACTGCGCTCCAGCCCGCTACGATCACGGTGACAAAGACTGCAAGCACATCCAGGTAGTGGACGCTGACGGGATAGGCGTTGACGACGTAGCTGCCGTCGGCGCCGCCCATGCGCACAAAGCCGTATTGTTGTTGCAGGGCGCATAGCGTCAAGCCCAAGGCGATGCCGATGAGCGCGCCGAAGACGCTGATCAGCCGACCTTCAAAGAGAAACACACGGCGCACCTGACGGTCGGAGGCGCCCAGGTTGCGAAGGGTCTCCACGTCATCGCGCTTGTCGATGATGAGCATCGATAGCGAGCCGATGATGTTGAAGCAAGCCACGATGAGGATGAACGTGAGGAAGATGTAGGCCATGAGCTTCTCGATCTGCATGATCTTGAACGTGTCGTGCTGTTGCTCATAGCGGTCTTCCACGAGGTATTTGCCGCCGCCGATCTGTTGCATCTTCTGCTTCACGGCGTCAAGATCAGAGCCAGGTTTCAGCCGGAACTCCAGGGCGGAGACCATGCCTTGCTGTCCGAAGAGGTTTTGGGCAAAGCCCAGGCTGGTGAGGATGTAGTTCTTGTCGTACTTGCCTTGGTTGACGGCAAACACCACTCCCGGGGAGAGCAGCGAGTCGACGACGAAGCCATCCTGCGCATTGCTCATGTCAAGCTGGCCCTCGCGCCGTGGCGCATAGATGTGGAGGTAGCCCTTCCACTCTGTTTCCACGCCCAAGGTCTGTGCCAGGCGGATGCCCGCCACGCCAAACTGCAGGTTGGCCGTGTGCAGGTCAAACTCCCCTTGGCCATAGAGAATCTCCGTGATGTGGGTCAGGTCGGCGAAGTTGTCGTCCACACCCTTCACCTTCACCATGGCCTGCTTGCCGCCATAGACAGCCAGCGCCATGTCCTCTATGGTCTCGGTGGCCACCTCCACATCGGGCAGGTGGCGCATCTTCGTCAGCACGGGATCGTCGGCGGGAACGGTCTTCCCCTGCACGGGAACCACCTTGAGCTGCGGATCGAAGTTGGTGAAGAAACTGGCCACCAGGTCGTGGAAACCATTGAAGACACTCAGCACGATGACCAATGCCATGGTGGCCACGGCCACGCCGATGACCGATATCAGCGAGATGACGTTGATGGCATGTGTCTTCTTCTTGGAGAAGAGGTAACGACGGGCGATGAAAAAGGGGAAGTTCATTTCGCTTAGCGGGTCGTGGTTCTTATTTCTTCAGCAGTTCGTCGATGTGGTCGATGTAGTCGAGACTGTCATCGATGAAGAAGCGCAGCTCGGGGATGATGCGCAACTGGTTGTGCACGCGGCGCCCCAGCTCATAGCGGATGCTCTTCTCGTTGGTGGTGATGTTCTTCAGCAACTCCTCGCCCCGGTTGGAGGGGAAGATGCTCAGGTATGCCGTGCAGATGCTCAGGTCGGGTGAGATGCGCACACGTGTCACGCTGATGAGCACGCCGTGCATGCTGCGTGTCTGGCTTTGGAAGATCTCGGCCAGCTCCTTTTGCAACAGTCTGGATATGCGGTTTTGTCTTGTCTCTTGCATGTTGTTTGTTCTTGTTGTTTGTTATGTTTGCGGTTCGTTGTTCTCTTCTTGATGATCTGCATCCACCTTTGTCCTTTCGTTTCAGAGGGCGTCGAGGTCCACATGCTCCACGTGGATGTCATCGCGGAGGAAGATGGAAGCCGTCTCCTTGAAGCGGTCGGGGTTCTCTGTGGTGTAATAGCGGCAGGTGGCGCCGCGGGTGAGCGTGGCTTCCATGTCGGCGTGTCGGTGCAGATAGTCCTTCAGGCTGCTTGCCACATAGTCGCTTTGCGGCACGATGGTCACTCCGGGCTTGGTGTACTTGAGAATCTTGGGCATCAGGATGGGGTAGTGGGTGCAGCCGAGGATGATGGTGTCGATCAGCGGGTCCTTGCTCATGAGCTGGTCGATGCGCTTCTTGACGAAGTAGTCGGCGCCGGGAGAGTCGGCCTCGTTGTATTCGATCAAGGGCACCCAGAAGGGGCATGCCTGTCCTGTCACCTGTATGTGGGGCCACAACTTGGCAATCTCCATGCTGTAGCTCTGGCTCTTCACCGTGCCCTCTGTGGCGAGAAGACCCACATGGCCGTTGCGCGTGAGCTTGCCGATGACCTCTGCCGTGGGGCGTATGACACCCAGCACGCGGCGTGTGGGATCCCATTGCGGCAGGTCATTTTGCTGGATGGTGCGGAGGGCTTTCGCCGAGGCGGTGTTGCATCCGAGGATGACCAGGCGGCACCCCATCTCAAACAGTTTGCTCACCGCTTGCCGGGTGAACTCGTAGACCACGTCGAACGAACGTGGGCCATAGGGGGCGCGGGCATTGTCGCCAATGTAGATGTAGTCGTATTCGGGCAACAGGTGGCGTATGCCATGCAGGATGGTCAGTCCGCCATAGCCGGAGTCGAACACGCCGATGGGGCCTTTCTCCTTGTTGTTCATCTTTCTGATGGTCATGGTTGTTTTGTCTCGTGGTCAATTGTTGTCAGTCTTTCAGTTGCGTTTCGCCTGTCTTTCGGTTACCGCAAGGCTGCGTCGACGTCGGCTTGGACGTCAAATCCTGTGGTGGGATCGATGAAAGGCGCTGCGTTGTTGTCGGTGTTGAGGATGAAGGCGAGGCCCTTTTCCTTACCCACCTTTTGCAGGGCTGCGGCGATCTTGTCGCGCAGGGGCTTGTAGGCATTGTCTTGTGCTTCCTTGAGCAGCCGTTGCGCCTCGGCCTTGAAGGCCATGTTTTTCTCCATGAGCTCTTGCAGCTCGGCCTGGCGCTTGTGGCGTATGGAGGGCGCGAAGTCGCGTTGACCGTCGAGAAACAACTCGTATTTCTGGTTGAACTCCTCTTCCACGCGCTTCATCTCCTTGTCGTATTTGGCCTTGAGGTCTTCGATGTTGCGCTGCGCGATGACATGGTCGGGCATGGCCTCAAATGTCTTCTGGTAGCTGAAGTAGCCGAAGCGGAAGGGTTGCACGTTGGTGTGGGAAGCGTGTACGGCAGCGTCGGTGCCGGTGGCTGGGGTCTCGTTGGCGGCAGCGGTCACAGTCGCATTGCCCTGCGCGAAGGCCTGTGTGGCAGCCGTTGCGATGAGAAAAGATAGGAGAAGTCGTTTCATCGTGTGAAGATTAGGTGTTGAGAAAAGGCAATCGCCCGCAGGAGCAGGTGATCACCTATTCCTGCGGGCGGATGGTTAATGGGTTGTGCGGGTGCGCTTACTTCATCTTGGCAATCTCAGCTTGCACCTTGCTGGTCACATCCTCGACGGCTGTGCCCATGTAGGGAGCGCTGCCATCCTCGAAGATGAACGTGTAGCCGCCAGCTTTGCCGACGCTGGTGATGGCGTTCATGATCTTGGTCTGGATGGGTTGCATCAGCTCCTGCTGCTTCTTCTGAAGCTCAGTCTGGGCGTCCTGTCCGGCCTGCTGAATCTTCTGGCTGAGGTTGGTGAGCTCCGTCTCCTTCTGCTCCTGCTGCGTCTGGTTCATCGTGCTCTTGTGCTGCTGGTAGTCGTCGAGCTGGCGCTGGAACTCCTTCTGCATGCTCTCGAGCTCGTTCTGCTTCTGCTTCTGCAGGGCTTGGAACTCGCCGTTGGCCTTGGCCACCTCAGGCAGGGCGTTGAAGATGGTCTGTGAGTCGACCTTGCCAAACTTCTGTGCGAACGTGGCCAACGGAGCCATCAGCATGATCAATAATAAAAGCTTTTTCATGTTTTTGTCTTTGATTGATATGATTTTTCTTGTTTTGTTTGTTCTTAGTAGCCCAACTTCTGCAGCACCTCCTGCGAGATGTCTATCTTGGGCGATCCGAAGATGATGCCCGTGTCAGACGCACGGTCGATGACCAATGAGTATCCTCGTAGGTCAGCGATTTCCTTTACGGCATTGTAGATTTCCTCTTGTATGGGTGTCATGAGGCTCTCGCGCTTCTTGAAGAGCTCGCCCTCCGGTCCGAAATACTTTTTCTTGAGGTCAGCGGCTTCCTTCTCCTTGGCCATGATTTGGTCTTGTTTGGCCTTCTTCTGCTCCTGCGAGAGGAACACCACCTCGTTCTGGTAGTTCTTGTACATCGTTGAGGCTTCGGTGTTGAGTGCCTCCACCTCAGCCTGCCATTTCTTCGACACCTGGTTGAGCTGCTCGTTGGCCCGCTCGTAGGCGGGTATGTTCTTCAACACATATTCCATGTCGACCAGCGCGAACTTTTGTGCCTGCGCCTTGCCTGTGGGCATGAGGGCGAAGAGACAGAGGAGGAGCAGGCTTGCCAGCCTGCCACACCTTTTATGATAACGGTTGATGGTTTTCATGTCGTTTTTTTGTTTTGTTGGTTGTCGGTGAATTGTGGTGCCCGTGAATGTTGACGTTTCATCTCCGCATTTGTTACAGGCATTGTCCTCATAAGTGGACTTATCCACCTTGCCATCCGTGAGTATCTTGCGTTAGAACTCCTGTCCGAGGATGAAGTGGAACTGGCTGCCGCCCTGCTTCTGTCCGAGGAAGTACTTGTCGAAACCGTAGGCCCAGTCGATACCCATCAGGCCGACCATGGGCAGGAAGATGCGCACGCCGACACCGGCTGAGCGCTTCATGTCGAACGGGTTGAACTTCTTGGTGTCGTTCCAGGCGTTGCCGCCCTCGACGAAGGTCAGACCGTAGATCGTGGTGTTGCCCAGCATGAACGGGTAGCGGAGCTCCAGCGTGAAGCGGTCGTAGGCGTAGCCCTCGTAGCCGTAGGGCGTGAGGTTACCGTTGTCGTAACCGCGCAGGCCGATGGTCTCGGTGGCGTATCCGTAGGAGTAGCCGCTCATGCCGTCACCGCCCATGTAGTAGGTCTCAAACGGGCTCTTCTTGTACTTGTTGAAACTGCCGAGCAAGCCCATCTCCACACGGGTCATCAGCACGAAGGTCTTTTGTGCCGAGGTGAGTGCGGTGAAGGTGCGTGCCTTGAACTTCCACTTGTGGTATTCGATCCAGCGATACTTGTCTTGCTGCTCCTTCACGTAGTTGGACGAGTGGATGTCGTTGGCGAGGTTCTTGTAGTCCTTGCCGTCCCACAGCGACCAGGGCGGCGTGACGGTGACACTGGCCGTGAACTCCGAGCCGCGACGCGGGAAGAGTTGGTTGTCGGTCGACGTGCGGTTGAGCGCGATGCTCAGGTTCAGGTTGTTGGAGTTGCCGTTGGTGAGCAGGAAGTAGCGCCAGTTTTTCAGCATGTAGCGAGTGTACGACAACTGGAGGGAGAGCGTGAAGTAGTCGTCGGGCCAGCGCAGGCGCTTGCCCCATCCCACGTTGACGCCCAGCATCTTGACATACTTGTCGGGGTCATAGTAGTTCTCGTAGTTGGAGTAGTTGTAGCCGTAGCTGTTGTAACCGTACAGGTAGTTCATGTAACTGTTCTGCCAGGCGGTGTTGTAATAGTTGCTCGACACGTCGGTCGACTTGGAGTAATAGGCGCCGACTGAGAACTGTATGGGTCGCTTTCCGCCAAACCAGTTGGTGGAATAGCTGAGGTTGTAGCTCTGGTAGTAGGAGGCGTTGGTCTGCACGCCAAGCGAGAGCTTCTCGCCGTCGCCCACGGGCAGCACGCCACGGTGCGCCTTGTTCTTGCCGAAGAGGTTGGCCATGGAGAAGTTGTTGAGGGTGAGTCCCACACGGCCGATGATGCCCGTCTGTCCCCATCCCAGCGAGAACTCCACCTGGTCGTTCGATTTCTGCTCCAGGTTCCAGTTGATGTCGACGGTGCCGTCGTCGGTGTTGGGTCTCACGTCGGGTATACACTTCTCTTGGTCGAAGTGTCCCATTGACGCCAACTCACGCGCCGATCGCATAAGCGCCTCACGCGAGAAGAGGTCACCGGGCTTGGTGCGCAGCTCGCGTCGCACCACGTTCTCATACAAGCGCGTGTTGCCCGCGATGCGCACATGGCTCAGGTGCGCCTGCGGTCCCTCGTAGACGCGCATCTCGAGGTCGATGGAGTCGCCCACGACATTGATCTCGGTGGCGTTGATCTGCGAGAACACATAGCCGTTGTTATAGTAGAGGTTGCTGACGGCATCGTCGTCGGATGTCAGTCGTTTCTCCAGGAGCTTCTGGTTGTAGACGCTGCCCTTGTGGAGCGTGAGCAGCCGCGACAGCACGTCGGAGTTGTAGACGGTGTTGCCCACCCACTGTATGTTGCGCACATAGTATTTTTGTCCCTCGTCGACCTTCACCCACACGTTGACATGCTTGGGATCGACGTTCCACACGCTGTCGCCGAGGATGACGGCGTCGCGGTAGCCCAGCTCATTGTATTTCTCGATGAGCTTCTCCTTGTCGGCCTTCCAGCGCTCGGGTGTGAACTTCTTGGCCTTGAGGAACGTGGCGAACTTGCCGGCCTCGTGTGTCTTGGCGAAGGCACCCTTTCGCAGGAAGCCACCCTTGATCTTCAGGTCGGAGAGCTTCTCGTTGCCCTCGATGGTGATGTGGCGCACGCGCATCTTCTCCTTCTTGTCGATGATGACGTCGAGGATGACCTGGTTTTTCGCGGCCACGTCGTCGCGCTGTTGTATCTCGACATCGGCGTTCTTGAATCCCTTGTCGTCGAAGTATTTCTTGGCCAGTATGATGGCGCGGTCGATCATGTTGGGCGTGATCTGTCCGCCCTTGAGGATGCCGAGCTTCTGCTCCATGTCCTGCTTCTCGCTCTTCTTCAGTCCGATGTAGTTGATCTCCGACACGCGTGGCCGAGCCTTGAGCGCGATGTGCAGGTAAACCTTGTCACCTACGATGGAGTCGGCAGCGATCTGCACGTCGGAGAACAGTCCGTGGTTCCAGTAGCGCTTCACGGCGTCGGTGATGGCCGTTCCTGGCAGTTCGATGTGTTGTCCCACCGACAGTCCTGATATGCCGGTGAGCATGTAGTCCTCGTATCCCTCCATGCCCGACACGCTGATGCCGCCGATGACCACGTCGCGTGGTGATCCGGCGTAGGTGATGTCGGGGTGGACGATGCGGTCCTGTGCGTTGCCGACAGCGCAGCAGGCCAGCAGGGCGAGGCTCAAGAGAGCTTTATGTTTGATATTGTACATCCTATGTGTTTGCTATGTGCTTAGTCTTGTCACTGTTCGTTTTCCACTTGCGCCTCGGTCTTTCCGTATCGGCGCTGGCGTCCCTGGTAGCTCTCGATGGCCTTTTGCAGGTCTGCCTCTGAGAAGTCGGGCCAGTAGGTGTCGCAGAAGTAGAGCTCCGAGTAGGCAATCTGCCAGAGCAGGAAGTTGCTCACGCGGCACTCCCCTCCGGTGCGTATCAGCAGGTCGGGGTCGGGCATGAAGGTGGTTTGCAGGTGGCTGGCGATGTAGTCTTCGGTGATGTCCTCAGGCTTCACGCTCCCCGGCAGGCTGTTGGCCTTGTCCACGATTTGCTTCACGGCGTCGGTGATTTCCCAGCGTGATGAGTAGCTCAGTGCCACCACCATGGTCATGGCCGTGTTGGCGGCGGTGTGTTGCTCGGTCTCGTGCAGTTTCTGTTGCACCTCGGCGGGCAGCCGCCCCACGTCTCCGATGACGCGGAAGCGCACGTTGTTCTTCATGAA
>DJOV01000083.1 GCA_002437285.1 Prevotella sp. UBA6429 | reverse complement strand
GGGCATACTCCATTTTGAGTTTCTTCACCAGCTTCTTGAGCAACCCCACGACATCGACGGGGGTGACGGTCACTCCTTGCAGCATCCTGGTGAAAGGTTTCAGCTCCACCTTGCGTCGCAAGTCGCTTGCCTTGATGCTCTTGGCGTTGTAGCCCACATAGGAGATGCGGAGCACGTCTTCGGGTTGCGCCACGATGGAGAAGTCGCCCTCCTGGTTGGTGATGGTGGAGTGGGAGGCGCTGATGTAGACGCTCGCCATAGGCAGTGCGTCGCCAGTGCTCGCGTCCACGACGCGGGCTGTATAGGTGTTTTGGGCGCCGACATGTGTCAAGGATAATAATGTCAATAGAATAATGAAGAGGCTTTGTTTCATGGCAGTTTATGTGTTAATACTCAGCTCTTTCTTGTTATATGAACTTTTTGTCCAGCCCGCAGTTATTTGCGAATGATGCTTCCTAAACAGCCATCATGCCCAAACTGCTTGATGAAAAAAACAAAACCGCCCGGTTGTCATCTCTTCGCCAACATTTGTGTGTGTTGGTCGTGTGATTGACAGCCGGGCGGTAGTGTGTGTGACGTTACAGAGCCGCTTTCAGTTGGCGGAGCGCCTGCTCCAGGACGGCGCGGGGCGTGCCCACGTTCATCCGCATGAAACCCTCTCCGCCCTGCCCGAACATCTCGCCGTCGTTGAGTGCCAGGTGCGCCTTGTTGACAAAGAGGTCAATGAGTTGGTCGTGGTTGAGACCCAGTTGGCGACAGTCGAGCCACACGAGGAAGGAAGCCTGGGGGCGCAGGGGCTTGATCTGGGGCATGTGCTGTTTGCAGAAGTCTTCCACAAACAGAATGTTCTCCTCCACGTAACGGAGCATGGCCTTGCGCCACTCCTCGCCCTGCTGGAAGGCGGCGATGGTGGCGATGGGCGAGAAGAGGGTGGGCTCGTTGAGCTCGTTGGCGGTGAGCCATGAGTAGAACTTTTGGCGTATCTCGTCGTTGGGAACAATGGCGTAGGAACTCACGATGCCTGCGATGTTGAACGTCTTCGACGGCGCGCCAAACGTGATGCTGCACTGCGCCGCCTTCTCCGAGACCATGGCGAACGGCACATGTTTGTTGCCCCAGAGCGCCATGTCGCAGTGGATCTCATCGGAGATGACGAGGATGTGGCGGTCGTAGCAGAAGTCGGCCAGGCGCGCCAACGTCTCCTTGTCCCACACGATGCCGGCCGGGTTGTGTGGATTGGAGAGGATGAGCACCCGGCACTTGTCGTCGGCTACGCGGGCCAGGTTGTCGAAGTCCATGGAGTAGGTGCCGTCCGCGTTCTCGTGGAGCGGGTTGCAGACCACCTCGCGGCCGTTGCCCTGAGGAGTAAGCCGGAAGGGATGATACACAGGCGGCTGGATGATGACCTTCTCGTCGGGCCGTGTGAAGACGTTCACCACCATGCCGATGCCCTTCACGATGCCGGGTATGTAGGTGAGCCACTCGCGCTTCACGTCCCACTGGTGATGGTCGTGGAGCCATCGCTGCACGGTGGGCCAGTAGTCTTTCGGCTCCACGGTGTAGCCGAAGAGCGAGTGGTCGAGGCGCTTGCGGAGCGCGTCGGTGATAAACTGCGGTGTCTCAAAATCCATGTCAGCCACCCATAGTGGCAACAGGTCAGACCGTCCGTAGCGCTCCTGGAGCACCTCGTGCTTCAGGTCGCCGCTGCCCGTGCGGTCGATAATCTTGTTGAAATCGTACATTTGTGCTGTGTGTTGTTGGGTTATGCTTTCAATGCTTGCTTGATGTCCTCAAACACGTCGTCCATGTCCTCCAGTCCTACGGAGAGGCGCACGGTGGTGTCGAGCACGTCCATGGCCGCCCGCTCCTCATCAGAGAAGAGGCCGAAGATGGTGCTTGCCGGATGGATGGCCAGTGTCTTGTTGTCGAAGAGGTTGGTGGCACGGCGCACCAGGCGGAGGTGGTCTATCATGCTGAAGCAAGCCTCTCGGCTCTCGAGGTCGATGGTCATCATGGCACCGGCCGTCTTGCCAAACTGCTTCTCGGCGAGGGTGTGGTAAGGATTGTCGGGAAGTCCCACGTAGTTGACGCGCTTCACCTCGGGCAGCGAGCGCAGCATCTCTGCCAGGCGCAGCGTGTTCTGGCTCTGCACGCGGTAGCGCGCGTCGAGTGTCTCCAGTCCGAGCGACTGCATATAGGCCACGTGAGGCGTCATGTACGCGCCGAAGTTGAAGAGCATCTCGTTTTTCATGGTGTGCCCGAAGTCGGGCGCGGTGCCATAGTCGATGACGAGACCGCCCAGCGTGGTAGCCCCGCCCGACAGGTACTTGGTGCTCGACACCACCTCGATGTCGACGCCCAGGGCCTTGGCGGAGAACTGTGTGAATGGGATGACCGTGGTGTCAGCCACCAGCGGCACATGGTGCGCATGGGCTATGGCCGCAAGTTCGCGAAGGTCGGCTACCTCCATCTGTGGGTTGGTGATGATCTCCAGGAAGAGACAACAGGTGTTGTCGTCAATCTGCCGCTTCACCTCGTCGAGGTCGAGCAGGTCGCAGGGACGGGCCTCCACGCCAAAGCGCTTGAGCGACTGTGTGATGAGCGAGAACGTGTTGCCGAACATGTGGCGCGAGGTGACGATGTTCTTGCCAGTGGCGGCAAGGGCCAGCAGCGTGTTGCTGATGGCGGCCATGCCCGATGAGAAAGCCACAACGTGGCTGGCACCAGTAAGCGCCTTCACCTTGTCCTCCAGGTACATCACCGTGGGGTTCATCACTCTGGAATAGTCGGGGGCGACCACCCGTCCCGTGAAGGCGTCGGCCATGTCGGCCGCTGTGTCAAACTCGTAGGCTGCCGTGTGGTAGACCGGCATGCTCAATGATCCGTAGGCGTCGTGCTTACAGAACGGTGTGTCGATGGCCTTTGTCTGATTTTTCATGGTTGCTTTGTCTTAAAGTTGCTGCAAAATTACATGATTTTGAGCTTTTTCATGAAAGATTGGTCGACAGATTTTGAAAAAATAAAATCCTCATTGGTCATGATGTCGTGTAGAGCCAGACGCGACGACCGCCCTGCCAGCGGATGGGAGCTTGCGCGTGGAGGCATCCCGGGGCTGAGGGCAGGGCGGTCGCAAAGAAAGGGGGCGAGCGTGTCAGCGGGCTATCTTCTGTCCGTTCTTGATGAATATGCCATGCTGTGGCTGTGACACACGGCGGCCTTGCAGGTCGTAGATGGGAGCGTCGGGCGCCTTGTGATTGCCTTCGATGGGGCTGACGGCCGTGGGGTTGCCGATGATGCCCTGCAGCTCCTCGGCTGTGAGCGGATAATTGTAGATGCGCACGTCATCGATAATGCCGTTGAACAGCGGGTCGGCGACAAACTGGCTACGCCCGATGTAGTTGAGCACAGGACGGATGTCGCTTGGCTTGATGGAGATGGAGGAGGAACCTACCGCCTGGCCATCCACCCAGATGGTGGCGCTACCCGCACCGAGTGTTACGGCCACGTGGTGCCACTTGCTGCCCTGCAACTTGGAGGATGCGTCTACGATCTGCTCGTCACCGCCGTTCTTGATGGCGAAACGCATGGTGGAGCCGTTGCTCGGCGTGAGGAACATGTATTGCTGGGTGCCGTTGCCGAAGTCGAAGAGACGCGTCCAGTTGCTGCCGCTGTTGGTCCACTTCACCCACATGGCGATGGTCATCTCGTCCATGTCGCCCACCGCATAGGGCAAGCGCAGGTAAGCGTTGGAGAGACGCAGGGCCGAGTCGCCCACCTGATGGTCGGTCACGTAGCGGGGCGTGGCCGAGCAAGCGACATCCATGAGGTTGGCTGTCTCGTCGAGGAGTGAGCCTTCCATCTGCCAACTGGCCACCAGGGCGCGATCGCCTGTGGGTGTGGCTTGTGCGGGACCACTTGCTTCCGACACGTTGGCTGAGCGGTCGACGGCTTTCACCTTATATAAATAAGCATGGCCTTGACGGCAGGTGTTGTCGGTGAACGATGTGCCGGTGATGCCACGGGCGATGGTGCTCCAATGGGTGCCGTCGGCATCGCCTCGCACGATGAGATAGCTCGCCACGTCGTTGTCGGTGGGGGCGGTCCATGTGAGGCTCACGCTGGCCGCATGGGCTGTGGCCGTGAGTGCTGTCGGTGCGGCGGGCGCAACGTTCTCCACGGGTGCGTCGGCGGGAATGAACCGCCACATCTGCAACTTACGGTCGACTGCGGATGAAGCCAATGTCTTCTGGACGAAATAGGTTGCCGACTCGTTGTGAAGCGACAGGTAGAGGCCTGACTCGCGGTTGCGTAGATAATAGTAACCTTTGCCCGCGTACTCGACAGACCACTGCTCGTTGCTGGCATTGCCGGCGTTGTAAGCGATGATGTGGGCGAAGGGTTGTGTGGAGTTGTTGAGCACGTTCATGTGCATCTTGTTCTGTGCATTGGTGAACGTGAAGAAACTGTAGTCGCCGCCGATGCGGGAGCTGGCAGGCGCTACGTCCCATTGGGCGAGTGGGGGAACATCCGAGAACTGTGAGTAGCGCTTGGGCGTGAGCTCGCTACCCGATGATGTGTTGCCGACAATGGTCATACGCGACGCATAGTTGATAAGCTTGTAGCGGCCAGCCGCGATTTCCACAGGCGGCACGTCCTCGCCCCGGTAGACATTGTAGACCCGTTCGGCGTTGGTCTGCCCATTTTGGTAGCCCGTGCCGCCTGGATACTCCATGCGGAAGGCGCGTGTGGGGCCCTGGGTGTCGAAGTAGACATCCTCGTCGGGTGACACGAAGAGGTATGATGAGTTGTTGGCCTGTCGCTCGCTGCCGCCGATGAAGGCCCGCAGGTCTTGCGTGTCATTGTTGCGATAGACGGAAGCCGCTGTCCAGTGGGCACGGTCCTCGCCGTAGGCCAATTGCGAACCGTGGTTGCTGATCTGGCAGAACTCACCGCGGGCACGGCTGTCGAAGCCCCACCAGATGCCGATTGTCATGCCATAGTTGGCGGCAATCATCGCTTCGCCCACGTTGTGAAGCTCGTCGGCGTAGCCCACGTTGCCCTCGTCGGTCACTTGTTTCCAGAAGTCGGCAAACGTGTTGAACCCACCAGCGAGTTGGTGTGTGTTGCCCCAGGTGACATAAGGCTTCACAGCGTTGTACCAGTCCGCAGCCCCATCGTTGTTGAGTGTGTTGCCTGCGGTGATGGCGATGTCCTTGAATCGTGGGTAGTCCTCCTTGAGCTGTCGGGCTATCTCCTTGAAGTTGGCCTTCGTGCCCTCATTCCATGGGGTGTAGTCGGGCTCGTTGAAGGGCGACACGGCCACAATCTTATGCTTGGGATAGTTTTTTTGCATCCACGCCACCGAGGCGTCGATGAGCCTGGCCCAATGGGTGGGGTTGGCCACATTATTGGATGAGTAGTAGGGAATGATGAAGTTGGTGGAGCCATCGCCCTGGTCAGCGTTGAGCACGATGTCCACGTCAGAGCTTATGAGGTTGATGGTGTTGGTGCGGTCGCGCAGTGTCTGCATTTGCGAGGTGGTGAGCGCTGTGTCACCGACGAGCTGTTGGTTCATCTGGAAGCTGCTTCGGGCAATGCTCAGGTTGTTCTTTCCGATGAAGTTGATGCCCTTGCGCATGTTCTGCTCGTTGTTCCATGCCACGTCCATTCCCCAGCGCACGGGTAGCTTGATCCCCTCGTCGGTGGGGCGGAAAGGGATGACAACATCCGTCTGTGCCTGTGGCACCAGGTAGATGCTGGACGACAGCCGCGTCTGCTGGGCTGTGGCAGTGGAGGCCAAGCCGAGGGCGGCCAAGATAAGTAAGGTCTTTTGGGTAGTCATAATTTAGGTTTTAAGATAGGTTTCGAAAGAATAGAGGGCAAGTGATTGGCTTGCCCTCTGAAAGTGTGTGGTGTGGAGAAAGGCTTATTCCTTGTCGGGAGAACCCCCAGAGCGCTTGTTCTTGCGCCACTCCACGAAGATGCCGAAGATGGCCAGTACCGCAAGGATGGCATAGGCCGTATAGGCAACCGCCTCCGTTCTACGGATGGATGCCGGGTGGAAGTCGAGCACCACCTGGTGCTTACCCGGCTTGACGCTTATGGCGCGCAACACGTAGTTGACACGGCCCAGCTCCACAGGCTGTCCATCGACGGTGGCCGTCCATCCCGGGTAGTAGATTTCGGAGAAGACGAGCACGCCACCCTTGTCGGAGTTGACCTCGTAGACCAGGTTGTTGGGCTCATACTTCTTCAGCGTGGCCAGGGCCACAGAACCTTGCTTGACAGCCTTGCCCAGCTGCTGTTCAAACTGCTTGTCGGCCACGGCCTCGTGACGGAGGTTGATGTGTGCCATACCGTCGAGCTCTTGGTTGGCGTTGTCCACATAGTCAACCTTGTCCACAAACCAAGCGTTGCCGTAGGCGTATGGGTTCTGGATAGGTACGGTCTGGTTGTTCTGCAGGCCCACGATAAAGTATTTCGTGTTGAGCATGTTGATGACCGAGAAGAGGGAGTCGCCGTTCACCTTGGTCATGTCGCCACCGGCGGCAGCCACGGCCGGCATGAGCTTCTGCATCTCAGGGCTGATGTAGGCATCGATGAGCTCCTGGTAACGGCGCAACTTGGCTGGGTGGTAGCCACCGATGCTCTTGTGGTAGTAAGACGTGCTGTTCTCGTTGAATGTGTTGCCTGCCAGGTTGAGCACGCGGTAGTCGAGCCCCTTGTCCTTGAGAATCATCTCGTCGGTGGCCGTCTTCTGCTGTGGCGTGTCGCGCACGCTCTTCTCCACGAACATGTCATCGTTGAGGTAACGCTTGTCCACCTGCCACATGTCGATGAGGCAGAGCAGGGCGATGCAGCCTACGAGGAACTGGGCGCTGAGCTTCTTGAACCTGTAGAGCAACAGCAGGACCAGGCCAATGAGCACAATCACGAACGAGCGGAGCGCGTCGGCTGACAGGATGTACTTGCGCACACCGACAAGATTGTCCTTGAGACCATTGATGAACTGGGCGGCCTCGGGGCTCTGCTGGGCAATCTGCGTGAACTGCAACGTCTCATTGGTGGAGATGAACTGCGAGAAGAACAGGCCCGGTGCCAGCCAGAAGAGCAATGCCACGCCACCTGTGAGCGCAAAGCTCACGTAGACCCAACGGGCCTTCTTGGCCAGGATGTCAGGCTCGTCGACAATGCGTTTCAAGGCCATCATGGCCAACAGTGGGGTGGTGAACTCGGCGATGACGAGGATGGAAGCCACCGTTCGGAACTTCGCGTACATCGGCACATAGTCGATGAAGAAGTTGGTGAAGCCCATGAAGTTGCGTCCCCATGACAGCAGGATGGACAGGATGGTGGCGGCCAGCAACGCCCACTTCATGGGACCCTTCACGATGAACAGTCCCAATACGAAGAGCATCAGCACGAAAGCGCCCACATAGACAGGGCCGCTCGTCATCGGCTGGTTGCCCCAATACTGTCCCAGGCTCTGGTAAGCCTGCATGTAGTTGGGGTCAGCCTTTTCCATGGCCTTGCTGTTGGCAGCCATAGGAACGCTGGCACCGCCCTTCACGTTGGGCACGAGCAGTGTCCACGTCTCGCTGCGCCCATAGCTCCACTGTGTGATGTAGTCGCGGTCGAGGCCGCTGTCCGTCTGGTTGCTTGTGTTCTTTTTCACCAGTTCGCTCTTGCCACGTGTGCTCTCCTTGGAGTATTCCCACGTGTGGTAGAGGTTTGACAGGTTGATGCATATGCCGATGGCCGCCGCCGCCACGGCCACGCCAGTGGCTTTCCAGAAGCGAGCCATCTTGTGGTTGCGTATGGCATCCACGAGCCAAGCGATGACCATGAAGAGAATGGCGAAGAAATAATAATAGGTCATCTGTACATGGTTGGCCTTGATCTCAAACGCAGTGAAGAGTGCCGTGATGATGAAGCCGCCCAAGTATTTGCCCCGATAGGCCAGCACCAAGCCGCCTATCATTGGCGGCAGGTAGGCCAGCGCCATCACCTTCCAGATGTGTCCGGCGGCAATGATGATGAGAAAATAGCTGGAGAAGGCCCATACGATGGAACCTAAGGCTGCCAGGTGCTGACGGAAGTCGAAAGCCCGGAGCAGAATGTAGAAGCCCAGGAGATAGGCAAACAAGTACCATACGTTGTCGGGCAACCACAGGTGGTAGAGGCTCATGGCCTTGTCGAGCAAGTCGGTGCTGTGGTAAGAAGGCGAGGTCTGATACGTGGGCATGCCGCCGAATGCGGAGTTGGACCAACGTGTGCGCTCGCCGGTACTTTGGTAATACTCGCTGGCCTCCTGTCCGAGACCACGCCCTGCGGAGTGGTCGTCCTGGTAGAGGATGCGCCCGTCAAGGTCGGCCGGTGCAAAGTAGACCAAAGAAATGATTGCGAAAAGCACGACTGCCAGGATGTCTGGCAGGCATTTCTTCAATGTTTTCATAAGATGGCTATAAACGTTTATGTATTCTTTGCGCAAAGGTAAGAATATTTTTGCTGAAAGGTTAGAAATTAATAGCAAAAAGGGAAATGAACCATCCTTTTTTTGTAACTTTGCGACAATATATCATAGATTGTGTTGAAAAAGATTGGAATTATCGTTGCGATGGACAAGGAGTTCGCGCAACTGAGGACTTTGCTTGACGATTGCCGCACGGAGCGTCGCCACCACAAGGACTTTGTCATCGGCACCATGGAGGGTGCAGAGATTATCTTGCAGCAGTGTGGCATCGGAAAGGTCAACTCCGCCATAGGCGCAGTGGAGATGATAGACTGCTATGCCCCTGACCTGGTCATGTCGACCGGTGTGGCTGGCGGCGCCGATGTGTCGCTCAATCCCCTCGACGTGGTGGTCGCCACGGAGTGTGCCTACCATGACGCCTATTGCGGCGAAGAGGTGGAACGTGGTCAGATCATGGGCATGCCCCCTCGGTTTGCCTGTCCCAAGGATCTGGTCAACAAAGCCTTGTCACTCAATGGCGTGGTCGACGGCACGGCAGTGCGAAGTGGCTTGACGGTCAGCGGCGAGTGGTTTGTCGACTCCCGCGGGAAGATGCGCGAGATATTGTCCGACTTCCCCGATGCCATGGCCGTCGACATGGAAAGCTGTTCCATTGCGCAGACCTGCCACATCTATCACACGCCCTTCATCTCCTTCCGCATCATCAGTGATGTGCCGCTCAAGGACAACAAGGGTGCGCAGTATTTCGACTTTTGGAACCGTATGGCTGAAGGTAGCTTCGAAATCACACGTCATTACCTGCAGGCATTGCTGGCGTGAGCCTTCGGACTTTTGAAACAAAGCATGCCTGTCCGTATCGGCTTGGCGTTTGCACTACCTCGGATAGGCCCCATATAAAAAACAAATAGACAATCAACTATTATGAATAAGATACCCTCATTTACAATCAATCACGAGAAGTTGTTGCGTGGCATCTATGTCAGTCGCAAAGACGTTGTAGGCAATGAAGTGGTGACCACGTTTGACATCCGCATGAAGGAACCTAACCGCGAGCCCGTGCTCCACAACGGGGCCATCCACACGATGGAACATCTCGCCGCCACCTTCCTCCGCAATGACCCCGAGTGGAAAGACCGTGTGATCTATTGGGGTCCCATGGGTTGCCTGACAGGCAACTACCTGCTCCTTCGTGGCGATCTGGAGTCACGTGACATAGTCGACCTGATGCGGCGTACGTTCCGATTTGTCGCTGATTATGAGGGCGACATTCCGGGTGCTGCTCCGCGTGACTGCGGCAACTGGTTGCTCCATGACCTGCCCATGGCACGGTGGGAGGCACGCAAATACCTCGATGAGGTGCTGATGAATATCGGTGAGGAAAACCTTGTCTACCCGCAATGACGAGAGACGGAGGGGTGTTTTCTCCCAGTTGTTCCTGCGACACGAAGGAAGGTGGCGCTTCCCTACGGTAAAACTTGCTAAATTAGAAACCACTATTAATCCTGAACAAATGAAAAAGATACTGACCCTTGCTGCCGGATGTCTTATGACCCTTGCAGCGCACGCAGATGGCGCGTATGCCTATCTGACGTTTACCAACCATAACCAGGTGGAACAGTCGTTCCAGGCTGAAGGACTGACCATCACGTTCGCTGATGGCAAGGCTTTGGTCTCGCAGAACGGACAGCAGGTGAGCCTTCCGCTGGCGGAACTGGAGAAGATGTATTTCTCGGCGGAGCCGGCTGGCGTGTCGGAGGTGAAGGCTGATGGCGATGAGCCGCTGACCGTAGTGAACCTGGCGGGACAGCGCGTGGGCACCTTCAGAAATAGGCAGGCCATGAGAAGTAGCTTGAAAAAAGGCCTGTACATAGTGAAGTCCGCAAGTAAAACCTATAAAATGGAAGTGAAATGAACAGTCTAAGCTCTCATATCGCTTGTGGCCTGACGCTTGGCAAGCGCATTGCCACGCTGTTGTTGCTCTTTGCCCCAGTGTCTCAGTTTGTGTCGGCGCAGACCTTGAATGTCAAGGTGGGAGAAGTCACCTATGCCCATTCGGCAGCGCAGACCGGACAGATGCTCTTTGGAAACGGTACCACGCTTACGGTTCAGGGGAAGACCTACACCTTGGCGGATGTGACCAGTGTTACGGTAGACGACAGCCATGTGGCTGACAACACCATTGCCGTGAACTATCAGGGCTCCGCGGCACAGGTCACCGTGGCTGGCAACTTGGCCCAGCATGTGACCGTCACGGCCGAGGGCGCAGATGTGCGCATCGTCGCAGACTCTACCTATACGGATGAGATCAGCTACACGCTGACAGGAACGAGCACCGACGGCTCCTTCTACATGGACGGCGAAGGCAAGGCGTCGTTCACGCTTGACAATCTCTCACTGGCCAGTGCCAAGGGCGGTGCCGTCACCATCGATGACGGCAAGAAGATTCAAGTCAACTTCGTGGGCACCAATGTCTTGTCGGATGCTGTCACGGGCTCGCAGAAAGCTTGCTTCTATGTCAATGGCCATGTGGACTTGACAGGCAGCGGTACGCTCTCCATCACGGGCAATTGCCGCCATGGCTACTTCTCCGACGAGTACACTCGCCTTGTGAGTGGTTCGGTGACCGTGGCAGGCGCGAAGGGCGACGGCTTCCATGTCAATGAGTACTTCCAGATGAGTGGCGGCTCGCTTTCCATCGTCTCAGAGGGTGACGGCATTGACGTGGGAGCCAAGAGAAAAGGTGGTGACAACAATGGCCAGCTCATCCTGAGCGGTGGAGAGGTGACGGTCAAGGCCACTGGCGAAGGCTCCAAGGCACTGAAAGCCGACAGCACCATCACCATGACGGGTGGCGTGGTCAAGGCTACAACAACCGGGGCGGCTTATTATGACGCTACGGTGAACGATATCAGTGGCGTGTCAACGCTCAAGACGGCAGGCCTGTTTGTCATGAAGGGCGGCGATCTCACGCTCAACGCGGAGGGAGCCGGTGCCAAAGGCATCAATGCTGACCTGGGCGTCGTGGTGGACAACGGTGAGTTGACGGTGGTTGCGACTGGCGCTCTCTACCAATACAACACCCTTGACACCAAGCCCCATGCCGTGAAGACGGATGGAGACATCCAGATAAACGGAGGCCAGGTGTTTGTGGCGGCTTCTTCAGATGGACGCTCGCTGAGCACTGACTACTCACTCCTGGTCAATGGCGGCACGCTGATGGCCATCGGTGGCAAGAAATGCGAGCCCACAGGCGGCACGCAAGGCTACAAGACCTACAAGGCGCAAGTCATCAAGGCGGGCACGACGGCCTCTTACAATGGCGTGACTTTCGAGATCCCTTCCAATTACAGTAACGCCAAGGCGCAGGTGCTTGTCTCCAAGCCGGGCCTGTAAAGGTCGTGCCGACATGGTCTCTGGAGGGAAATTCGAATAGGAGGATTTCGACGAGAAAGGGCCGCAGCCCTGTGGCTCAGGCTTCACCCCATGGATTAGGGGGGCTAAAAAACATCCTGTTAGCAAAGAGCAATTCTTCTTCATGGAAGGGTTGCTCTTTGTGTGTGTGCACGGAGCCAAGCATATTCTGAAACTTTTTGATGATGATTGATTTCATTTCCAACATTTTTATTAACTTTGCTCCCAATATAAGTTACAATCATGGTTTACACAATTGAAAAGATAACCACACTCATTGGTGCGCGCCGCTTTGGCAATGAGAATGCCAAGGTTGGCTTTTTGTTAACCGACAGCCGTTCTCTTTGTTTCCCGGAAGAAACCTTGTTCTTCGCTTTGAAGTCCGGTCGCAACGATGGACACAATTATATTCCCGAACTTTACCGCCGTGGCGTCAGAAACTTTGTTGTGTGCGATGTGCCCGACAACTATGAAAAGACCTACCCGAAGGCCAACTTCCTCAAGGTGGTCGATACGCTTGAGGCCCTGCAGCGTTTGGCCGAGCGCCATCGCGATGAGTTCAATATCCCTGTTGTGGGCATCACTGGCTCCAATGGCAAGACCATGGTCAAGGAGTGGCTTTACCAGATCCTGTCTGCCGACATGACTGTCACCCGCAGCCCTCGCAGTTACAACTCGCAGATTGGCGTTCCCCTGTCGGTGTGGCTGATGAACGAACAGACCCAGGTGGGCGTGTTTGAGGCCGGCATCAGCCAGCCCGGAGAGATGCTCGCCTTGCGCGATATCATCCAACCCACCATAGCGGTGCTCACCAACCTGGGAACCGCCCACCAGGAGAACTTCCAGTCGATGGAGGAGAAGTGTCGTGAGAAACTGGTGCTCTTCCACGATGCGGAGGTGGCCGTCTACGATGGTGATGATGAGCTTGTGACTTCTGTCTTCGCCACCTTAGACTATAAGGGCGAGAAGCTTTATTGGTCGCGCAGGGATCAGAAGGCCCCCATGTACATCAAGGGTGTGGAGAAAAAGGAGTCGGCAACCACTGTCACTTATATATATAAAGGAGGTGAAGAAAAGCGGTTCAGCATTCCCTTTATCGACGAGGCCAGCGTGTCCAATTCGTTGGTGTGCGCCATTGTCACCTTGCGACTGGGCCTGACACCCGACCAGCTCGATGAACGCATGCAGCAGTTGGAGCCTGTGGCCATGCGCCTTGAGGTGAAAGAGGGGCGTCATGGTTGCACGCTCATCAACGATTCCTATAATTCAGACTTCAACTCTCTCGACATAGCGCTTGACTTCATGAACCGCCGTCCCGACCACAAGGGGCGCACGCGTACGCTCATCTTGAGTGACATCATGCAGAGCGGCATGGCTCCCGCACAGCTCTATCGTGAGGTGAGCGACTTGGTTCACAAGCGTGGCGTGGAGAAGTTTATCGGCATCGGTCCGGTCATCTCGGCTCAAAAGGATGAGATCCAGGTGGCAGACAAGTCGTTCTTCACGACCGTTGGCGAGTTTATCCATAGCGATGTGTTCCAGAGCTTGCGCAATGAGGTCATCCTCATCAAGGGTGCCCGCCAGTTTGGCTTTGACCGCATCACGGAGCTATTGGTGCAGAAGGTGCACGAGACCGTGCTGGAGGTGAACCTCAACGCTGTGGTGAGCAACCTCAATTACTATCGTTCGTTCATGAAGCCCGAGACCAAGCTTGTCTGCATGATCAAGGCCGATGCCTATGGTGCGGGCAGTGTGGAGATAGCCAAGACCCTGCAAGACCATCGCGTTGACTACCTGGCTGTGGCTGTGGCCGACGAGGGTGCCATGCTGAGAGGCAACGGCATCACCAGCAACATCATGATCATGAATCCGGAGATGTCGGCGTTCAAGACCATGTTTGACAACGATCTGGAGCCGGAAGTCTACTCCTTCCGCTTGCTCGATGCCCTGGTGAAGGCCGCTGAGGCCGAGGGCATCACAGGCTATCCGGTCCACATCAAGCTCGACACGGGCATGCACCGCCTGGGCTTCGACCCGGAGCACGACATGGAAGAGCTCATCAAGCGCCTCAAGCGGCAGAACGCCATCATCCCGCGCTCGGTGTTCTCGCATTTCGTCGGTTCCGACAGTGATAGCTTTGACGACTTCTCTGCCCATCAGTTTGAACTCTTCGACAAGGGCAGTCGCCAGTTGCAAGCTGCCTTCGACCATAAGATTCTCCGCCATATCGACAATTCTGCCGGCATTGAGCACTTCCCCGAGCGCCAGCTCGACATGTGTCGCCTGGGTCTGGGTCTGTATGGCATCAACCCGCGCGACAATTCCGTCATCAATAATGTGTCAACTCTGAAGACCACCATCCTCCAGCTTCGACATGTGCCCGTTGGCGACACGGTGGGCTATAGCCGCAAGGGCAAGATAGACCATGACAGCGTCATAGCCGCCATCCCCATCGGCTATGCCGATGGCTTGAACCGCCACCTGGGCAACCGCCACTGCTATTGCCTGGTCAATGGCCAGCGCGCCGAGTATGTCGGCAACATCTGCATGGATGTGGCGATGATCGATGTCACGGGCATCGACTGCAAAGAGGGCGACAGTGTGGAGATCTTTGGTGATGACCTGCCGGTCACGGTGCTCAGCGATGTGCTCGACACCATCCCTTATGAGGTGCTCACGGGCATCAGCAACCGTGTGAAGCGCGTCTATTTCCAAGACTGAAGCGTGTCTCCGGCTTTTAGGGGGATGACAATGACAATTTAGGGCCGAAAGCCTAATTTACCCAGCGATATGGCGCGGATTTACAAGTTTTTTTTGTAAATTTGCGCCATATCTCATATTAGGAATCTACCGATACTGATTCGCATTTTGACAATAACAACGTATGGAAAATGTTTTTACGTATATCATCAGCTTGGGAGCAAGCGTGATGATGCCTATCATCTTCACCATCATCGGTCTGTGCATAGGCATGAAGTTTGGCAAGGCTCTGAAGTCAGGGCTCTTTGTCGGAGTGGGTTTTGTGGGCTTGGGTATTGTTACCGGTCTGCTCACCACCAATTTCAAGGACCCGCTTGACCTCATCTCGAGCCTCTACCACCTCGACCTGAAGGTGTTTGACATGGGTTGGCCGGCTGCCGCCTCGGTGGCCTACAACACGGCCGTCGGTGCTCTGATCATCCCCGTCTGCCTGGGTATCAACCTGCTGATGCTGGTCACCAAGACCACACGCACGGTGAACATCGACCTTTGGAACTATTGGCACTTTGCCTTCATTGGAGCCGTGGCCTACTTCATCTTCGACAAGCAACTTGTCTGGGGCTATGTGGCAGCCATTGTCTGCTATGTCATCACATTGGTTGTCGCCGACCGCTCGGCCCGTAAGTTCCAAGGCTATTATGAGGGCATGGACGGCATCTCCGTGCCGCAGCCTTTCTGCCAGAGTTTCATTCCCTTTGCCTTGTGCATCGATTGGCTGCTGGAGAAGATACCCGGTTTCAACAAGCTTGACATAGATGCTGAGGGCCTGAAGAAGAAGTTTGGCGTGCTGGGTGAGCCCCTGGTGCTGGGTGTTATCGTCGGTGTGCTCATCGGCCTTGTGGCCCAGCTCGATGTGAAAAAGATACTCGCCCTCGGTGTGACGATGGGAGCCGTGATGGAACTCATCCCCCGCATCACCAAGTTGTTCATCGATGGCTTGATGCCTATCTCTGAGAAGACCAAGGAACTCGTCAACCGCCGCTTCCATGGCAAGCAGGTGTTCATCGGCATGAGCCCAGCGCTCGTCATTGGCCACCCCACGTCATTGGTCTGCACGCTGTTGCTCATCCCCGTATATCTGCTTGTGGCCGTGTTCCTTCCCGGCAACCAGTTCTTGCCCTTGGCCTCTTTGGCTGGTCTGTTCTACCTCTTCCCACTGATGTTGCCCTATACCAAGGGTAATGTGGTGCGCACGTTCATCATCGGTCTGGTAGCCTTGGTGGTCGGCCTGTGGTTTGTTACGTCCATGGCGCCCGACTTCACGAGTGCCGCCCAGGCGGTTTATGCTGACACTGGTGATCAGGCCTCCAAAGTGCCTGATGGATTCATGGCAGGTAGCATGGACTTCGCCAGTTCGCTTTATGGCTATGTCATTTTTGCCGCTTGCAAGTATGGCAAGTATGTAGGCATCGTCGCCCTTGCCGTGGTAGCTGTGGCCATGATGCTCTGGAACCGCATGCTTATTACACGTGAGGAGCGTGAGACAGCCCTGGAAAAGCTCAATACTGACAGACAATGAAGCGTGAACAACTTGAACGTAAAACAAACAAAACAAACATCATAATCATGAAGAAATTCATTCTTACCGTAGCACTTTGTTGCTTCGCCCTGTCTGGTTTCTCACAGGGATGTTGTTCCAAGGGTTACGAGGTGAAGGCCGAAAACGCCTACACCCATTACAATGTGCGTTGGGCCACTGGTCCTGAGGATGCCAAGCACTACACCACCGACCGCCTGCGCAAGGAGTATCTCATCGAGAAAGTGTTCGCACCTGGCGAGGTCAACTGGACTTACACGTTCTATGACCGCTTCCTCATTGGTGGCGCCGAGCCCACTGCCACACCGCTGAAGCTCACATCCATCGCTCCCCTCTACGTCGACGAGAGCAAGGGTACGAATGGCCGCAACCTCCTTGACAACCGCGAACTGGGCATCATCAACATTGGTGGTGAAGGCACGGTGACCGTCGATGGCAAAAGCTATACGCTGGGCTTCCAGGACGCCCTCTACGTGGGCCGTGGCGCCAAGGATATCGTGGTGGCCAGCAAGAACGCAGCTGAGCCCGCCAAGTTCTATCTTAATTCGGCTTGCGCCCACGCCACCTATCCCACCAAGAAGGTCACGCTGAAGGAGGCCAACAACATCAAGGCGGGCAAGATGGAGGAGTCCAACGACCGTGTCATCCACCAGATGATCATCGATGGAGTGGCGGGTGTCAGGACCTGCCAGTTGCAGATGGGCATCACCGAGCTCAAGCCCGGTAGTGTGTGGAACACCATGCCTGCCCACACTCACTTGCGTCGCATGGAGGCATACCTCTATTATAAGGTGCCTCAGGGTCAGAAGATTCTCCACGTCATGGGTGAGCCTCAGGAGACTCGTCCCATCTGGATGAACAACGAGCAAGCTGTGATTGCCCCGCAGTGGAGCATCCATTGCGCCGCTGGCACCAGCAACTACACCTTCATCTGGGGAATGGCTGGCGAGAACCTCGTCTACACCGACATGCAGGTGGCCCCCATCCCCTCACTCGAATAATCTTTCAAAGGATGTGCCGACATCACCCGTTTACGCTCTGCTGCGCCTATTGGCCGCGAGTGTTCGGTGTTGCCCGCACATCCTCTTGCTTTTTCTTCCCAGCCATCGGGAAAAGATGGCGTACAAAAACCTAACATCTATTTTTTCGAAATGTCTATCACCAAAACCAAGATTTCCCAATACCGCTGGGTGATATGTTCCATGCTCTTTTTCGCCACGACCATCAATTACATGGATCGTCAGGTGCTCTCGTTGACATGGAAAGACTTCATCGCTCCGGAGTTCCACTGGACGGATGCCGATTATGGCAACATCACGGGTGCCTTCTCCTTTTTTTATGCCCTCTTCAGCTTGTTTGTGGGCAAGTTTATCGACCGTCTGGGTACCAAGCGCGGCTATCTGATTGCCATCTTCGTGTGGTCGCTTGGCGCTTGCTTGCATGCCGTGTGTGGCTGGGTGGCCATGCAGTATGTGGGCCTCGAAAGCGTGGATGCCCTCCGGGCTGTCAAGGCCGGCTCGCAGATGGCACTGATGATCTCCACCGTGAGCGTCTACCTTTTCATGTTCTGCCGTATTGTGCTGGCAGCCGGTGAATCGGGCAACTTCCCTTCGGCCATTAAGGTCGTGGCCGAGTTCTTCCCTAAGAAGGACCGGGCTTTCGCCACTGCCATCTTCAATTCGGGCGCATCAATCGGCGCCCTCATCGCACCTCTCACCATCCCCGTGCTGGCCAATCACCTGGGGTGGGAGAGCGCGTTTATCATCATTGGTGGCATCGGCTTTGTGTGGATGGGTTTCTGGGTGTTTGCCTATGACAAGCCGCGCCAGTGCAAGCATGTGAACGAGGCTGAGTTGGCCTACATCCTGCAAGACGACGCTGCGGATGCAGTGGCCTCCAAGACCACCGATGACGGCCCCACGCTGCCTTTCCTGCGTTGTTTTACCTATCGGCAGACGTGGTCGTTCATCATGGGCAAGTTTATGACCGACGGTGTGTGGTGGTTCTATCTCTTCTGGGCCCCGGCCTATTTCTCCGACCAGTTTGGCTATGCCTCCAGCACCACCATGGGCCAGTGGCTCATCTTCGTGCTTTACCTCATTGTCACTGTGCTGAGCATTGTGGGTGGTTACATCCCCAAGTATTTTGTGGAGCACCGTGGCATGGAGCCCTACTCGGGTCGCATGCGTGCCATGTTCATCTTTGCCCTCTTGCCGTTGCTCGCCCTGGTGGCCCAGCCCCTGGCCAGCTGGCAGGGTAGCCCCATCGATCCGGCATGGTGGCCAGCCATCATCATCGGTCTCGCAGGTGCAGGCCATCAGGCCTGGTCGGCCAATCTCTATTCCACCATTGGCGACATGTTCCCCCGCTCGGCCGTGGCCACCATCACGGGAGTGGGCACCATGGCGGGCGGCATCTCCTCGTGGGCCATCAACACGGGCTCGGGCTATCTCTTCAGCTACGCCCAGCAGCAGGGCAGCGCCTTCGCGTTCCTTGGCTTCGAGGGCAAGCCGGCCGGCTACATGATTGTGTTTTGCTTCTGCGCCGTGGCTTATATGGCCGGTTGGATCATCATGAAGACCCTGGTGCCGAAGTATAAGCCTATTGTAGGGTAACATTTCGGATAATACATTGTTGTAGTATCGCGTATTTGCAACCACGATTGAGCTTGGTTGCAAATGCGCGATTTCTTGATGTTTTTATACAGATAACTGACTCAAGTCTTTGATTTGGCGAATTGGCTGAAAGCCATATATTTCCATAGTCCAGGACTGTGTACTGATTGGGCTTTCTTGCTTACGCAAGCGGCAGAGCCGAGTGCAGTCCGTTTTCCCAAATCCGAAAGTTGAATAAAAAGCACCCCGGTTCGGGATAATCAACTTTGTCTGGGAGAAGTTTTTAGTGAAAAAGAAACAAAAATCGGATGGTTTTAGCAGGAAACACAATCGCTCTCAAAAATATTATGTACATTTGCAAGCGAAGAGTAAATGAACGTTTCCTGATGTCAAACCTAAACTTGAAGCCTTATGAAAAGGGTATTGATTGCATGCTTACTTTTTTGTTTTTTGCCTTTACCCACACTGTCGCAAAACAGAGTCGGATTCGCTTATGATGCGGCTGGCAATCGGGTGAAAAAAGAACTGAATGTCGCCCCACCTCTGAAATCGGCAAAAAAGCCAAAGACTTCATCGTTATGGGACAGCATAGACGAACGTTCAGTGCAAATCATCACGGACAATTCCACCGGAAACATCAAAGTCGTTTTCCTGAATGTCAAGGAGGGAGACAAGCGCAACATATCCATTTACACTTCTGCTGGCGCAAAAATCTATGAGGCTGCGGTGGAGAGCGCCGAATGTCTTGTCAAGCTGTCAGACCGCTCCAGTGGTGTTTACCTGTTGACCATAACGATTAATGGCACGCCCTCAACATGGAAAATAACAAAAAGATGAAGACTTTGCACAAGAGAGCTGCATACATTTTTACCGATTACCAAGGCAACATTCTTTCCGTCTTTGACGAGAATGCCAACAAGGTGTTTGACGCTGAATATGACGCATGGGGCAAGCAAACCATCAGGAAGAACGACATCGGCTTGATCCGTGGATACACAGGTCATGAGATGCTTGATGACTTTGGTGTCATCAACATGAACGGTCGCCTGTACGACCCTGCGCTTGGCGTGTTCTTCAGCCCGGACAACTATGTGCAGACTCCAACAGATGCGCAAAGTTATAACCGCTATACCTATTGCTTGAACAACCCGTTGAAATACACAGACCCAAGTGGTGAGTTTTGGGAGTTAGCCATCAGTGCAGCCATTGGCGGTGTTGTGAATTGGGCCTCACACGGTTTTCGCTTCAACGCCAACGGCCTTGGCTATTTTGTCACGGGGGCAGCTGCTGCCGCTGTGGCAACCGGCGTGGCGGGCGGCGTGAACGTAGCCATGACGGGCGGCAATTTTTGGCAAGGAGCTGCCGGTATGTCGGGCGGCGTGTCATCCACAGGCTTTTTGGCGGGTGCAGTGTCTGGTGCGAGCGCCGGGCTTGCGGGCGGACTGGTGTCCGGCGTTGGCAACTCGCTGGTGGAAGGGAACTGTTTAGGCAAAAGCCTTCTTGATGGACTGACGTCGGGAGGCTTCGGTGCGTTGTCCGGTGGCGTAACAGGAGGCCTGGCGGGCGGTGCTGATGCCTTGGATATGGGAACAAGCTATTGGACGGGTAAGGCGGAACTCGACCTGATGGCGCATACTCGTGCTCTGGATGCCTACCCTCTGATTTCACCATGGGAGAGAGCACGGTTACTGGAAAATATGTGGGCAAGTTCGAGGGGGTTAATGTCTTTGAAAGTCGCAAGTTGGGGGACATTAGAATTGGCCGTTATAGTGCTGTTACTATTCCCGAACGTGGCATCATTGCTGCGGACGGCGTGTATACAGGTCAGATGGAAAAAGGGTTAGCGATGATGCAACATGAATTTGGACATGTTTTGCAATATCGTGAATTTGGCTCTTTTGCTTACTGGCAAATAATAGCACCTGCAAGTTTAGTAAATGCTGCTATCAGCACCTCGGAAGAGCATGGCAAGTTTTGGACTGAAACATGGGCAAATCATTTGTCTAAAGGATATTTTGTAAAAAACTGGCTTGGAAGTAAATATGGATATCCTTCTAAGAACATTGGAAACTTCAAAACTTTTATTTTAGGCCAAGCAAAATTGTTCCAAATGCTGCGCACTAAGCCTCGATGGTTTATATAAGAATATTTTGTGATGCATATAGATATACAAACTTAGAAAATGATGATTAGGTACATAAAATTATTTTTTGCAGGCTCAATTTTGTTGATAGTACAGTCCTGCATTCCTGTAATCTGCTCAAGGCAAGAGGTCATATTTAAAAATATGACACAGGACACTCTATGGGTAGGAGTGTCTCATTACAATTGTATTGACAGTGTGAAAAGTTCCGCTTGGCCCAACTACAATATAAAAAAAAATCTTGATACAATCATCGTCAAATTGAATAATGGGGGAAATATCACTTATGGTGATTTCATATATCCCGATTCGTCGTGCACCATCGATACGAGTTATTTTGTTTTTTGTCATGGACCTTGCTATTTTTTCCTGGTAAGGTTGCGTGATGCCAAAAACAATTCTTGGGCAGAAATCAAATCTCGAAAATTGTTTCGCCGTCAAATCGTTACAAGAGGAAATGGAAACATTGACAGAAACATCCGTTACTGAAGTTTCCCACCCCTC
>DJOV01000084.1 GCA_002437285.1 Prevotella sp. UBA6429 | reverse complement strand
ATAACCCCTACTGTGACTTGTTGCCTAAAGGTGGTAATTTATAGAACCCACCTAATACAAGATCTTAACAGAGTTGCCTGCCATGCGGACTACGTACAGTCCGTGGCCGCGGAGAGCCAAAGCGGCACGCCCATTCTGGCCGACAACGGCCGAACAGCACATGCGTCCGTCCACAGAGTACACTTTCGCGACATCACCCGCCTTGCCCAGGCAAGTCAGAGTGCCGTCGGAGGCGAGAGCCACCTTGCTGACATTCACCGGATGACCGGCGATTGCCGTCGGGTCACTGAGTGACACATACTGCTCTGCTGACCAGAGCGTATGACTGTCATCCTGCGACACGGCCATCACCTTGTAGTAATAACCCGTCTCCTGAGACGACAGGCCCGTCACGCGGCAAGCATTCACATTGCCCACATTGGCGGCGTCAAACGCTTCCAGGACATGGCGCTCTACACCGCCCACCATGACACTGATGTCATCAAGGGCAAGATTGGCACCATCAGACTGCAGGTAGGTAAACCGCAACTGGCGCGTGCCGGCAGGTATGCTGTCAAGCGTGTAGGTGGCACCGTCGGTCGACAGGTCACTGAACTTCGCAATGGAGGTCCACTGGCCATCGACAAGGCCATCGACCACGACAGCGCTTTCCGGCTTGTATCCGGCGAGCCTTGCCCAGAACGAACATGAGAGCACGTCATGCTCATAGACGGCCGTGGTGATGGTGGCACCATCCTTGTCGAGCTTGGCCGCCGGCGATGCCTTGCCGCACCAGCTCGGATCCGTGTAGCGTGTCACCTTCAGCGAATAGTTCCAACCGGTGGGAACACGGAAGATGAGTGAACCGAAATCACAATTGTCAGCCTTAGGAGCCACCTCGTAAGCGCCCTCGACCGTGAGCAGATAGTGGTCAGCGCCCTCTACGGGTTTCCAACAAGCCGTGAAGGCATTGTCATCCACCTGGGAGGCAGGCAAGACCACAGGAGTCATGTAGGGGAACGTCATCACGGCAGTCTTGACATGAATGGAAGCGGTATCAGAGACACGCGTGCCCGAGAGGGCCGTCACCTCCGCCACATAATCCGTTTCAGCCTCCAGTCCGGTCACATCGATGGACGTTGACTTAGCCGATACCTTTGCGGCGCGGAAACCTTCCACATATTCCTTTTCGGCGCCGTCGCGCTTGTACACGCTCACGACATACTCCTTGGCACGCTCAACGGGTTGCCAGCTGAGGTGCATGGAGATGGGCGTCACGTCAGACTCCTGCAGTCCACCGGGAGCCGCAAGCACGAAGTTACCGCCGTCCACATCGAAATAGATCTTGCCTTCCGACTCCATGATGTCCGTAATGGGCAGCCCCGGGTCTTTCTTGTACCAGTCGAGAAACGCCGGTTTGGTCGTGGCGGTAAACTCGGTCTTGCCGAGAGCACCGGGCCATGCCGCACCCTGCGACGACTTGCCCTCGCCGTTGGCCTCCACGAGGTCAACGTACTGGTGGTCCGGATCGTTGTTCACAGAGTTGTCATCCCACACGGACGCCTGATACTCGACATGCCATATCAGCATGCCGTGGCCCGGCAGGTAAGTGTCCCACGAGGTCTGCTGCCTGTTCTCAAAAAGGAAAAACTCGTTGGGCCGTGACGTGCCGATCACGACAGCCTTGTTGGAGTCCTTGATGTCATCCAGCTTCACCGACGTGGCCTCGGACACCGTCTGCAAGTCGAGCCATCCCATGGCGTTGCGCTCATAGGCCGAATAGGTGGGCGGTGTGCGCGAGTCGTTGTTGTAGGGGCCGTAGTCCATCACCGACCACTCGCCGGGGGTATAGTTGCCGCCCGAGACGGTGTTGTAGAGGTCGGGCAGACCCATGATGTGCGAGAACTCATGGCAGAAGGTGCCGATGCCGTCGGGCTTGCTGCCCTGCAGCTCGCAGGTGCAGGCATAGTGGTCGACGAGCACACCATCGACGGTAAACGACTTGCCTGCCTGCTCCAGGTTCCAGGCATGGGGCCACACCGTCTCGGCCGAACCGCCCGATGCCTCGCCCTTGCCGGCATAGAAGAGGAACACATTGTCGAGGATGCCGTCATGGTCACGGTCATACTGGCTGAAGTCCACCGAGTCGTCAAGTTGCTTGACGGCGTCGATGACCATCTCCTCGGGCTGCCGGTCGTGACCCGACAGGCCATTGCCGCCATAGTAGGACCGCTTGTTGGGAAGGGTCACGGGGCCATAGACATCGCATGTCAGGTCAAACTGGCCGTTGGAGGCATCGAGGAAATACTGCCTTGCGCACCCTGTCGCGCCATATTCGCTGAAGCCGTCCTTGTTGAGCATGTCCGAGAAGTACTGTTGCGGATTCTCGGTCTTGAACTTCACGTCCTTGTACTCCACGAGCACCACGAGAGCCTTCTGCTTGCCCTTGGTAGGGAAGGTGGTGTCAAACTTTCCCATTCCCGCATGCGAGTCGGCCTTGTACCGGTTGGTGGAGAGGGCACGCGCACGAAGGGCCGACACCACTGCGCCTACGTTTGTTCCGGCCACGGAAGCCTTGACGGCGGCCGAGCGACGCTGGACGTCACAAGCGAGATAGTTTGTTCGCTGCAACTTGCCGTCCTTCATGGTGGCAAAATAGAGACCGCCGTCAGCGTCTTCCATAAGCGGCAGATTGTCGGCAGTAAGATAATAGTGGAAACGTTCGTCACCCTGCAGGGTGACGCTGACAACCGTGCCGTCTGGCTGCGTGTACTGCCTGACGCCACGCTTGGCGGGAACAGCTCCTGCCTCCAGTGCGGCCAGCGAGAACACAGCCAGCAATGCGGTTGATAATGCTTTTTTCATCATATGATTTATTTGATGGTGATTTTACTTGTCTTCTTTCCGCGCTTGCAGATATACACGCCTGAGGTCGGACGGCTGACCTTCATGCCCGACAGGCTGAAGTACTCGGTCTTCTCGGCGCTCTGGTCCTCGTCTGCCACTTGGCTGATACCTGTCGAGACGTCGCCCCACGCGCCAAAGGTGACTCTGCTGTCGTCTTCCCATGAGCCGTAGTAGTCGCTTCCTTCCTGCAGCTTGTAGGTGGAGTGGACGTATGTGGCGGGATAGCCCGTGGCAGGGTCGTTCTCCACCACGCCCTTCTCCCAAGAGTTGATGATGGTGTGTCCGTAATAGGTCTGGTTCTGGGCCTCGAGCAGATTGCCGTAGTCATCGTAGGTGTTGAGCACCTGGTTGATGGACTGCACCGGATAGGCTCCGCCCGCCGTCAGGTCCTGGTCAAACACGGTCTTGGAGTAGTTGCCCTTGGCACCAAAATCCTTGTAGCTTGTCACTGACTTGGTGGGGAACAATGACAGGTAAGTGTACTCGTAAGTCATGACATAGTCGTAGTCCTTCTCCGGGTATTCGACGGTCATGGTGATGCCGCTCTGGGTCGTCATGTCGACCTGGGCGGACGTGATGCGGTTGTTGCCCGACATGATCTCGTCCACGTAGGCTATCTGTCCGTCGGTCTGCTGCCACTTGCAGTCGGCATAAGCCTCGTTGGCGGCAAGCTCTATCGGGTCGGAGGCCGACTTCTGCGTGGCTACCGACTGGACAAGGGTGAGCGGCTTGCCGTCGGTACCGTATGTGGTCTCAAGCAGTTGCGCCTCGAGCCAGCCGTTGTTGTACCAGGTGAAGGAATGCACGGCGGTGATGTTTCCGGCAGCGTCGCGCTCGATGACCTGCTTGTAGCTGTCTTCGCTCATGGTCTTGGTGCCGTCGGAGGCAATGTCATAGGCCTCCTGCGAGACCACCACGTCAGGGCGCACATCATCGTAGGCCACCTCGGCCGTATAGACCAGCTGCATGTCGTCTGGACTGAAACCGCCCTTGACATCGGCTTTCAACAGCCGGCCCGTATCGTCATAAGTGTATTCGGCAAGAGAATAGGTGTAATACTGGGTCTGCGTGAGATCGAGATTCTCAACAAGCTCCCTCAACGTACGGCCTTCCCTGTCGTATGTGTATGTGTATTTCGCATAGTCCTTCCACCCGTTGCCGTCCCAGCTGGCCTTGATGGCGTAGCCGGGTTTCCACACGGAGGAGTTGCCGGCTTCCATCGGCTTGAGGGCAGGCAGTGGGGAGAGCCTCTTTTCCGGCGCCTTCCTCACCTTGGTGAGGGCGGCAGGCAACTTCTTCAGGAAAGGATTGTCGACATAATGGTCTTGCGCTGAAGCCATCCAAGGGCAAGCGACAGCCATCATCATGACGGTAACAAAATTTCTCATAGTTGTTTTTGCTATAAAAAGGCGGAAAATACCCTGAAGGATTTTCCGCCTTGAGATATGGATTACACGCGATTATTTCACAAGTTGCTTGCAGGTCTTGCCATTCTTGTACTTGACGATGTGCAAGCCCTTGGCATTGGCCGACACCTTGCGGCCGCTCAGGTCATAGACGCCCTCCACCTCGCTTGAAGCGTGGTCGTAAACACCGTTGATGCCAGAAGGCTCGTCGCCACAAGAGTTGATCAGCTCAGGCTTGCCGGTCCAGTTGCCTGTGAAGTTGTGGCCGGCACCGTCATTGAGCTTGAACTCGATGGTGTAGGTCTCGCCGTCCTCGTGCTGGGTGATGTTGAGGTCGCCCTTGTATCCAGGAGCGTTCACCTGCGGCTGGCCGTCAGCGTTGAAGTGGGTCAGTGCCCAGGTACCCTTGAGCTGTCCTTCAGCGTTGACACCGCCCTTGATGTACTCACCCTTCCAGGGCGTGCGGCTTCGTGAAGCTGTGTAAGTGTCAGTGGCAATGCCGTCATAGAACGACTCGCCCTTGGAGCAGATGTAAGAGATGAAGCCATCGTCCTTGCCTTCTGCCGGCAGCAGGGTGATGTACCAGTTGCGCACATCGCCATAGTTCTCATAGTCGCCGATGCACTCGAACTGTGCCGTGGCACCCTCAAGGTCAAGGGTCTTGTCCTCGGTAAAGTCGGTCAACGGGATGTTGTTGACCGGCATGCTGCCATCGTAAGTGAACTTGATGGAGAAGCCGTAGTCGGTCGTGAAGTCGGCCACAATCTTCTTGTTGTCGCCCTCGCCGCTCACGGTGAGTGTTCCCTTCGTGGCGCATCCCCATGCGATGAGCTGGTTGGCGTAGATGTACTGGAGATAGGTTCCGGAAGGATATTTCACGCCAGCAAACTCGATCAACTCTCCGGCCGTGAGGGTGTAAGCGTCACCGGCATTGTCAGAGATGTTGTACACGCCGTTGGGGAGGTTCTTGCCCTGCGGAGCGTAAACGTCGAGATACATCTCGCGTGCGGGAAGACGGTCATAGCTGTAGTCGCCGTATTCGTCCTTCGTCATATCGGTCAGGTAGAGGCGAAGCTTCATGACACCGTTGGAAAGAGACTTATAGGTGCAAGTGCCGCCATTGCAGACGAAATTCTGGTCTTTCTCAAGGTCCTCACTGCCCTGGCTCAGGTCGTTGTAGACGATGAAGCGCGACTCATAAGTGACGTGGTGTGTCTTGCCGATCTCGTCAGTCAGCACCAGGTCATATTTATAATAGGTGTTGCCGTCCTTCTCATAGGTGGAGATGACAAGCTTACCGTCGGTGATGCTCCGGTCAATCTCATAGTTGCCGTTGCCGTCGCGCTGGTAGATATGGGCATCGTCCTTCAGGACGTTCTCACCTATCGTTTTCGAGAAGGTGTAGGTTCCGGGCTGGGGGTTGGGGCTGTACTCGTCAGAAGGGGCTGCGCCGAAGAATTCCATCGCGTACACGGTGCTACCCTTGGCAGGATAGCCCTCGCTGTTCAGATCCTTGTCGCCGAGTACAAGATAATAGGCGTTCAAGGTGTGGCTCCCTTCGCTGAGACGCGTGCCATACCAATCTGCCTGACACAATACGCTGGCGTTGAACTCATAGTCGTACTGGGTCTCATCCGCCTTGGCAACTTGGGTGCCAAAGACCACTGCCATCATGAGCAGCAGTAATTTAGAAGTAAATAGCTTCATGCTCGTTGTTTTAAATGTTAATAATAAACGAATAGCCTTGTAAAGCATGTTGCAAAAGTAACCATTGCAATATGTTTGGCACCAAAAACAACGAACACATTCGTTCAAAAACAAGTATTTGAACGAAATAATACCATAATGCATCCAAAAACATCCATCATGGTGACAGATATGCACATTTTGCCTATTTATCTTGTATTTTTGTCAGAGTCTCATTTCTGGCAATCCGCTGGTAATCCGACGGTGTGAGACCTGTTTCCTTCTTGAAAGCGGTCACAAGGGATGTCCTTGACCTGTAGCCCACACTCTGCGAAATGGCCTCTATCGTCAGTCCGCCATAATGCTCCTCATCCGACAATCGCTTACAAGCCTCACGCACCCGATACTGGTTGAGCAGGTCGCGGAAGGTCTTGCCCAAACTGTCATTGAGCACCGCCGACAATGCCCTGGGCGATATGCCAACAAGCTCGGCAAGTCGGTCAAGGGAGAAGTCGGGAGAGAATTTCTCTTCCGTCTCGTCCATGATGGAGAGAATGCGCGTCTTCTGCGAGACGGCACTTTGCGGGGCGGTGTAGGACATCTGCGCGCCCTCGGCATCCTTGTTGACTTCCCGCTCCCGCACCAGTTGCTCTTCCTTTTCCTTTCTCAGTATGTCCTGTTGCTTCTCGTACAGCAGCACATAGCTGGCATGCAGGCGCCGGTTTCTGTTCACCACATACAACAGAACGGCTATGGCAAGAATCAACAGCAAGGATGCCCCGGCAAGCCCCCACTCCCGCATCTTCTTCTTATGGTTGGCCTCGGCAAGCATCACGGCTGAGCGGTGCTTTTGCGTAGCCAGGTCGTGGAGAAACTTCATGTTCTCGATGGACGTGAGATTGTCGACATTATAAAGTGAGTCGCGCAACATCAACATCCTGCTGTATGCGGCCTGCGCTTTTCCTTTATCACCTTTGGCCAGGTATACGGAACGCAACAACTCGTAGGCATTGGCTTTCACATCATTGCCCCAATAGCCGGAAGGGGCGTCAAGGATGCACTGGATGTAATGCTGTGCCGAGTCGGACATGCCTCGCTTCAAGTACAGAGAGGCTGTGAGGGTCAGGGCCTGCGCCCGCCAGGCTTCGCGCGATATGGTGTCGTCAATATTATTGATGGATTGGATCAGAAAAGCTGTGGCGGCGGCCGGTTTCTTGTCGATATAGGCTTGTACGGACTGGCATCTCAGGCGCGAATAATGATACAGGGATGTGCCCTCAGGAATATGGAGCCTTGCGAACATGCGTATCACGTCCTTGTAGTCGTTGACATGACTGAAGTTCTGGTCAAGGTCTGTGAGGTTGCAAAATGAGGAACACACAATCGCCCATCGCTCATTCTCGCACGCCAACTTGATGGACAACTTATACAAGCGGATCGCTTCATCCATGAACTCGGGCGACTTCACGTGCTCGGAAAATATGGAGAACAGGCTGGCGGTGTTCATGTAAACAGTGGCCAGGGTCTTTGAATTGTTCACGCCCTCGCATATCTCCTTGGCTTTCATCAAGGCCGTGTATGCAGCCTTGCAGTCTATACCATGCTGCAGGTAAACATATCCCAGATTATTTGCTGCCTTGCCACACAGTTCGCGCTGACGGGGCGAGAGGTCTTTCCGATAGGAATCCGCTACCTTTTTGAAACAGAAAATGGCACTGTCCGCGTTCTCCTTAGGACCAAGAAGATATTGTTTACCCTTGTCTATCAGTCGCTGCGCCTCCTTCTCGCTCAAAGAATAAGCGTTTGAGACATTCAGCAGTATGAGTATTGCGGTCAATATGATTTTCACTTTCATGAACTTACCCTTTCATCATTAGATTCCCCAAGACGCCTTGCCACTTGCAGGTTTGACTTTGTTGCCTTTTCCTTTGCCAAAAAGCCACAGACGTGCTATTGTGGCAAAATTAATAATAAAATATGATAAACTTTCTTGTTTTTCCATATTTCCTTTAATTTGAAGACAAACAAAAAGCAAACAAAAGCGGGCAACAGCCCGAAAGCCATTGCCCGCATATCTCTTACCGCTAACAGCGGAGGGTGTGTTATTCCTTGTTGGAACGCTTGCGCTCAAGGTGGTCAAGAATGATCTTGCGCATGCGGATGCTCTTCGGCGTGACCTCCACATACTCGTCGCCCTTGATGTACTCAAGGCACTCCTCAAGACTCATGACGGTCTTAGGCACGATATGTGCCTTCTCATCGGAGCCAGAGGCGCGCACATTGGTGAGCTGCTTGGCCTTGCACACATTGATGACCAAGTCATTGTCGTGAACGTGCTCGCCGACCACCTCACCGGGATAGACCTCCTCACCCGGGTCGATGAAGAACTTGCCACGGTCCTGCAGCTTATCGATGGCATAGGCGTAGGCCGTGCCGCCATCCATGGAAATCATGGAACCATTGGTGCGGCGTACGATCTCACCCTTATAGGGCTGATACTCCTTGTAACGGTGAGCCATGATGGCCTCACCCTGTGAGGCGGTGAGCACATTGGTGCGGAGGCCGATGATGCCACGCGATGGAATGTCGAAGGTGATGTTCACACGGTCGCCCTCGGTGTCCATGCCCGTCAGGTCACCCTTGCGGCGCGTCACCATATCGACCATCTTGGACGAATAGTCCTGGGGCACGTTGATGTCGAGCTCCTCGACCGGCTCATACTTCTGCCCGTCAATCTCCTTGTAAATCACCTGAGGCTGACCCACCTGCAACTCGTAGCCCTCACGACGCATGGTCTCGATGAGCACGGAGAGGTGCAGCACGCCACGGCCCTTGACTATCCACTTGTCGGTGGAGTCCTCAAAAGGCTCCACACGCAGGGCGATATTCTTCTCCAGCTCGCGCTGGAGACGATCGTTGATCTGGCGTGAAGTGCAGAACTTGCCCTCACGGCCGAAGAAAGGCGAGTCGTTGATGGTGAAGAGCATGCTCATCGTAGGCTCATCAACTGCGATGGGAGGCAGGGGCTCGGGATTCTCAAAGTCGGCGATGGTATCGCCAATCTCGAAATGCTCGAGGCCTACCACAGCGCAGATGTCACCACTCGAAACGCTGTCCACACGCTTGTGGCCAATGCCCTCAAAGGTGTGGAGCTCCTTGATCTTGGTGCGCTCCTGGGTACCGTCGCGGTGACAGATCACGATGTTCATGCCATCGGTAAGGGTGCCACGGTGCACGCGGCCCACAGCGATGCGGCCTGTGTAGTTGCTGTAGTCGAGAGAGGTGATGAGCATCTGGGGAGTGCCGTCAAGGTGCTTCGGTGCAGGGATGACCTCCACGATCTTATCAAGCAAATAGTCGATATTGTCGGTCGGTGCCTTGTAGTCGGGGCCCATCCACCCGTTCTTGGCGGAGCCATAGACCACGGGGAAGTCAAGCTGGTCCTCGGTGGCGTTGAGGTCGCACATCAGGTCGAACACCATCTCGTAGACTTGTTCGGGACGGCAGTTGGGCTTGTCAACCTTGTTGACCACCACAATGGGTTTGAGGCCAATCTGCAAGGCTTTCTGAAGCACGAAACGCGTCTGGGGCATCGGACCCTCAAAAGCGTCGACGAGCAGCAAGCAGCCATCAGCCATGTTGAGCACGCGCTCCACCTCACCGCCAAAATCGGAGTGGCCCGGAGTGTCGAGGATATTGATTTTTACTCCTTTCCAGTTGATCGAAACGTTCTTAGACAATATGGTTATCCCTCGTTCACGCTCCAAGTCGTTGGAGTCGAGCACTTCGCCGCTGTTGTCCTGGCCGTCACGGAACAGTTTGCCAGCGAGCATCATCTTGTCGACCAGAGTAGTCTTGCCATGGTCAACGTGCGCAATAACTGCGATGTTACGAATGTCTTGCATTGGTTTACCTTAAAAATAACTATGTATATTTGCGTGCAAAATTACTAAAAATAATCGAAAGGCTTGTGTGAATGGATGAAAAGTTGTACCTTTGCACCGCATTTTCGGAAATACCGAAGCATTTGCGGTTGCTGAAGGTTTTGATTAAGGCCTCACGGCGACCAACAGATGTTAATGGTGCAACTATCATTAATCAACAAAACAATGTATCTTAACTCACAGAAGAAGGAAGAGATCTTCGGCCAGTATGGCAAGTCAACAACCGACACAGGTTCCGCAGAGAGCCAGATTGCCCTGTTCACCTATCGCATCAAGCACCTGACAGAGCACGTCAAGGCTAACCACAAGGACTTCGTGACCACTCGTTCGCTGACTCAGCTCGTCGGTAAGCGTCGTCGCCTGCTCACTTACCTGAAGGAGCGCGACATCAACCGCTACCGTGCCATCGTGAAGGCCCTCGGTCTGCGTAAGTAAAGCAAACGGGCGAAAGCCCTTTGCCAAACGCAAAAGGAAAATAAAAAATGAGCCGCATTACCTGCAAAGGTGATGCGGCTCATTTGTTTAAGGTCTCGTGCGCCTTAGTTACTCGTCGAGTATCTCACGCAGCGGCTCCATGACAAAAGCGCGCTCGCGCATGTGGGGATGGGGAATGACCAGATCGGGATCATTGACATGAATGTCGTCATAAAGCAAGATGTCAATGTCGATGATCCGATCGTGGTACTGTCCGTCCTGCGTCTTCTGCGTGCGCCCCAGCTCGCGCTCGATGTGCTGGGTGATGGCCAACAACTGGCGCGGCGAAAGCGTCGTCACACAACAGACACAGGCGTTGATAAACTTGTTGGGCGAGTCAAAGCCCCACGGTTCCGTCTCCATCAGCGATGACTGACGCTCCACTTCACCAACACGCTCATTGAGCATGGCGATAGCTTCGCGGATCAGTCGCTTGCGGTTGCCGATGTTGGAGCCGAGACTGAAATATACATGGTGAAGCATGACAAGTGTCTTGATGGTTCAGAACAGGTCAGCTGCCACTTAATCGACAATCAGCAGAGTGTCACCAAAGCATCCGAACTTATAGCCATTCTTCAGGGCTTTGTCGTAGCACTCCATCACAGCCTCATAACCGCCAAAGGCCGCTGTAGACATCATGAGCGTCGATTCCGGATGATAGAAATTGGCCACCATACTGCTGGCCAGGCCGAAATCATAGGGCGGGAAGATGAACTTGCTGGTCCAACCATCATATTCCTTGAGCATGCCATCGGTGCCGACGGCGGTCTCGGTGGCCTTCACAACGCTCGTGCCAATGGCGCAGACGCGATGTCCTTCTTGTTTGGTCTTGTTCACGATGTCGCAAGCTTCCTTGGTGATGAGCATCTGCTCCGAGTCCATCTTGTGCTTGGTCAAGTCTTCCACCTCAATCTGAGAGAAATTGCCAAGACCGCAATGCAAGGTGATGTAAGCTGCATTGATGCCCTTGATTTCCATGCGCTTCATCAGCTCACGACTGAAATGCAGGCCTGTGGCAGGAGCGGTGACTGCGCCTTCGTTCTTGGCGAAAACACACTGGAAATCATCCACATCATCAGCCGTGGCATGGGAGTGGACGTGCATGCCATGCATGGCGGGATCCTCTGGACGACCATTGAGGACATAATCGGGAAGTGGCATCTCACCCAAAGAGAACAGGTCCTTCTTGAATTGCTCGTGAGAACAGTCATAAAGGAAACGCAACGAGCGGCCACGACTGGTGGTGTTGTCATAAACTTCGGCCACCATGGTGCCCACCTCGTCGAAGAAGAGTTTGTTGCCAATGCGGATCTTGCGGGCTGGCTCAACGAGCACATCCCACAGGTGTGTCTCCTCATTGAGCTCGCGGAGGACAAACACCTCTATCTTGGCGTCGGTCTTCTCCTTGGTCCCGTAGAGACGGGCGGGGAAGACTTTGGTGTCGTTCATGATGAACGTGTCGCCCTCGTCAAAATAGTTGAGAATGTCGCGAAACTCAATGTACTCGCCCTCTATGGGATTTCCCTTCTCGTCCTTCTTAAACATCTCTATCTCGCCCGTCGTGCGGTGCAACACCATCATGCGAGCCTCGTCGCGACGCGTGATGCGGAACGACTCCTTGGAGCCGTCATCGTTGGTAAACTCACGTACCAGACTATGCGGATAAAGGGCTATTTGCTCTTGGGGCAACTTAAACCTGAATTGTGACAGTTTCATATTTCCTTGAAGTTTGAACTCAATAAATGTGGCTCTGCACTACCCATACTACGAGATGTGCACGGATGCCATTTCCTTTTGACTTGTTTGTGATTTGAGCAGGCGAACCTGCCTGTTGATTTCTGCCGACTCGCTTTAGCTTTCCTCCTGGGGAGGCTTGACTACGTCTTGTTGGGCCAGCCACTCACTGAAGTGATCGAAATCGACACAATCGGCAATGCTGTAATCGCCCACGCGGGTGCGCCGCAAATCGGTGAGATAAGCTCCGCTGCCCAACGCACGGCCCAAATCGCGCGCCAGGGCGCGGATGTAGGTGCCCTTGCCACAGACCACTCGAATGGATATGCGATGTCGTTCGGCATCAAACTCGGTGAGTTCTATCTCATCGATATGGATGTGTTTGGGCTTCAACGCCACCGCCTCTCCATTGCGGCGAAGCTGATAGGCTCGTGTCCCCTCCACCTTGCAAGCACTGTAAGTGGGAGGCACCTGGTCAATGTCACCCACAAACTGCGGAAGTGTCTTGAGCACCAAGTCACGTGTGACATGACGCCAGGGATAGGTGTGGTTCACCGTGTGCTCACGGTCATAACTGTCGGTCGTGGCACCCAACTGCAACGTGGCGGTATATTCCTTGGTGTGGCTCTGCAACTCTTCGATGCGCTTGGTGCAACGACCCGTGCAGAGGATGAGCACGCCTGTGGCCAGGGGATCGAGCGTTCCGGCATGCCCCACCTTCACCTTTTGCCCCAGATAGTGTGAAAGCAAATAGCGAATGTGCGCCAAAGCGCCGAAGCTCGACATGCGGTAAGGCTTGTCAATGGCCAAAATCTCACCTTTGATGAAATCCATGGGCTAACGATGAAAAGGCCAGCAGCTTAAAGGAGACTGACCACAAGGGTGGCCGCACCTACCACAGCGCAGTAAACGGCGAAGTAGACAAGCTTGCCACGCTTCACAATGTTGACCATCCAGCGGCAGGCCAAGCAACCAAAGACGAAAGCCGTGACAAAACCTATGGCCAACGCCGACATGGGAATGTCTCCCATCACAGTGCTCACGCCGCCCTTCATCATCTTGATGGTGTCAAGCAAAGCCTCGCCCAAGATGGGAGGAATGACCATGAGAAAGGAGAACTGCGCCAGTTTCTCCTTCTTGTCGCCAAGAAGCAATCCGGTGGCGATGGTGCTTCCAGAACGAGAGAGACCGGGCATGACAGCCACAGCCTGGGCCAAGCCAATGACGAAGGCGTCTTTCAAGCTGATTTTCTCCTTCTGCCTGGGTTTTGCAAAATAGGAGAACGTGAGCAAGGCTGCCGTCACCAGCAACATCAGTCCGACAATGAACAGGCCTGAGCCGAAGACTTCCTCCACCTTATCCTTAAAGAACACACCGACGATGCCCACGGGAATCATCGATACGACAATGAGCGCAGCATAGCGAGTGCCCTCATTCCACGAGAACTTAAAGAGGTCGCGGAAGATCCACACAATCTGTTTCCAGAAAATGACCAGCGTACTCAACACCGTGGCCACGTGAACGGCAACAGTGAAAGCAAGGTTGTCAGCTCCGTCCACATCCATAAATGAAGACATGATGGAGAGGTGGCCGCTGCTGCTGACAGGAAGATACTCGGTGAGGCCCTGGACCACGCCCAGGATGAATGCTTGCAAATCGTTCATACCCTATTTGTCCTCCTTTGCTTCGTTGGTGAAAGTCAGGTCAGTGTTCTTGTCCTTGGGCTTACGGATGACGGCATAGATCATCGAGACAAACCCGATGAAGCAAACCACAGGAGCCACCTTGATGCGGCGCACACTGAAGATGTCAGGATTGAACGTTTGCTCAGTGGATGAGGAACCACTCATCAAGATGAAACCAAGGACCACCACGGCAAAACCAATGGCCAACAGAATGAAGTTGGTGCGGTCAAATGCTAAATTTCTTCTATCCATATCAGAATATCAACTTTGCTATTGAATGATTATATTAGGAATGTTTTAAATCTTGTAGAGTTCTCCGGCTTTCATCTTCAAGAACTTATTGACGGAGATGCCGGCACACAAGGCAGTGATGATGATGCCAAAGAGAAACACGGAAACCCCCGTGATGGTCATTTCCCGCCATGAGATGACGGTCAGCACTTCAGGCTCGTAGCAGTAGAGCAGGTACATACCACCGGCAAGCACAGCGCAAGCCAAGAAGGCAGCCAACATACCTGTCAGGACGGCTCGCCTGAGGAATGGCCATCGGATGAAGCCCCAAGAGGCACCTACCAGTTTCATGGTGTGGATGGAGAACCGGCGGGCGTAGATTCCCAACCGAACAGTGTTGTTGATCAGCGAGAATGACACGAAAGTGAGCAACACCGCCAAAATCAGCAGCACCAGGCCAATCTTGGCCAGGTTGCGGTTGACTGAATCAACGAGGTCGCGCTGATAATTGATCTCTGAGACCTTAGGGTATTGCTTCAACTCTTTGGATATCCATTTCAAGGAGTCGTTGTTGGCATATTCACTCTTCAACGTCAGGTCAACAGACGACGGCATGGGGTTGACACCATCGGTAAACTCAGAGGGGTCGGTGCCCATCTCCTTGGTGGCGTCCTTCAAAGCCTGCGTCTTGCTGATGAAATTGATGCTCTTGATGTAAGGTCGCTTGGCAAGTCCGCGGCACATGGTCTGCGCCTCGGTGTCAGTCATGTCTTGTTCAAGCATCATGGTGACCACCAAGTTCTCCTTGACATACGATGACAAGTTGCGCCCCAAAAGCGTGGAGAAGACAACTAACCCTAACAGGATGAGCACCAAGGCGGTGCTGATACAGAGCGTGACCGACTGCAGGCGGCCTGAGCGCCCGTTGGTCTTTTTACGTTTATGTCCCATTTCGAAATGGCTATAATAACCCAAATTTGCGTGCAAAGTAACAAAAAAAAAGTCACAATCACGAGAGTTTAACGTGCATTAACGTCTGTCATCTGATAATTATCCGTAACTTTGCATGACCATTGTGGCAGCACACTGCAAGCGCATGCCTGTCAGCCTCTACAAGCGAAGAACAACATCTCCACCAAGAGAAGGGAATGGCACTGTCTCAGCGGTCATGTGGTGCTTGCCATTTGCCAAACATAGAACACAACATAAAAAAGGAAGCATTATGAGCACAATCATTTATCCAAGTCCCATCTATGGCCCCATACACAGCCGACGGTTGGGGCTGAGCTTGGGCATCAATCTCATGCCAGCCGACGGAAAGGTTTGCACGTTTGATTGCATCTACTGCGAGTGCGGCTTCAATTGTGACCGTCGCACACGCACACACCACCCCTCACGGCAGGAAGTGGCCGATGCCTTGGAACGACAGCTCATCAAGATGCACCATGACGGCGAACATCCCGACGTGCTGACATTTGCCGGAAACGGGGAGCCGACCAGCAACCCCCACTTCCCGGGAATCATAGATGACACCATCAAACTACGGAACAAATGGTGCCCTGGTGCCAAAATCAGCGTGCTAAGCAACTCCACATTCATCGGTCACGAGGAGACAAGGCGCGCCTTGATGAAGGTGGACAACAACATCCTGAAACTTGACACGGTGGACCCCGACTACATCCATGCTGTGGACCGTCCCACCCAACCGAGCTATGACGTACGGAAAGTCATTGAGAACATGAAACTTTTCAATGGTCACATCATCATTCAGACCATGTTCATGAAGGGCGACACTTACAACTCGAATGGAGAGAAGGTGTCGGTGGACAACACGGGCGACCGCTATGTGGAACCATGGTTGGAAGCCGTGAATAGCATCGCCCCGCAAGAGGTGATGGTCTACACCATTGACCGAGAGACACCCGACCACGACCTGCGCAAGGCCTCTCATGAGGAGCTCGACAGCATACGCGACCGCGTGATGGATTTGGGCATCCCCTGCACTGCCTCTTATTAATCAAAGTAGGCATCTTGTTTATCCAAGGCGTACCATGCCAAAAGTCATATCCCGCGACTTTTTTGCTCCGCCTTGACGACATTGTCCCTTCAAACAACCATGAAATACAAGATCCGACAAGCCACACCCGACCAGGCCGCAAGCATCGCCTCGCTGATCATGATGGCCATGGACGAAGACTGCTGTCAGTATTTTGCCGGACCCGACCATACGCTGGAAGACTTTCATGCGATGATGACCGGTCTGGTGAAACGAGAGGACAGCCAATACTGTTACCGCAACACGCTTGTGGCCCAAACGGCCAAAGGCGACATTGCGGGTCTCGTCACGGCTTACGACGGCGGCCAGTTGCACGCATTGCGCAAGGCGTTTGTGCAAGCCGCCAAGGAGCAGCTGGACGGCGATTTCTCCGGCATGACCGACGAGACGCAAGCAGGCGAATACTACATTGACTCGCTGGCCGTAAAGTCTGAATACAGGAAACAGGGCATCGCCACAGCCTTGCTATATGAGATGATCAGGCGACATGGCACACGGCAACCTGTCGGCCTGCTGGTCGACCTGACTCATCCTTGGGCCGAACGGCTGTACCTGTCGTTGGGTTTCCGCCTTGTGGGCACAAACACATGGGGCGGACACGAGATGAAACACCTGCAATATCCGCAACGTTGCCCATGGGCCATCGGCAACAAGCTGCTTGAGAAGTATCATGATGAGGAATGGGGCGTACCCGTCCACGACGAGCGACGTCACTTCGAGTTGCTCCTGCTGGAGTCGATGTCGTGTGGATTGTCTTGGCTGATGATGCTTGAGCGCCGCGAGGTGTTCCGCCAGTGCTTTGCTGGCTTTGACCCCAAGCAGGTGGCGACATTCACGGAGGAAGATATCCTGCGCATCCTTGCGACAGAAGGCATGATACGCTCGCCACGCAAGGTGCGAGCCATGGTCAACAATGCCAAGGCTTTCCTGAAGGTCGCACAAGAATTCGGGAGCTTTGACAGGTACATCTGGCACTTCACAAACGGCCAGACTTGGATCTATCCCAGTCACCAAGAGACCTGGTGCACACGCAACGAACTGTCTGACATGGTGGCCAAAGACATGAAGAAGCGTGGCTTCCAATATGTGGGTTCCACCATCATCTACTCTCACCTCCAGAGCATCGGCATCATCAATGACCACATCGACGGGTGCAGCAGCCAAAAACGAGCATTATCACAAGGAAATATCGTCATCAAGGAATGAAAACCACAAGACTTGACGACCTCAGCATCCCCGTGGACCTTTATATCTGCGGACAGCCTGAGGCCCTCCTCATCCAACCGCTCGAGCGGAAGGAGATGGCGACCATCGGCCACGAGGTCTCACTGATTACCCGGCACACGGGCCGTCCCTTCGCCATGGCAGCCTTCAAGATAGAAGACTGGCACCTGCAACTGACGCCGTGGCACGACGACGCCATCTCGCGCCGCGAGGAGGTGGGCCAGCACGCAGCGGAGACGCTCCGGTTCATCACCGACGAGCTGCTGCCTCGCGTAAACAGTCTGCTGGGCGACTTGTACGCCGCGGCTGACGACATGCCCGCCGTGCTGGGCGGCTACTCTTTGGCGGGCCTGTTCTCGCTGTGGGCCTCCACCCTATCCAACGCATTCCAAGGCATAGCGGCGACCTCACCTTCGGTATGGATTCGCGACTGGCAAGCTTACGCCAGGTCGCACCCCACCCAATCTCAAGTGGTTTACATGAGTCTGGGGCGCAAAGAGGAACACGTGCGCAATGTGTCCATGTCCCGCGTGGGCGCCAACATCCGCTTCGAACAGCAATTGTTGGAACAACAACTCGGCCCCGACAACACCACGCTCCAATGGAACGAAGGCGGTCACTTCGACCACATGGACACTCGCACCGCACAAGCCTACGCCTGGACGCTCAACAAGCTCCATGCACTACGAAAGTCGGAAAGGCCGAGAAGGCTCACCCGATAACACTCATACCAAGCGTGCTACTAAGAAAAGGGCTTGACCTCACGGCCAAGCCCTTTTGTCATAAGATAAAAATTGTATAGGTATGAGTTACATTTTTCCGATGATTCCGAGCTTCGTGCTCTGAATGAAGTTCACCACGTTTCTCACGGCAGCCCCGTCGGGCACCTGCTCCTTGATCTGGATGGCAGCGTCGAAGACTGACGTCTGACCATGGAACACCAGGCGGTAGGCGTTGGCCAGGTGGTTGAGTACCTTGTCGGTGATGCCATGGTTGCGCAGCAACTCCTGGTTGAGCCCCGCATAGCGCACGGGATTGTCGGTAGCGACGATGAAGGGCGGTACATCCTTGCTCACGCGGCAGCCACTGGTGACCATGGCCGCTGTACCCACGCGCACTTGCGCATTGACAATGACACCCGATGAGAAGATGATGCCACTGTGGATCTCGCAGTCACCGGCAATCTTGGTGCCATAGCCAAAGACACAGTAGTCGTGGACATCGGTGTCATGGCTGATGTGCACGCCCTCCATGAGGAAGTTGCGGTTGCCGATGTGCGTCTTGCCGGTGGCATAGGTGGCACGGTTGATCACCACATTCTCACGGATGATGTTCTCATCGCCAATCTCAAGGGTTGTAACCTCACCCTTGTAGTTGAAGTCTTGCGGCTCAGCTCCCAGCACCGTGTTTTGATATACTTTGTTGCCGCGCCCCATACGCGTGCCATTCATGATGCTCACGTAGGGATAGATGACGCAGTCGTCTCCAATCTCTACGTCCCCCTCGATGTAAGCGAAGGGATAGATGGTCACATTGTTGCCGATTTTCGCCTTGGGGTCAACGTATGCTTGTGGACTTATGTTGTTCATAATCTAAATGCTTTAATGTAAGAATGAAAACGTTAATCGCGTCCTCCACCAAGTGCATAGTAGAGGTTCACCACAGCTTGCATCTTGTAGAAGTCGTCGGCCACCTTCGAGAGTTCCGCGTTGAGCAGGCTCTGCTGTGCGGTGATGACCTCAAGATAGGTGCTGCTGCCATCGTTGAAGAGGAGCTTGGTGTACTCTACGTTCTTCTTCAGGCTCTCCACCTGCTTGGCCTCCAGCTGGCTCTTCTCCTCCGAAGAGTTGTAGAGCACCAGGGCGTTGCTCACCTCGCTACCCGCCGAGAGCACGGCGTTCTGCCAGGTGTTGTAGGCCTGTTCCTGCTGTGCCTTGGCCACTTTCAGTCCGGCCACGAGCTGCCCGTGCTGGAAGATGGGCTGCACAAGGCTACCCACCGCGTTGAGAAGCATCTTGCCCGGGTTCACGATGCCCATGCCACTGCTGTTGGTGTAGGCACCTGTTGCGCTGATGGTAAGGCTCGGATAGAAGCGCGAGCGGGCGGTGTTGACATCATAGAAGCACTGTGCGAGTGACATTTCCGCATAGTGTACATCCGGACGGTTGTTGAGCAGCTGTATGCCCACCCCCGTAGCGAACGACGAAGGCAACGACTGAGCGTCGAGCGTGCCGCGAGCGATGTGCTGGGCCGACTGCCCGAGCAGCAGCGAGAGGGAGTTCTCCGTCTCGCGGATCTGGCGCTTCAAGTCTGTGGCCTGCGCAAGCACTGAGTAGTAGTTGCTCTCCGCGCTTTGCACACTGGTCTCCTTGGTGCGTCCCAGTTCTTTCTGTATCTTCATGATGTTCCACGTGTCCTTCACCAGCGAAGCCATGTTGTTGACCACCTCCAGCTGCTTGTCGAGCATGAGAAGCGTGTAGTACATGTTGGCGATGTTGGCGATGAGCTTCGTCTTCACCACGAGCTGATAGTCCTTGGTGGCCAGCAGGCTCATCTGCGCGCTGCGCTTCTGGTTGAGCAGGTTACCGAAGAGATCCACGCTCCAGCTGGCCGTGATGGGCAGCGAATAGGTCTTGGTGGCCTTGCCTCCGTCCCATGATGCGATGGTGCCTTGTGGGGAGAAGGTAAACGAGGGCACAAAGGCGAGCTTGGCCGCCTTGAGCTGTGCCTCGACCATCTGTACGTTCAGTGCCGCGTTGAGCATGTTGACATTGCTCTGCAGTCCCTTCTCGATGAGCGCTTGCAACTGCGGATCGGTGAAGACACTGCGCCAGGGCAGGTTGCCGAAGTTGGTCGTGTCGGCCACCGCGAGCGTGTCGGCCACTGAGGCCGAGTCACGCACCAGTCCTGTGGTGTTCACGTTCGGGCGCTCATATTTGGTATAGACCCCGCAACTGCTCATCAGAGCAGCTGCGATGGCTATCGGAATGATATTCTTCATTTTCATCTTAATGCTATTAAATGACCTGTTGTCACTGATAATATTACATGTTGGGATTGGCCTTGTCGCCAGCAAGCTTCTCCTCACCGGTGCGGAAGTTGGCAGCCAGCGGGTTGGTGTACTGCTTGAGCTCTGTGGCCACATCGGCGTTGTCATCCTCAAACTCGATTGGCTTGATCTTCTCCTGCAGCGTCTGGAAGATGTAGAAGAGTGCGGGCACGATCATGATCTGGCAGAGCATACCGATCAGCATACCTCCGATGGCAGCGGCACCCAAGGTCATGTTACCATGGTAGCCCACACCCCAAGGCATCAGCATAGGAAGCAGACCGATGATCATGGCCAACGAGGTCATCAGGATAGGACGCAGACGGGCAGCAGCTCCGAGCACGGCCGACCATGAGATGGCCATACCCGTCTGTCGGCGCTCCAAGGCGAACTGCACGATCAAGATGGCGTTCTTGGCCAAGAGGCCCATCAGCATGATCAGCGCGATCTGCATGTAGATGTCGTTGTTGTTGCCAAACAGGTTGGTGAACAAGAACGCACCTGCCAGACCGAACGGGATGGAGAGGATGACCGACAAGGGCAGCACATACGACTCATACTGGGCCGAGAGGATGAGGTAGACGAACGTCAGACACAGGATGAAGATCATCGCCGTGGAGTTGCTCGACTCCTGCTCGTTACGCGTCAAGCCAGAGAACTCATAGCTGTATCCGGTAGGCAGCGAGGTCTTGGCCACCTCGTCCATGGCCTTCAAGGCGTCACCCGTCGAGTAGCCATCGGCAGCCGACGCGTTGACATTGATGGAGGTGAAGAGGTTGAAACGGTCGATTTCCTGCGGACCATACACGCGGCTCAATGACACATACTCCTTGATGGGAGCCATGTCGCCAGCCGACGTGCGCACATAGATGTTGTCGAGGCTCTTCAGGTCAGCACGGTCCTTGGGGTCAGCCTGGATGTAGACACGATAGAGCTTGCCGTAGGCGTTGAAGTTAGAGGCATACATACCTCCATAGTAGCCCTGCATGGTGGTGAGCACCGTCGAGGGGTCAATGCCGCTCTGCTTGCACTTGGCCACATCCACATCAATCTTATACTGCGGATACTTGGTGTCGTATGAGGTCATGGCATTGGAGATCTCCGGGCGCTTGTTGAGCTCGGCGATAAACTTCTGCGTCACTTCGTAGAACTTGTTGACATCGCCACCTGTGCGGTCCTGCATGGAGAAGGTCAGACCGTTGGTGGCCGAGAAGCCTTGCACCATAGGCGGCTGGAAAGCGAGGATCTGCGCACCCTTGATGGCTGCCGTCTGCTTGTAGATCATGCCCAGCACCATGGTCGATCCCAGGTTGTGCACACCCACATATTTCAGCGGTCCTTCCAGTTTCTGGCGCTCCTCAAACGACTTCAGCTTGATGATGAACGTACCCTGGTTGGATCCCTGTCCGGCAATGAAGTTGTAGCCAGCGATGCGCATGCGGCTCTCGATGGCGGGGTTGGTGGCAAGCATGCGGTCCACCTGGTCCATCACCTCCTCCGTCTTCTTGGTGGAGGTTCCAGGAGGCGTTGAGACCGTGCAGAACACGGTACCCGTGTCCTCGTCAGGCACCAGGCCCGTCTTGGTGGTAGCCATGAGCACGCCCATGAGCACGATGCCCACGATGACGGCGCCGATGGCGATGACCGGGCGCTCGACGATGCGGCGCACGCCGTTGCGGTAACGGTCCTGCACCTTGGTGTAGGTAGCGTTGAACGCAGCATGGAAACGGTCGACCATTGACATCTTGCGCTCGCTGCCGTCCTCATTCTTCGGCTTCAGCAAGATGGCGCAAAGAGCAGGCGAAAGGGTCAAGGCGTTCAAGGCCGAGATGACGATGGAGATAGCCATCGTGATACCGAACTCACGATAGAAGGTACCTGATGTTCCCCCCATGAACGACACAGGAATGAACACGGCGGCCATCACAAGCGTGATGGAGATGATGGCGCCCGAGATCTCATTCATGGCGTCGATGGAAGCCTGGCGTGCCGACTTGTATCCCAAGTCGAGCTTGGCGTGGACGGCCTCCACGACCACGATGGCATCGTCGACCACGATGGCAATGGCCAGCACGAGGGCAGCCAGCGTCAAGAGGTTGAGCGAGAAGCCAAACACATAGAGGAAGAAGAACGTACCCACCAACGACACCGGCACAGCGATGAGCGGGATGAGCGTGGAACGTGTGTCCTGCAAGAAGATGTAGACGACGATGAACACAAGGACGAAAGCCTCGAGCAGCGTCTTCACCAAGTCTTCGATGGAAGCGAAGAGGAACTCCGTGACATCCTGCATCACGTCGAAATGGAGTCCGGGGGGCAGTGTCTTTCCCTGCTCGGCGAGCAGTTGCTTGATGTTGTTGGCGATCTCCGTGGCGTTCGAACCGGCCGTCTGGGTCACCATCATGGTCACAGAAGGCTTGCCGTTGAGCTCAGAAGCCACCGAGTAGGACAGCGCACCCATCTCGACGCGAGCCACATCCTTCACACGGATGGTCTGCCCGTCCTGAGACGACTTGATGATCATGTTGCCAAACTCCTCTGGGGTCTTCAGGCGTCCCTTGTAGCGGAAGGTGTATTCATATTGCATGTCGCTGTTCTCACCCACAGATCCCGGAGCGGCCTCTATGTTCTGCTGTGAGAGCACACCCGTGAGGTCGGTGGGGATGAGCCCGTAGCTCTTCATCTTCACGGGGTCGATCCAGAGGCGCATGGTGTAGTCTTTCTGTGAGAAGCACTGACACTCACCCACACCGTTCACACGCTTGATGGCCGGCACCACATTGATGTTGGCATAGTTGGCGAGGAACTCGTCATCGTAACGGTCATCATCGGCCGTGAGACCGAAGAGGATGACGGTAGACGACTGTCTCTTCATGACCTGCACACCAGCCTTGGTCACCTCGGCAGGCAACAGGGCCGAAGCCTGCGACACGCGGTTCTGCACGTTCACCTGACACATGTCGGCGTTCATGCCTTGCTTGAAATAGACTGTGATAGAGGCCGAACCGTCGTTGGTGGCCGACGAGGTCATGTAGGTCATGCCCTCCACACCGTTGATTTGCTCCTCCAGCGGGGCAAGCACGGAGTTGAGCACCGTCTCGGAGTTGGCACCCGTATACGAGGCGCGCACCATGATGGTAGGCGGTGCGATGTTCGGGTACTGCTCGATAGGCAGCGATATGAGTCCGATGACACCGAGGATGACAATCACGATGGAGATCACCGTGGAAAGCACCGGACGCTTGATAAATCTATCTAATTTCATGGATTATTCTCTTTTGTTCCTTTCCTTGGAAATATGCGTGTATTACTTGCCAAAGTCCTTCTTGAGCTTCTCCAGGTCACCCTGGTCGGCGCCCATCTGCTCGGTCTTCTTCAGCTTCTCCTGGTATTGGGCCTCACTGACGGGCTTGATCTCCATTCCGTCGGTGAGCGAGGAGATGCCGTTGACCACGATGCGGTCGCCTGCCTTCAGTCCGCTTGTGATGATATAGGTCTTTCCGTCATCCTTGGGATCGATGGTCACCGCCGTATATTTCACCTTGTTGTTCTTGCCTACGACATACACGAAGTGCTTGTCCTGCACCTGTGCCACGGCATCCTGCGGGATGACAATGGCCGAGCTCGACACATGAGGCACGACGATGGAGCCCGAGCCTCCGCTCTTCAGCAAGTGCTGGGGGTTGGGGAAGTCGGCGCGCATCGACACGCTACCTGTCGTGGGATCGATGACGCCACTCACCGTGGCCACACGGCCCGGCTGGTTGTAGATGGTACCGTCGGCCAGCTGGAGCTTCACGGCGGGATAGTCCTTGATGGCTGCGTGCAGGCCACCTGCGGTCTTGGTCATGTCGAGCAGTTCCTTCTCGGTCATGGAGAAGTAGACCTGCATGGTGCTGATGTTCGACACGGTGGTCAGCGGCTGCTGACTGCTGGCGCTCACGAGGGCGCCCACACGGTAAGGCAGGTCGCCGATGACACCGCTGGCGGGGCTGGTCACATAGCAGAAGCTAAGGTTCTCCTTGGCAGACACGTAGCTGGCCTCAGCCTGTGCGAGGGCGGCAGCGGCGGCCTCCATATTGTTCTTGGCTGACTGGAGCTCATAAGATCCGATGACGTTGTTCTTGAAGAGCTTCATGTTGTTGTTGTAGGTCAGGCGGGCAGTGTTGAGCTGTGCCTTGGCAGAGTTCACGGCAGCCTTGGCCTGGCGCACTGCGGCGGCGTAGGTCACGTTGTCGATGACGAAGAGAAGCTGTCCGGCCTTCACGGTCTGGCCTTCCTTGACGCACAGCTTGGTGATGAAGCCCGAAACCTTCGGACGGATCTCCACATCCTGCACACCCTTGATGGTAGCGGGATACGTGGTCTGGAGCTCAGCGCTCTGCACGCCGATGGTTCTCACAGCATACTCGTTGTCACCAAAGTCGGGCTTGCCCGATGACTTCTTGCCTCCACACGAGACGAGCATTGCAGCCAGGGCTGCAAACAATAAAATTTTGTTCTTTGTCATACCTATTATAAATGTATATTTTATCTGTTGAATGGTTGTATCCCAAAACATCTTTGACATCGGCTTCACTGAAGCTTGACGGCTGAAGAAAGGAGGGTTCGGAAAACTCAAAACATTCTTTCAGTTTTCGAGGTGCAAAGTTAAATAATAAATGAGTAACAGGCTCTCCCGCTACCCTACATTTAACACTATTTATTCTTAAAAAGGCCTTCTTTTACCATCTTTTTACTTTTTCACACCAGTCCCATCTCGCGTGCCTTTTCCCGGAGCAGTTGCATGAGCGGTTCGCGCTCGTTGGGCACGCGCATGTCGAGCACGGCATCCTTGAGTGTCTGCTTGAGCGTGCCCACCTCCCGGGAAGGTGGCAGATGGAACATCTCCATGATTTCGTTGCCGTCGATGCAGGGCTGCAGGAGCCGCTTGTAGTCGCGTACCTTGAGATCCGCTATTTTCTCGCGCACCAATTGGAAGTTTTGCAGGAAACGTTGTTTTCTGACTTGGTTCTTGCTGGTGATGTCAGCCTCGCAGAGCATCATCAGGTCGTCGATGTCGTCACCGGCATCGTTGACCAGGCGCCTGACGGCCGAGTCGGTCACCTCCTCGTCGGCAATGACCTGCGGACGCATGTGCAGGTCGACGAGCTTCTGCACGTATTTCATCTTGGCGTCCATGGGCAACTTCAGCCGGCGGAAGATGGCAGGCACCATCTTGGCACCGATATAGTTGTGATTGTGGAACGTCCAACCTTGGACCGCGTCCCAGCGCTTGCTCTTGGGTTTGCCGATGTCATGGAGCAGCGCCGCCCAGCGCAGCCACAACGTGTGGTCGAAAAGCGGTTCGCCGGAAGTTGCTTGCCGACTTTCGTCCAAGCCGTTCAGACGCGCGTCGTTGGCCTTGGCCTTCTGTGCGCGCACCACGTTTTCGAGCACTTCCAGGGTGTGGTTGAAGTTGTTCTTGTGCGCCCTTCCATGACGTTCCTCCACCACGTCGAGTGCCACCAGCTCGGGCAAGATAAGCTGCAGCAACCCCGACTCGCGCAGATAGTAGAATCCTGTGCTGGGATGGGGCGCAAGCATGATTTTGTTGAGTTCCTCCTCGATGCGCTCACCACTGATGATTTTCAGGCGGTCAGCGTTGCGGGCCAGCGCCTCTCGCGTGTCTTCCTCAATCTCAAAATTGAGCTGGGTAGCAAAGCGCACGCAACGCATCATGCGCAGGGGGTCGTCGCTGAAAGTGATGTCAGGATCGAGGGGTGTGGCGATGATACCGTCCTCCAGGTCAGCCACACCATCGAAAGGATCGACGAGCTGGCCGAAGCGGTCATGGTTGAGACAGACAGCCATGGCGTTGATGGTGAAGTCGCGGCGGTTCTGGTCATCCTCGAGGGTACCGTCCTCCACATGGGGCTTGCGGCTGTCGTGACTGTAGCTTTCCTTGCGTGCTCCCACAAACTCCACCTCAAGCGGACCGCATTTGACCTGGGCCGTGCCAAAGTTGCGGAACACAGACAGGTGGGCCTTGCGTCCCAGCATGGTCTTCAGGCGTGAGGCCACCTCGATACCGCTGCCCACTACCACCACGTCGATGTCGTTGGAGGGACGCTCCAGGAAGAGGTCACGCACATATCCGCCCACCACATAGCACTCCAGGTGCAAGGAGTCGGCTGCCTCCGAAATTTTGTGGAAGATGTCTTGGTCGAGTATCTGGGCCAGTTGGTCGTCGCTAAGTATCCGCATAGTTGAGTTGTCCTTATTCGAAAAAACGGTGCAAAGTTACACATTATTTATGAGAAAACAAACGGCTCCACTGATAAAGTCGATGTCGGCCAACAATCACGAGAACCGCACGGGCGCTTTGGCTTGTCATGTTTTTTGGTCGAAAAGTTTGTCACGGAGAACGGATGAAATAGAACGGGGAAATGGCGTTTTTTGTCGGCCGCGCCGCGATTTGCGTGGGGTAATTTTGCGATAAAGGGT
>DJOV01000113.1 GCA_002437285.1 Prevotella sp. UBA6429 | reverse complement strand
GTATAGTGGTCACGGTTTGCACCATTGACCGATTGTCGGGTGCAAAGTAAGTGTACTGAGTGCAGCCATGCAACTGATTGGGTGTAACGTGGCAATTTAGTTGTGGCTTGCTTATTTGCATACCGAGATAGTTGTGAGAACTTCAACGTATTTCTCAACTCATCATTGTTCATGTATTCGTTGCAGTCGTGCAAGTTTTTCTTGTTGTTTTTGGCGTTGAAGTCGGCAAACCCCGGCAACATACTGCCACAGAAATTGAAAACGCTTGTTTTTAGATTGCCGTGCCTTATCTTTGCACTCACAAACGTGGAGCACTGCATATGCGTGGAGCTTTGCGACATATAACATAGTATAAACTTAGAAAAGAGAAAAGTATGGGATTCATCGTATTCGAGGAAGAGGCATTCAACTATCTTGATGCCCAGTTGGAGAACTTCGTGAAGCGCATGGACAGAATCCGTGAGCGCAGTGAGGACAAGACCATGAACAAGTGGCTCGACACGCAGGACGTGTGTCAGACGCTCAACATCTGCCCACGGACAGTGCAGACGCTTCGGGACAACGGAACTTTGGCTTAGACGCAAATCAGCCACAAGACCTACTACAAGCCGGAGGACGTGATGGCTATCGTAGCAGTAGTGGAGGACAAGAAAAAGGACATGCGCTTTCGCAAGCGCACAGGTTAGGCTGTCAATATACAACAGCCACTTAATCCAAAGCAGCAAGTAAACCGAGTAACGTAAGTATCAACAATAAAACGAGACAACTATGAGCAATGAAGTAATGACAAGAAACAGCGAGTGGATGAACCACATCGTGAACCACCTCAACCACTGTGGCTCACGATTTAGTAACTGAACTACTTCAATATTCCTCACTCGCTTGCTTCATGCCCAATTAGTAACTTTGTGCAAATCTACTCATTCACAACTGTTTACGTTCCAATCTCTCTTATTCACCTTTGGCTGCTTTAGAGCTTTATGTTAATAAATATAACTCATCGATTCCGCTTATAAACGACAGAAGGCTCGCCGCCCCGTGGGGCGGCAAGCCTTCTGTCATTTTCTCTTCTCCTACGGTCACACGGAGGCGGCCCGCACGCGGCTCAGGGTCTCCGGCGTCATCTGCAGATAGCTCGCGATATAGACGAGCGGCGCACGCAACACCACCTGAGGCATGATCTTGCACAGGCGCAAGTAGCGGTCCTGGGCCGACTCAAAACGGACCAAGTCGGCATGCACCTGACTGAAAATCAGGCTTTCCTCCAATATCTTGCGGTAGAGGATCTGTATGTTCACATTGTGCAAGGCCACCTGCTCAAGCTTCCGTTTGGGCAGCGCATAGAGCAGCGTGGGCTCAAGGGCTTCCACTTGCAACTTGGTGGGTTCCTCCTTGAAGAGGCTCTCGATGCACATGATGATACCGCCCTCCGTGGCCAGATGCTCCGTCACCTCTCGGTCTTTCTTGATATAGAACTGACGGATCAGCCCTTTCTCGATGTAAAACAAATCCTCACAAATCTGTCCTTCCTTGAGGATCACTTCTCCCTTGGCACACTTGCGCGGCACCAAGATGCTCTCCAGGATGTCAAGTTCCTCATGCGTCATCGTGCTGTATCGGCGAGCCAACTCACGCGCAATGTCCCGGGTAGAGTTTTGTAGTTCTTTCATCTTTCCTCCTGTTATAGTTTCGTTTCATTTAATCAAGTTTCAGCACAGCCAGGAACGCTTTCTGCGGCACCTGCACGTTGCCAATCTGTTTCATGCGCTTCTTGCCTTTCTTCTGTTTCTCCAGCAACTTGCGCTTGCGGCTCACGTCACCGCCATAACACTTGGCCAGCACATCCTTTCGTACCTGCTTCACCGTCTCGCGGGCGATGATCTTGGCGCCGATGGCAGCCTGGATGGCAATGTCAAACTGCTGTCTCGGGATGAGTTCCTTGAGCTTCTCACACATGCGGCGACCCATCGTCACGGCGTTGCTGTCGTGGGTCAGCGTGGAGAGGGCGTCCACCGGCTCGCCGTTGAGCAGGATGTCGAGCTTGGCGAGCTTGGAGGGGCGGTAGCTGTCGATGTGATAGTCAAACGAGGCATAGCCCTTGGAGATGCTCTTCAGCTTATCGTAGAAGTCGATGACAATCTCGCCCAGCGGCATCATGAAGTGGAGCTCCACCCGGTTGCCCGACACATACTGCTGGCTGATGAGCTCACCACGCTTGTCGAGGCAGAGACGCATGATGGGGCCTATGAAGTTGGTCGAGGTGATGATGGTGGCTCGGATGTATGGTTCCTCGATGTGGTCGATGAGCGTAGCCTCGGGCAGACCGCTGGGGTTGTGCACCTCCTTGCAACCGCCCTGCTTGTCGTAGACCATGTAGGACACGTTGGGCACGGTGGTGATCACGTCCATGTTGAACTCGCGGTCGAGACGCTCCTGCACAATCTCCATGTGAAGCAAACCCAAGAAACCACAGCGGAAGCCGAAGCCCAGGGCCTGCGAGCTCTCGGGCAGGAAGGTGAGCGAGGCATCGTTGAGCTGCAGCTTCTCGAGCGACGCGCGTAGATTCTCATAGTCGTTGGGGTCTATCGGATAGACACCGGCAAACACCATGGGCTTCACTTCCTGGAAGCCCTCGATGGCCTTGTCGCAAGGACGCTCCACATGGGTGATGGTATCGCCCACCTTCACCTCCGTGGCCACCTTGATGCCTGAGATGATGTAGCCCACCTCGCCGGTGCACAGCTCATCGCGCGGCTCAAGATCCATCTTCAGCACGCCGACCTCATCGGCCGTGTACTCCATGTCGGTCTGTACGAACTTCACCTTGTCGCCCCGCCTGATGGAACCATTGTCGATCTTGCACAGGACGATGATGCCCCGGAAACTGTTGAAAATGGAGTCGAAGATCAATGCCTGCAAAGGCTTGGCGGGGTCGCCCTTGGGTGAGGGGATGCGCTTCACCACAGCCTCCAGGATCTCGGGCACGCCCTCGCCCGTCTTGCCACTGGCACGGATGATGTCTTCGGGATCGCAGCCGAGCAGGTCGACGATCTCGTCCTCCACCTCGTCGGGCATGGCGTTGGGCATGTCTATCTTGTTGATGACAGGGATGATCTCAAGGTCCTGGTCGATGGCCATGTAGAGGTTGGAGATGGTCTGGGCCTGCACGCCCTGCGTGGCGTCCACCACGAGAAGCGCGCCCTCGCACGCGGCGATGGAGCGTGAGACCTCGTAGCTGAAGTCCACGTGGCCCGGAGTGTCGATGAGGTTGAGCAGATACTTGGTGCCATCTTGCTCATACTCCATCTGGATGGCGTGGCTCTTGATGGTGATGCCACGCTCGCGCTCCAAGTCCATGTTGTCGAGCATCTGGTTCTCGGTAATCTTGATGGTCTTGGTGTATTCCAACATACGGTCGGCCAAGGTGGACTTGCCGTGGTCGATATGGGCTATGATGCAGAAGTTCCTTATATTCTCCATGAAATCAATTCTCTTTCGTGCAAAGTTAATAAAAAGAATTCACATACACCGTTCGTTCGCCTATTTTTTATTATCTTTGCAATGCATCACATAACACTCCGTCTGAACGCATGAAAAAGAACATATTGACAATCGCCCTGGCCCTGGCGGGCCTCGCGGTCCTCTCATCCTGCCACCACAACACGCTGGAGGACCGTGCCGAAAAGGATGCCTCCGAGTACACGAGGCGCTACTGCCCCACGCCCTTCACCGACAACCAGCGCACCGACAGCATCACCTTCACACGCGCCGACAAGACTTTTCACTACTACTACACGTTGCGCGACGCGGCCGACAACCCGGAGATCATCCGCCAAAACAAAGGCAAGCTCATCCATGCCTTGCAGGCTGACCTCGACAAGGGCACGCAAAACAAAGCCTACAAGGATGCCGGCTTCCGCTTCCACTATGTCTTCCGCTCTGCCACGACAGGCAAGACGCTCCTGGAGCAGAAGCTCAAGGGCAAGAAGTAAGGTGGGCGCTTTTTTCTCCCACGGACTCCATGGACTTTCACGGATATTTCTGTTGCGTCGCAACAGATGTCCACCGGCTCATACACCGCGCGTTCAAGCAAGCAAAAGGTTCGTTTGATGTTTGGAGTGACAAGGTTTAAGCAAACATTCAAGGCAACAGGTCTCGCCACTCCCGACAGCGGATGCCCCAGGACTCTCCACCCGGAAAACAGATGACGCCGACTTTCCCAACCGGGAAGTCGGCGTCATCTGTTATGTTTTGCTGACGGGCTTATTCGTCCTCGTCGGTCGTCTCCTCAGGCTTCATGTTGGTGTAAACATTCTGCACGTCGTCAAACTCCTCGAGCTTTTCGACCATCTTGTCGATGGTCTCGCGCTGCTCGGGGGTCACATCCTTGAGGTCAGTGGGGATGCGGGTGAACTCGGCGCTGGTGATCTCGAAGCCATTGTCCTCGAGATGCTTCTGGATGTCGCCGAAGCTTGTCGGGTCACCATAGATGGTGATCTCGCCCGTCTCGTCATCATAGTCATAATCCTCATCGACACCATAGTCGATGAAGTCGAGGATGAGGTCGTCCATGTCGGTGTCGTCCTTCTTCTTGAAGGTGAACACGCACTTGTGGTCGAAGAGGAAACTCAGCGAGCCCTGTGTGCCGAGGTTGCCGTTGAACTTGTTGAACACCGAGCGCACGTCAGCCACGGTACGCGTGGTGTTGTCGGTCAGTGCGTCGACGAAGATGGCGATGCCGTGGGGGCCGTATCCCTCGTAGGGCACCTCCTTGTAGTCGCTGGTGTCCTTGCCCATGGCGTTCTTGATGGCGCGCTGGATATTGTCCTTCGGCATGTTCTCTCGCTTACACGTGGCGATGATGGCACGCAGGCGCGGGTTGTTCTCAGGCTCACCGCCACCCGCCTTCACGGCGATGGCAATCTCCTTGCCCAGTTTGGTAAACGTGCGGGCCATGTGCCCCCATCTCTTCAGCTTAGTCGCTTTGCGATATTCGAATGCTCTTCCCATTGGAAAATGTTGTTTATCGGAGTTCGGCTCCGAGTTTATTTGTTAAGTTTTTGATGATTTTCTGCATGATGGCCTCAATCTGCTTGTCATTGAGCGTGCGCTCCTCATCCTCGAGGATGAAGTTGACTGCATAGCTCTTCTTGCCGGCAGGCAGGTTCTTGCCCTGGTAGACATCGAAGAGCTCCACTTTCTTGAGCAACTTCTTCTCGCTCTGGCGGGCAATCTGCTCTATCTGCGCAAACTCCACGGAGGCATCGATGAGCAACGCCAGGTCACGGCTCACGGCCGGGAACTTCGACAGCTCCTTGAACTCCACCTTATTCTTCTTGATGGCCTTCATCACTGCCGACCAGTTGAACTCGGCATAGTAGACATCCTTCTCGACGCCACACGCATGGCAGACCTTCTTGGCCAACTTGCCATACTCGCAGAGCACCTTGCCGCCGCGGTTCTTCAGCGTGAGTGCCTCCGAGAAGAGATTGTTGTCCGACTTGCCGGCTACCACCAGTCCGGCAGGCACGCCCACGCGACGCAGGATGTTCTCCACATAAGCTTTCAGCTCATAGAAGCTCGTCTCCTCATCGGGATGGGCCCATGAGCCCTCCACGCGCTTGCCGGTGAGCCACAGGGCGAGATGGCTGTCCTGTGAGTAGGCGGCTATGGAGGCGTCGTGGTCGTCCTTCTCGGGGGCGTAGTGATAGACGTTGCCCAGCTCGAAGAACCTCAGGTTGGAGCGCTTGCGGTTGATGTTGCGGGCCAGCGACTCCAGACCGCCGAACACCAGCGTCTGGCGCATCACACCGAGATCGGCGCTCAGGGGATTCATCACCTTGGCGGTGGTGGCCCATGAGTATGCGTTGAGCTCGTCCTTGTCGTAATAGCTCGTCTTGGTCATTGAGTTGTTGAGTATCTCGTTGAAGCCACAGCCCACAAGCTGCTCGCCGACGAGATTGGTCAACTTATGCTCACGGTCCTGCTCATCGGGCACGGTGAGCGACGACTTGAGCTGCGTGGGAATCTCCACATTATTATATCCGTAGATGCGGAGGATGTCCTCCACCACATCGCAGGGGCGCTTCACATCCACACGATAGGCGGGCACCACAAGGTCAAGGCCCTCGGCATCCTCGCCCGTGATCTTCATCTCCAGGCTGGTTGCGATGCTCTTGATGGTGTCATGGCCAAGTTTCTTGCCGATGAGACGGTCGCAGTATTCATAGTTGAGACGCACGGGGAAGTCGGGCAGCGGATCGGGATAGACATCCTTGATCTGCATGGAGACCTTGCCCCCGGCCAGCTCCTTGCAGAGGATGGCAGCCTGCTGGAGGGCGTAGATCGTGCCATTGGGGTCGACACCACGCTCAAAACGGAAGCTGGCATCGGTCGACAGGCCGTGACGGCGTGCGCTCTTGCGGATCCATGTCGGGTGGAAATAGGCACTCTCGAGCACCACATTCTTCGTGGTCTCATACGTTCCCGACCCCTTGCCTCCGAAGATGCCGGCGATGCACATGGGTTCCTCGGCATTGCAGATGCTCAGGTCGTGCTCGCCCAGGATGTGCTCCTCGCCGTCGAGGGTGACAAACTTGGTACCCTCAGGCTGCGTGCGCACCACGATCTTGTGGCCCGTGACCATGTCTGCATCGAAGCAGTGCATGGGCTGTCCGTAGGCCATCATGACATAGTTGGTGATGTCCACGATATTGTTGATGGGGCGCAGGCCGACGGCCGTCAGTTTCTCCTGCATCCACTTGGGGCTCTCCTTGACCTCGCAGCCGGTGACGCTGACGCATGCATAGCGCTTGCAGGCCTCGGTGTTCTCTATCTCGACATCAATGGGCAGGTCCTCGTTGTCTACCGCAAAAGCGGAACAGTCGGGGCGGTGCAGACGGGTCTTCCGGCCACGCTGCACAAGCCAGGCATAGAGGTCGCGCGCCACGCCATAGTGGCTCAGCGCATCGGCGCGGTTGGCGGTGATATCGATGTCAATCACCCAGTCGCTCTCGAGATGATAATACTCAGCGGCAGGCGTTCCGACAACCGCGTCGTCGGGCAGCACGATGATGCCGGCATGGTCTGTCCCGACACCTATCTCGTCCTCGGCGCAAATCATGCCAAAACTCTCCACACCGCGGAGCTTCGATTTCTTGATGGTGAATTCCTTGTCGCCGTCGTAGAGCACGCAGCCCAGGTCTGCCACGATCACCTTTTGGCCGGTGGCCACGTTGGGAGCGCCGCAGACAATCTGCTGGGGCTCACCCTTGCCAAGATCGACGGTGGTGATGTGGAGATGATCGCTATTGGGATGGGGCTCACAGGTGAGCACCTTGCCCACATAAAGGCCCTTCAAGCCTCCTTTGATGGCCTGCACTTCGTCCAGCGCATCCACCTCCAGACCGGTCGACGTCAGGGCGTCAGCGGTTTCTTGAGGAGTGAGGTCGAAGTCGACATATTCTTTCAGCCACTTGTATGAAATCTTCATGATTGTATGGTTTGTTTATACCTATTCTTTATAAGTCCGTGCAAAATTACTAAAAATCCATGAACTACCAAAAACATAACATGGGTTTTTGTCAATAACCGCACGAATGAAGCTCGACAGCAAATGCCAAACGGATCGCATGGAAGAAAGCGGACAATGTATATAAAAAA
>DJOV01000051.1:4652-4806 GCA_002437285.1 Prevotella sp. UBA6429 | reverse complement strand
CGCTCATGAGCGTGTTGCCCTGCGGCACATAGACGAAGTTGCAGCGCAGGCGGGGCGACAGCTCACGACACACATCGCCGCCATACAAGACGAGACGTCCCTGCTGCGGACGCAAGAGTGCCAGGATGAGCCTGACCAGCGTGGTCTTGCCCGC
>DJOV01000051.1:3236-4596 GCA_002437285.1 Prevotella sp. UBA6429 | reverse complement strand
TGACCAGCGTGGTCTTGCCCGCGCCCGTCTCTCCCAGTACCGCCGTGCACGTGCCAGGCCGGAAATCGAAGTTGAGGTCGCTGATGACAGGACCGTCAGCCTCGTCGTAAGCATAGCCGACACCTTCCAACCTCACCCCACAGGGCTTCTTCACGAAGATGGGGTCGCCCTGCTCCTCCAGCGGGTTTTCCTCCAGCTCCATCAGTCGCTCAGCGGCGGTGAAGACCGACACGAAGGCCGGCACCAGCTTGGTCAGCGACCGCGCAGGGCTCTGTATGCGGTTGACCAGCTGCAAGAAAGCCGTCATGCCGCCGAAGGTGAGCGTCTTCTCCGACATCCTCACGGCTGCCCAAAGGAAAGCCACGAGATAACCCAAGGCGAAGCCGAAGTTGAGCACCAGATTGCTGAACACCGAGAAGGCGGTGCGCTTGACCACGCGCCTGCGCAGCTCACACTGCGTGTTCTCCAACCGGTCGACCATGGCGGTGTCGCCCTCCAGTGTCTTGATGAGCACACGGTGCTGTATGGTCTCCTGCAGCACGCTCTGCACCTTCGAGTCGGACGTGCGCACCTCGCGTGTCAGCCGGCGCATCTGTCCCACATAGATCTTGCTAAAGGCGACAAACACAGGGATGATGGCCACCGTGACCAGGGCCAGCACGACATCCATGGACAGCAGGTAGCAGAACGCTCCCACGAACATGGCCACCACAGAGAGTGTCGACGGGATGGTCTCGGTCAGGAAACTGACCACATTGCTGACGTCGAACTCCAACCGGTTGAGCACGTCGCCCGAGTGGTGCTGTTCCTTGCCATGCCACTCCGAGCGCAGGATGCGGTCGAGCATGCGTTGTTGCATGCGGTTCTGCGCCTTGATGCCGAGGATGTTGCGCACCCACGTGCTGGCAATGTTGAGGCCGAAGTCGCAGAGGATGAGCGCTCCCATGAGCGCCACGGCACCATAGAGAGAACCTTGGCGGGCACCCGACGCCACATCGATGGCGCGCTGCACGGCCCACACCTGCCACAGCGACACACCCACCGAGGCCAGTCCGATGAGCGCGTTGAGCATGGCCTGCAAGCGGTTGCCGCGCCAAGCCTGCCACAGCCATCTGAGGATGAGCCTGGCGCCATATCGCGAGGGGGGAACTTTGAGGAGTTGTCGGATGTTCATGTGCGTGGCTATGTTCTGTCGTCGAGTGGGGCAACCGGTCTATCGCTGGTCATAACCCCACATCAGTTTGTCGCGAAGCGTAGAGAAATAATGTGACGAGCGCTGCTTCACTATCTTAATCTTGTTGGACGCACGGCGAATGGTAACCTTCGTTCCCTCGCGCAACTTCTCCGACCGTCCGTCGAT
>DJOV01000051.1:2217-3185 GCA_002437285.1 Prevotella sp. UBA6429 | reverse complement strand
TCTCCGACCGTCCGTCGATGGCAGCCAGGAAGTTGTGGCTGCGGCTCTCCACCTCGAGTGTTATCACGCTGTCGTCATTGACGACGATGGGGCGTATGTTGAGACTGTGGGGCGCCACGGGTGTGAGGCAAAGGATCTTGGCTGAGGGCACGATGATGGGCCCGCCATTGGAGAGGTTGTAGGCCGTGGAGCCTGTCGGCGTGGAGACGATGAGCCCGTCGGCCTGGTAGGTGACGAGATACTCACCGTCCACACTGCAGCGGATGGTGATCATGGCCGCGTCGTCGCGCTTGAGCAGGGCTATGTCGTTGAGGGCGAAGGGGCTTCCCTCGATGGGCTCGCCATCGGCCTCTATCCGGATGACGGTGTGCTCCTCGGTCTTGTAGAGGCCCGCATAGATTTCGTCGAGCGCCTTCTCCACCTCCGAGGGAAGCACGTCGGCCAGGAAGCCCAGGCGACCCATGTTGACACCCAGCACGGGAATGTCCTTGGCGGCCACGCGGTTGGCGGCGCGCAGGAACGTGCCGTCGCCGCCCAACGACACCGCGAAGTCTACGTCGAAGTTGTAGTCGTCGAACACGCCCGAGCACCACACCTTGCCGCCGGCCTGCCGCGTCAGGAACTCATAGTAAGGCCGATCGATGTAGATCTCGGCATCGCGGGCGCGAAGGTAATCGACGATGCGCTCCACGGCCACCGACTTCTTCACCTGGTACTCATTGCCGAAAAGGGCAAAACGGAGATGTTGCTCAGACATGTTTTTTCGTTTTTTAATCTTCTTTTTCCCGCCAAAAGGGCAGAGAATGGCAAAGATTTGGTAAATTTGCAAATACTCTAAACTGCGGGGACTGTGCTGACGAGGGCAACGAGAACTCGTTCTCAAACAGCCGAGCGCTGCCTATCCCACGCAAAGATACGGCTTTTTATTGAAACATTTCATCAAATCATGGCAAAAGTATACGAATTTC
>DJOV01000051.1:0-2117 GCA_002437285.1 Prevotella sp. UBA6429 | reverse complement strand
GGCTCCAGTGGACATCCTCCGCCGAGGCGGTGTGGAAGTGAAGACAGTGAGCGTCACAGGCAACGAGTGGGTGGAGTCGTCACACGGCATCACCGTCAAGGCCGACCTGGTGTTTGAACAGGCGGGCGACTTCAGCGATGCCGACATGCTGCTCCTGCCGGGCGGACTGCCCGGCGCCACCAACCTCAACGCCCACGAGGGCGTGAGACAGGCCATCAAGCGCCAGCATGAGGCCGGACGGCGTGTGGGCGCCATCTGCGCGGCGCCCATGGTGCTGGGATCGCTCGGCCTGCTCCAGGGCAAGAAAGCCACGTGCTCACCCGGCTTCGAGAAATACATGACGGGCGCCACCTACACCGCACAGCTCTTCCAGGAGGATGGCAACATCATCACGGGCGAAGGGCCTGCAGCCACCTTGCCCTACGCCTACCGCATCCTGAGCTACTTCGCCGGCGACGACGCCACACGCGCCCTACAGCGTGGCATGCAGTATGCACACCTGATGGGACTGCAGTAACAGGAAGACACCACCCGACCTAACCGCACACACATGGACTATATCATCATTGTGGCCGGTGGAAAAGGCACGCGCATGGGCGGCGACCTGCCCAAGCAGTTCCTGACCATCGGCGGAACGCCGGTGCTCATGCGCACCATACAGGCCTTCCACGACTACGACCCCAAGCTCCACATCATCGTGGTGCTGCCACACGACCAACAGGACTACTGGCGCCAGCTGTGCGCCGACCGTCACTTCACCATCGCTCACGACATCGCCGACGGGGGCGCCACACGCTTTGAGTCGTCGCAGCGCGGCCTGGCACTGGTGCCCGCCGACGAGGAGGGTGTCGTGGGCTTCCACGACGGCGTGCGCCCCTTCGTGTCGGCCGACACCATCGACCGGTGCTTCGAGGCGGCACGCGAGGAGTATGCCGCCCTGCCGGTGATGCCGGTCACCGACACGCTGCGCTTCACGGGCGGAAGCAGCGCCGGACGCAACGTGCCGCGATCCGACTACCGCATCGTGCAGACACCGCAGGTGTTCGACATCTCGCTGGCCAAGCAGGCTTTCGCACAGCCCTACCGCGACACGTTCACCGACGACGCGTCGGTCGTGGAGAGCCTGGGCTGCCAGGTACACATGGTGGAGGGCAACCGTGAGAACATCAAGCTCACCACACCCTTCGACCTGGAGCTGGCCGACTTCATCATCAGCCGGCAATAAGAGCGCTGGCCACACGCCAAACCAATCGCTTTCCACTCTCCCATCATGGACATTCTCTCTCAAGACATCATGTATCTCGCGGGCGTCGGACCGCACAGGAAGGACACGCTGGCCAGCCAACTGGGCATCAGGACATGGGGCGACCTCATGGAGTATTACCCGTACAAGTACGTGGACCGCTCCAAGGTCTACCTCATCTCGGAACTCACGGGCGACATGCCCTTCGTGCAGATCAAGGGCAAGATACTGAGCTTCGAGACCTTTGCGGCCGACAGACGGCAGAAGCGCATCGTGGCCCACTTCTCCGACGGCCATGGCGTGGCCGACCTGGTGTGGTTCAGGGGCGGGCAGTATGCCCTGAAAAACTATAAGGTGGGCGAGGAGTACATCGTCTTCGGAAAGCCAACGGCATACATGGGACGCTACCAGTTTGCACACCCCGAGATGGAGCGGGCGGCCGACCTGAGCCTCAACGACATGGGCATGCAGCCTTACTACATGACGACGGAGAAGATGAAGAACGTGGGCATGACCTCGCACACCATCGGCAAGCTCACCAAGACACTGGTGGGCAAGATACCCGAGGGGGCGCTGCCCGAGACGTTGCTGCCCGCGCAGGTGAGCCGCCTGCACCTCATCTCACGCGAGGACGCACTGCGAAAGATACACTATCCGCGGTCTCTCGACGACGTGCAGCGGGCGCAAGTGCGACTGAAGTTTGAGGAATTGTTCTACGTGCAGCTCAACATCCTGCGCTACACCACAGAGCACCGCAAGAAATACCAGGGCTATGTCTTCGCACATGTGGGCGACACGTTCAACCGCTTCTACCGCGACAACCTGCCCTTCGAACTGACGGGCGCGCAGAAGCGGGTGATGCACGAGATACGCG
>DJOV01000066.1 GCA_002437285.1 Prevotella sp. UBA6429 | reverse complement strand
TTTTTTATATACATTGTCCGCTATTTTGCAGGATGCTCCTGAGGATTTTCCTTCCCCCCGTGGATGCCCAGTCATGTGAGTGTGGCGCATGCATCGGTCGGTAGGTGCCTAAACGAACAGGAGACAAACACCCCGTTTGGGATGTTTGCCTCCTGCTTAAATCTTGTCCGCCACACCTCCTGTGGGCGGGCGGTGTCAAGCAAAGGATTAGGCGTTGGTGATCACGCGCTTCTCCTTGATGCGGGCAGCCTTACCGGTGAGCTTACGCAGATAGTAAAGCTTGGCGCGACGCACCTTACCGTGCTTGTTGACCTCGATGGAGTCGATGCTCGGTGACTCGATGGGGAAGATACGCTCCACACCCACGGTTCCAGACATCTTACGGACGGTGAAACGCTTCTTGTTGCCCTCGCCGTTGATCTTGATGACCACGCCGCGATAGAGCTGAATACGCTGTTTGTTACCCTCGACGATTTTGTAAGCGACAGTTACAGTGTCACCCGGCTTGAAGGTGGGGAACTGCTTGCCGGTTGCAAATGCTTCCTCAGCAACTTTAATTAAATCCATTGTTGTTTTGATTAAAAATTGTTTGTCTCACCAACCCGACGTAGCATGAGGACTCGTCCCCCAACCAGCGGTCAGGCCGAAAAGCTGTGCAAAGGTACGGCTTTTCAGCCAAACAGATTGTAAGGAAAGACAAAAATCTTTCTTTTTTAACATTTTATTCACGCTTCCTCCACAGTCAAGCGACAAAGAATGTGTACCTTTGCAAAACAAAAACAAAAGATTATGTTGAAGAAATACTATTTGGCTTCGCTGGCCCTGCCCCTGCTGCTCACCGGTTGCAGGTCGCATTACCAGCTGGCCGGCGTGGAGCGCACGCGCATCCTGGTGGACAAGCGCTACGACGCGCGCCCCGACAAGCAAGCCGCAGCCTTCCTGGCACCCTATAAGCAACGGGTGGACTCCATCATGAGTCCTGTCGTGGGTCGGGCGGACCACTACATGGCCGCACACCGTCCGGAGAGTGACGAGAGCAACCTGCTGGCCGACATCCTCGTGTGGGGCGGCCAGGCCTTTGGCGAGAAGCCCGACTTCGGGGTCTACAACATGGGAGGCATCCGTGCCGCCTTTGCAGCGGGCGACGTCACCTATGGCGACGTGCTCGACGTGGCCCCGTTTGAGAACCACATCTGTTTTCTAACCCTCACCGGCGAGAAGACCCTGCAGCTCTTCCGGGAGATTGCCCGTGTGGGTGGCGAGGGCGTCAGCCATGGGGTGAAGATGGTCATCTCGGCCGACAGGCAGTTGCGCTCGGTCACGCTCCACGGCAAGCCCGTCGACCCCAATGCCACCTATCGCATCGCCACGCTCGACTACCTGGCTCAGGGCAACGACCACCTCGACGCCTTCAAGGCAAAGACCCAGGAGGTATCGCCGCAGGGCGAGGAGAACGATGTCAGGCATATCATCGTCAACTATTTCAAGCAACAAGCCGCTGAGGGAAAGGCCGTCAGCGCACAAGTGGAAGGGAGGATCACTTATGAAAAATAAACTGCTGATGACCATGGCCACCCTGATGCTATGTGTGGCCACCGCCTTTGGCCAGCGCACGCTGACCATTCTGCACACCAACGACACCCACTCTTGCGTCATGCCGCTCAGTGCCGCCCTGGCCGACACGCTGCTGGCGGGCCGCGGAGGCTTTCTCCGGCGTATCGCCATGCTCCATGAGGAGCGCGCCAAGGATCCCGACTTGTTGCTCTTCGACAGTGGCGACTTCTCGCAAGGATCGCCTTACTACACGCTCTTCAAGGGCGACGTGGAGGTGGGGCTGATGAACCAGATGGGCTATGCGGCCGGGACCATCGGCAACCATGAGTTTGATTTCGGACTGGAGAATATGGCGCGGGTCTTCTCGCACTTCAACTTCCCCATCATCTGTTCCAATTATGTTTTCTCGGAGTATGACTTGCAGCATATCGTCAAGCCCTATGTCATCCTTCGACACAAGGGGCTGAAGATTGGTGTGTTCGCCCTCGCCCCCAAGCTCGAGGGGCTGGTGGACCGGCGCAACTACGGCAAGACGCAGTATGTGGACCCCGTGACGACGGCGCAGAAGATGGCCGACCTGCTGCACAGGGAGAAGTGTGACCTCGTCATCTGCCTGTCTCACCTGGGATGGGAGGAGCAAGGCATGGGTGACCAGGAGGTGATCTGCCATACGCGGGGCATCGACCTGGTGCTTGGCGGGCACAGCCACACCTACTTCAAGACCCTGCGCTACGTCAACAATCTCGACGGCAAGCCAGTGCCCGTGGACCAGAATGGCAAGAGTGGCATCTTCATCGGCAAGCTGACCTTGCAGCTCAGCAAGAAATAGGAGAAATGCCGCGCCCCCGTGTCCTCGTTCCGGCGGATGAGGACGTGGGAGGCGTGCTGACGCGCCACAGGGGTTGACAATAAACGTTAAGCGAAGCGATAAAGTGGTGGAAAAGTGGCGGATTCTTATAATTTTCCATTAACTTTGCACACAATTGGCGCCAAGCCTCGATGTGGGAAAAGGTGCCAAGCGAAGATGGTTTATGAACTTTCGTATTAAGAAACTCGACATATTCATTGTCCGACAGTTCGCCCTCCTCTTTGTGGGAACGTTTTTCATCTGCCAGTTTGTGCTGATGATGCAGTTCCTGTGGAGGTATATCAATGTGCTGATCGGCAAGGGACTCTCGCTGGAGGTCATGGCCCAGTTCTTGTGGTACATGGCCTTGATGCTCGTACCCCAAGCCTTGCCGTTGGCCATTCTCTTGAGTAGCCTGATCACCTTCGGCAATTTGGGTGAGAGCAGCGAGCTGACCGCCATCAAGTCGGCGGGCATATCGCTCATGCAGACCTTCCGCTCGCTGATTGTCGTGTCGTTGCTCATCTGCCTGGGGTCGTTTTATTTCCAAAACAACGTCGGCCCCAGTTCTTACCTGAAGATATCACAGTTGCTGGTGTCAATGAAGCAGAAAAGCCCCGAGCTCGAAATACCCGAGGGCATCTTCTATGACGGCATCCCCAACTGCAACATCTATGTGCAGAAGAAAGACCTCAAGACAGGCAAGCTCTATGGCATCATGATCTACCGCATGACGCAAAGCTTCGAGGACGCCGCCATCATCCTGGCCGACTCGGGCATGTTGCAGTCGACGGCGGAGAAGAAGCACCTCCAGCTGACGCTCTGGAGTGGCGAGTGGTTTGAGAACATGCAGTCGCAAGAGTTCTCCACCAGCGCCGCCGTGCCCTACCGCCGCGAGAGTTTCATAGCCAAGCGCATCCTGCTCGACTTCGACGGCGACTTCAACATGACAGACGCGTCGTTGCTCTCAAGCGATGCGCGGTCGAAAAGCCTCGGGCAGATCGCCCATGCGATGGACTCGCTCAACAGCACCTATGACAGTGTGGGACGCGCCTTCTATGAGGATGCCAAGCGCCTCTATTACCCAACGCCTGTGCTCACGCCCAAGGACTCGGCGCAGGCCGTGCACCGAGGCTTGTCGAAGGACTTCGACATCGACAAGTTGCTGGAGCAGAAAAGCCGCGACCAGAAACAGCAGATTTACAGCGAGGCACTCTCGCGTGTGCAGAACGAGGTGAGCGACCTGGAGTTTAAGGGCATGATCACCAAAGACAATGACCGGCTCCTGCGCGAACACCAGATAGAAGCTATCAACAAGTTTACCCTGGCCCTGCAGTGCCTGTTGTTCTTCTTCATCGGCGCGCCCCTTGGCGCCATCATCCGCAAGGGCGGACTGGGCGTGCCGGTCATCGTGTCCGTGGTCGTGTTTATCATCTATTACGTCCTCGACAACGTGGGCTATCGCATGGCGCGCCAGGGCACGTGGGACGTGTGGTTCGGCAAGACCCTGGCCATGGGCGTGCTGCTGCCTGCAGCCGTGTTTATCACCTATAAGGCATGCCGCGACTCCATGGTCTTCAACGCTGACCTGTGGCGAAGCCTCTTCATGAGAGCCCTCGGACTGCGCGAGAAGCGCCACATCGCTGGCAAGGAAATCATCATCCATGAACCCGACTATGCCGCTGATGCGAGGAGCCTTCGTGAGGTGAGCGCCAGCGTGACGGCCTATGCGAAGGAACACAACCTGAAGTCGCCGCCCAGTGTGGTCAAGGTGTTCTTCAGGTATCAGCCCGACCATGAGATCGAGCGTCTCAGCCAGCAGCTCGAGGCGGTCATCGAGGACCTCTCTAACACGCGCGACCGCCAGGTGCTGCACGATATCAACTGCTATCCGGTGCTGGCCGTCAAGGCGCACACGCGCCCCTTCGAGCGGCGGTGGCTCAACATCGTCTCGGCGCTCTTCGTGCCGCTGGGCGTGTTCTTCTATTGCCGCATGTGGCGGTTCCGGCTGCGCCTTTACCATGACCTCCAGGTCATCAGGACCACCGACGCCAGCATCGTCAACTATGTGGAGAAGCATCTATTATAATAATATAAGGTGAAAATCGGCGGGCGCACAACGTGCCCACGAGCGAACCATCAATAAGCGAGAAACAAAAGGTTTTAGAATATGGCAGACATTCAGCTTAACAATATTGAGGAGGCAATCAAGGATTTCCGAGAGGGGAAATTTGTCATCGTTGTCGATGACGAAGACCGCGAGAACGAGGGCGACCTGATCATTGCGGCCGAAAAGATCACCCCTGAAGATGTCAACTTCATGCTCAAGAACGCGCGTGGCGTGCTCTGCGCCCCCATCACGCTGTCACGAGCCGAAGAGCTTGACTTGCCCCATCAGGTGGCGGACAACACATCGATGCTGGGCACACCTTTCACCATCACCGTCGACAAGTTGGAGGGATGCACCACGGGTGTGTCGGCCCACGACCGGGCAGCGACCATCCGCGCACTTGCCGACCCGGCTTCCACGCCGCAGACCTTCGGCCGGCCCGGACACATCAATCCTCTCTACGCCCAAGACAATGGCGTGTTGCGCCGTTCGGGACACACCGAGGCCGCCGTTGACCTCTGCAAACTGGCCGGCCTCTATCCTGCCGGAGCGCTCATGGAGATCATGAACGATGACGGATCGATGGCACGCATGCCGCAACTGAAAGAAAAGGCCAAGGAATGGGGCTTGCGCATCATCACCATCAAGGACCTTATCGCTTATCGGCTGAAGAAGGAGACCAGCATCGAGGTGGGCGACGAGGTGGACCTCCCCACGGTCTACGGTCATTTCCACCTCATACCCTTCCGGCAGAGCAACGGACTGGAGCACATGGCCCTCATCAAGGGTACATGGACCGAGAACGAGCCAATCCTCGTGCGTGTGCACTCTTCATGTGCCACGGGCGACATCCTCGGCAGCCAGCGCTGCGACTGTGGCGAACAGTTGCACAAGGCCATGCAGATGATTGAGAAAGAGGGTAAGGGCGTGCTCATCTACATGCAACAGGAGGGACGCGGCATCGGACTGATGAACAAGATTGCCGCCTACAAGTTGCAGGAGCAAGGACTCGACACCGTCGACGCCAACGTGCACCTGGGCTTCAAGCCCGATGAGCGCGACTATGGTTGCGGTGCGCAGATGCTGCGTCACCTGGGGGTGCACAAGATGCGCCTCATGACCAACAATCCCACCAAGCGAGTGGGGCTGGAGGCTTACGGGCTCGAGATCGTGGAGAACGTGCCCATAGAGGTGGAGGCCAACAGGTATGACGTGAAGTACCTCCGGACCAAGAGAGACAGGATGGGGCACACGCTGCACCTGTAAACGGCAGTTGCAAGGTTACAGAATGAATACATTGTGAAAAAGTATCGTAAAATCATGAAAGATTATTTCCGTATCTATGAATAAAATGCTACTTTTGCACAAAAGGTGTATTGACAAATATTAATCGGTTATTATGGCACAATTATCAGATCGGCTGAACCGCCTGGCACCATCGGCCACGTTGGCGATGTCGCAGAAGAGTAACGAGATGAAGGCACAGGGCATCGACGTGATCAACATGAGCGTCGGTGAGCCCGATTTCAACACGCCCGAGCACATCAAGGAGGCTGGCAAAAAGGCTATTGACGACAACTTCTCCAAGTATTCGCCCGTTCCTGGCTACATGGACTTGCGCGAGGCCATCGTGGAGAAACTGAAGAAGGAGAACCATCTCGACTACACCACCGGTGAGGTGATTGTCGGAACGGGCGGCAAGCAGGGTGTCTGCAACACCATCCTGGCACTGGTCAATCCTGGCGATGAGGTCATCATTCCGGCACCTTACTGGGTCAGCTATCCGCAGATGACCAAGTTGGCTGGCGGCACACCTGTCATCGTGCGTGCCGGATTCGAACAGGATTTCAAGATGACTGCTGACCAGCTGGAGGCTGCCATTACGCCGAAGACGAAGATGCTCATCCTCTGCTCACCCAGCAACCCTACGGGTAGCGTCTATTCCCAGGAGGAGCTCAATGCCTTGGCCCAGGTCATCCTGAAGCATGACGATGTCTTCGTCCTGTCGGATGAGATCTACGAGCACATCAACTATGTGGGAAAGACGGCAAGCATCGCCAACTATCCGGGCATGAAGGAACGCACCATCATCTGCAACGGTGTCAGCAAGGCCTACGCCATGACGGGCTGGCGCCTGGGCTGGGTGGCCGCGCCGGCTTGGATCGTCAAGGGCATCAACAAGCTGCAGGGACAATATACCAGCGGCACATGTGATGTCAGCCAGAAGGCCGCAGAGGCAGCTTACGTGTCAAGCCAAGAATGTGTGGAGAACATGCGCAAGGCTTTTGAGCGCCGCCGCAACCTCATCGTCGAACTGGCCAAGGATATCCCCGGGCTGGAGGTCAACGTGCCACAGGGCGCCTTCTACCTCTTCCCCAAGTGCAGCAGCTTCTTCGGCAAGAGTGACGGTGAGACGACCGTCAACAACTCCACTGACTTCGCCATGTACCTCTTGGAGAAAGGCCATGTGGCCACGGTGGGCGGAGACGCTTTCGGTGATCCCGATTGCTTCCGCATGAGCTATGCCACAAGCGACGAAAATATCCGTGAGGCGCTGCGCCGCATCAAGGAGGTCACTTCGCGTTTGAAATAAAAATTTGTTAAAAGTTAGTAAATCCGCACAAAGTCACCTTTTAATTGTTATCTTTGCGAAAGAATTCCTTGCCGTGGGCAGCTGAGGCTGCATTGCATGGCAAGGTTTTCGAGTGAGAGGACAAACCTAAGATACTGGATACAACTTAAATTTATCAATAATCAAAATTAAATTTTAAATTATGGCAACTACACAAAAAGCCGCAGCCCCCAAGGCTGCAAAGAAGTCTGAGGGCTTCACAGGAATCAGAGGCGCATTCTGGATCATCGTCGTCTGCTTCGTCGCCGCTATCTGCATTTTCAACTTCGTGTTGGGTGACGGCGCTAACTTCCAGGGCGGTGACAACGCTAACGCCCCTGTCAACATGTTGGGTACTATCTTCAAGGGTGGTTATGTGGTGCCTATCATCCACACATTGCTGCTCACCGTGCTCTGCCTCGCCGTGGAGCGCTACTTGGCTCTGAAGACCGCTTTCGGCAAGCAGCCCCTCACCAAGTTCGTGCTGAACGTCAAGGCTGCCCTGAAGGCCAACGACTTCGCCAAGGCTGAGGATCTCTGCAACAAGATGAAGGGTTCTGTCGCCAATGTCGTGCTCGCTTCTCTCCGTGCCTACAAGGATATGGAAAGCGGTGCCAACGCTTCCCTGAAGAAGAGCCAGAAGGTCGCTAAGATCCAGCAGGCTCACGAGGAGGCCACTCAGCTCGAGATGCCTACCCTGCAGATGAACCTCCCCATCGTCGCTACCATCGTCACCCTCGGTACTCTTACCGGTCTGCTCGGTACTGTGACGGGTATGATTCGTTCGTTCCAGGCTCTGGCTGCTGGTGGCGGTGGCGACTCTCTCGCTCTGTCTACAGGTATTTCTGAGGCTCTGATCAACACTGCTTTCGGTATCGCTACTTCTTGGTGCGCTGTTATCACCTATAACTTCTTCACCAACAAGATCGATAAGCTCACATACGCACTTGACGAGGTAGGTTATTCAATCGCACAGACATACGAAGCCAATCACGCAGACGAGGCTTAATTTTTGCTAACCCTTTAAAAATTTATCGCTATGGGTAAAGTAAAAATTAGGAAAGCCGACGTCTGGATTGATATGACACCTATGTCCGACGTGATGGTGCTTTTGCTGACGTTCTTCATGTTGACTTCTACCTTCACGAAGACAGAGCCAGTGAAAGTCGAAACGCCGGGATCTGTGTCGGAGATCAAGGTTCCAGACAAGAATGTCCTGAATATCCTTGTCGGCAATGACGGCAAGATATTCATGAGCATGGACAAGGTGACGGATGTGCAGACTGCTCTCGACGATGTTACCAACCAGTTTGGTATCACGCTCACCGCAGCGCAGCGCTCCAAGTTCCTTGACGACCCCATGTGGGGTGTTCCGATGAGCAGTCTTCAGGGCTATTTGAACCTGAGCAAGACCGATATGCCAGAGGCTATCAAGAAGTACGGTATTCCTACCGACTCTGTCCCTGGCAAGGAGGGTGAGGCTGCAATGAGCGAGTTCCAGCTTTGGGTGAAGGCCGCACACCAGGCCAATCCCGATGCCAAGATCGCCATCAAGGCTGACATCAAGACGCCTTACAAGACTGTCAAGAAGATTATGTCGGAGCTCCAGGACATGAATGAGAACCGTTACTACTTGATTACTCAATATAAGAAAGCGGAGGACGAATAAATGGGAGTAGGAAAAAGCAAACAGAAGAAGATGAATGTCCGCGTGGACTTCACGCCTATGGTGGACATGATGATGCTTCTTATCACGTTCTTCATGCTCTGTACGTCTTTGGCTAAGCCGCAGACTATGGAATTGAGTATGCCAAGTAATGATAAGAACTTGCAGGATCAGGACAAGACCGTGACCAAGGAGTCGTACACCATTACGATTTACTGCTGCGCGAATGACCAGATCTATTATGTGGCAGGACTGATCAAACCCGAGCAACCCGACTGTCTGAAGAAGACCACTTGGGGTAGCAAGGGTATCCGTCAGGTCCTCATCAACCACGTCACTGAGGATGGAACAGCGCCCGTGCAGGATGTCATGAAGGCCAGAAAGGCCCTCGAGGACAAGCGCGCCAAGCTTGAGAGTGAAGGAAAGAAGATGGAAGACTCTACCTACAATTCAGAATTGGCCAAGATCAAGGCTGGTATAATTGATGGTAAGAAGATCCAGACCATGACCGTCATCATCAAGGCTACGGACAATTCCACCTACAAGAACCTGGTTGACGCTCTCGACGAGATGCAGATTTGCAGCATTGGTAAGTATGTGATTGATAAGATGAATCCGCAAGACGAGGCTCTTCTCAAGAAGAACAACGTCAAGGAGTAACTTGAAGGTCTAAATCATTAATAGTTTAAGAAAATGGCAAACATTGATTTAACAACGAACGGTTGGACCGATCTTGTCTTCGAAGGACGCAACAAGGAGTACGGCGCTTATAAGCTCCGTCGCCAGACTCCGAAGAGAAACATCTATTCAATCGTCATCATTGCGATCATAGCGCTGATTCTTATCGGAGCTTATGTCGCCAAGACTGCATACGACGAGTACCAACTGACTCACCAAAAGAACGAACAGGTGACGGAGATCTCCGCTATCAAGCAGCCTGAGAAGAAGGCTGAGGTGAAGCGTAAGGAAATCCAAATGCCTGAGAAGAAGCAGGAGGTGGTCAAGGAGGTCAAGTCTTCTATCAAGTTCACGGCGCCTGTCATCAAGAAGGATGACGAGGTGAAGCCTGAGGATGAGATGAAGACGCAGGAAGAGTTGATGCAGACCAACACTGCTATCGGTGCCTTGGACGTGAAGGGTAACAGTGAGACGGGTGAGGTGCTGAAGGTGACCCAGCGTGTCGCTGACGAGCCTGTGGCAGCTCCGAAGCCTGAAGTGGAGAATAAGGTCTTTGAGGTTGTGGAGCAGCAAGCATCCTTCCCTGGAGGTGATGCCGCATTGTTCAGATACCTCAACGATAACCTGAAGTATCCTGCTGTCGCTCAGGAGAATGGTGTGCAGGGCCGTGTTACGGTCTCCTTCGTGGTCGAGCGTGATGGTTCCATCACTGACCTGAAGGTGGAGCGTGGCGTTGACCCGTCTCTCGACCGCGAGGCTATGCGTGTCGTGAGAGGCATGCCTCACTGGATTCCTGGCAAGCAGAACGGCAACACCGTTCGCTCGCGTTTCAGACTTCCTGTGACGTTCAAGCTCAGTAACTAATCATTTGTATATAATGAAGTCCATATCTTACATTTTAGTAGGATTAACGTTTTTCGCCGGTCTTTGCGCTTCTTGTTCTGGTAACAAGAAGGGCAAGGACGGACGAACAGACACTTATTCATCAGGGGCGATTTCTTTCGTCTCTGATGAAAGTTTTAGTCCCATTATCGAGGAAGAACGCAACGTCTTCCAGTTTGATTATCCCCAGGCCAAGGTTACGCCGGTTTACACCAATGAGTCTGATGCCATCAACAAGTTGCTGGATGGTAAGTCGTGGTTGGCTTTCGCTGCCCGCAACTTCAAGGATTCGGAACTCAAAAATTTGCAGGCGCGTAATTTCAGGCCCATTGCCATTAAGGTGGCTTATGATGCGTTGGCGTTTATCGTCAATACGTCCAATAAGGATTCTGTTATATCCGTACAGGATATCAAGAATGTCATGAATGGTACTGCCAAGCGGTGGAAAGACATTTCCAATGGTTCCTCCAATGGCATTATCACGGTGGTCTTCGACAATGCGAAGTCGAGCACCGTACATTATGTTGAAGATTCCATTCTCGGTGGTAAGCCCATTACCAATCCCAACGTGGCTGCGGTAAACAAGACCTCCGAGGTGATCAAATATGTTGAGGAGAATCCTGGTGCCATAGGTGTCATTGGCAACAATTGGCTCAATGACCAGCATGACTCGACCAACCTCACTTTCAAGAAGAACATCCGGGTGATGCGTGTCAGTAAGGTGCACCCTGCTACGCTTGCAAGCAGCAGGTTGCCATACCAGTACTACATTTACAATGGAGAGTATCCCTTGGTGCGCACCATTTATGCTTTGCTCAATGATCCTCGCCAGGGTCTTCCTTGGGGATTCGCTCATTTCATAGAGGGGCCTAAGGGGCAGCGTATCGTCATGAAGGCGGGCTTGCTCCCTGTCTTGGGTGATATCAATGTGCGTGATGTTAATGTAAGTGAATAATCTAAACTTTTTGGTCGATTCTTCGTCTGCATAGTGTTAAATGATAAGTTTTGCATGCAAGGAAGAGAATGAATTGATTTTCGAACAACAACCCCATTAAAAATCAGAATTATGAAATCGTTTAAATATGTACTGATGGGAGCTTTGCTGTTTGGTGCAGCTGCTCCTGTGATGGCTCAAGATGACAACAAGGCCATCATTGACCAAGCCGTGAGTGTTATCAAGAGTAAGCCTGCCAACTTGAAGGATCAAGTGAAGGATTTTGCCAAGAAGTATAAGAAAAATGCTGAGGTGCTTACGGCCCTTGGCAAGGCTTGTCTGGAGGAGAAGGATACGGCTAACGCTCGTGTCTTTGCGGACCAGGCGTTGGCGCGCGATAGCAAGTATGCGCAGGCATGGTTGCTCAAGGGTGACATTGCTGTCAGCCAGAACAATGGCGGTGCTGCCGCGACGGCTTACCAGAATGCCATGTATTTCGATCCGAAGGAGCCCGAAGGCTACTATAAGTATGCCATGGTGCAGCGTGGCGTGGATCCCGCGGGTGCGGCTCAGGTGCTTGAGGATTTGCGTCAGCAGCGTCCCGATTATCCTGTGGACCAGCTGATCGGCCACATCTTCTACAATGCGCAGAACTATGAGAAGGCTGCTGAGGCCTTTGCCAAGGTGGCTGATGTGACCAAGATGAAGCCTGAGTACATCACTGAGTTTGCCACGGCTACATGGTTGCTGGGCCAGCGTGAGAAGAGTATTGAGGTTTGTAAGGCTGGTCTGACGGTTAATCCCCGCAAGGCTGCTTGGAACCGTATTGCCTTCTATGACTACACTGACCTGAAGAAGACGGACGAAGCCTTGGCTTACGCTGACAAACTTTTCAATGCAAGTGACTCTGCACACTTCATTGCCGAGGACTACACCTACTATGGTACGGCGATGCAGCAGGCTAAGCGTTGGGATGATGCTGTTCAGGCTTATGAGAAGGCTTTGAAACTCAATGAGGGTAACAATAAGCAGATGGGCATCATCAACAAGAATCTGTCTGACGTCTATCTGCAGAAGGGTGATTATGACAACGCTGTCGCTTTCTTGGAGAAGAGCATGGCGGGTTCTGACAAGCCTACCATGGATCAGCTGGACAATCTTGGCTCGCTCTATACAGAAATTGCTTCCAAGAAATTGAAGGCTAACGACAAGGCTGGTTCTGATGAGGCCTTCAAGAACGCTGACCAGGTTTACGGCCGCATGTTGGAGGCTTATCCGAATTATGCCAACTATTGCAACTACATGCGTGGACAGATTAACGCCAACTTGGATCCCGACAGCAAGGCTGGACTTGCCAAACCGTATTACGAGGCGCTTGTCAAGTCGCTTGAGGCTAAGGCTGAGAAGCAGAACAGTGAGATTGCCATGCTGAAGCAGGCATATCTTTACCTCATCGTTTACGACTTCAACGTGCTCCAGGATAAGGTTGCTGCCAAGGCGGTTGCCGAGAAGTTGCTGGTGATTGATCCGGAGAATTCTGTTGCCAAGCAGGTGAAGGATATGTAAATGTGACGGAGGTCCCGTTTTCATGCGGAGCTCATCGTCAGTATGGATAGGGTGACCTCTGTGTTCTCCTTTCTGTTAAAATAATAAAAGGCGCATCTCATTTGTCGTGAGATGCGCCTTTTGTTTCGTTTTCACTTTGACCAATGTGTTCCGGCGGAGTTTTTCAAATACGTTGCGCTGGTGAAAGCCTTCGCCGTATTCCATAAGAAAAGCCCAACCTTGTTGCAGGTTGGGCTGTATCCTTATTCTGATGATGAGTAATCAGAAATTATTCGGCGAGGCTGATAGCCTCGTTCGGGCAGACAGATGCGCATGTTCCGCACTCTGTGCACTCGTCAGGGTTGATTTTGTAGATGTCGCCCTCAGAGATGGCGCCCACGGGGCACTCGTCAATACATGTACCGCAAGCAACGCAGTCATTACCAATTACGTAAGCCATAATAATCTAATGTTTATAGTTAATAATGTTTTGTTAATGTGAGTAAGGAGCTATGCACTGATGCGTTATCTCCTTGTACGTTGCAAAGGTAGTTATTTTTTCAATTAGTACCTACAAATGATGATTACTTTTTTCTCAATTTAACATTACCTACTAAAAAATGAGGGTCCACGCCTTCGCAGACAATAAACGGCTACGGCTTGGCGTTATTCATTATATGAAGCGAACACTGTTTTCATTGATGCTTGCCATACTCTGCGCTATAGCTGCGTTGGGGCAGGAGCGTACGGTCGAGAATCGGCCGTATACCGACCTGCGTAAGTTTCATTTTGGCATACTTGTAGGCACTCATTTGCAAGATCTTGAGTTTAACAACGTGGGGCCGCAAATGATCACCACTGCTGACGGCACCCAACAGGAATATGCGATCACCTGTGACCAGGACCGCTGGGATGACGGCTTCAATGTGGGCGTGCTGGGTGAATTGCGCCTCAACCGCACTCTGCAGTTGCGTGTGGCTCCAGCCATGTATTTCGGGTCGCGCCACATTTCCTTTCACAATATGGATGCGCAAGCGCCCGACTCTATGCTTGCGCGCAACCAGACGTTGAAAACTGCCTATTTCTCGTGTGCGCTTGACTTGATTGTCGCGTCGCCTCGCTTCAATAATCATCGTCCTTACGTCATGTTGGGTCTCAATCCGGTCATCAACTTGAGTGGTACCAGTGACGATTATCTCAAGTTGAAGCGTTATGACCTTTTCTTTGAGGCTGGCATCGGTTGCGATTTCTACTTGCCTTTCTTTAAGATTAGGCCTGAGCTGAAGTTTATGTATGGCTTAACCAATAGCCTCGACAACACCCATGCTTCGTCCATCAGCGACCGCTCGATGTTGCCCTATACCCTGTCGGTCAACAAGGCGCGTTCTAAGATGATTGCTCTCACCTTTTATTTCGAGTAGTCGGCATCCGGCATCCCGCACCGTGTCGCGCATCAATGGTCAGTCTTGTTGAGGGCCTTCCTGTAAGCCTGAATGATGGGGTTGTTTCCTTCTGCGTCCATCCGCTTGAAGATCTTCTCCAACTTCTTGGTCTGTTTCTTGATGCGTCTCAGCCGTGGGTCGATGCTGTCGGCAAGGCTGAAACTGTAGCCGGTGATGGGGTGTCGCAACTCAAATTCCTTTTTGGCTTCCTTTGTCCAGCGCTTGACGCTCTCCGCCAGTTGCTTGTTGTGGTACACGCCCTGAACCACTACCTCGCCGATGTTCTTGTAGTCGTGTATGAGGGGGATGGAGTCGGCTGCGACTTCTGCAGGTATGCAGACCGAAACGTACCCTGGCTTGTTGACGTGTAAGGTGTCAAATTTGTCGGGTATCTGGATTTCCCCGAATTGGTTTGTTGATGCCGCCTGCTCGTGGTCAACCCATACCAGGGCGTCTTTCACGGGTTCGTTGAGCTCCGGATCGTAGGCGATGATGCGGCGTTGGGCCTGCGTGGTGGTGCTGGCGGCCAGCAGCAGTGTGATGATGAGTGATTTTTTCATATTGTCGTTTTTTCTGGTTGGGTAGGGACGGGCGCATGACCTGTTTCCCGCAGGAACGGTATTGTTGTGCGCATCGTTTGGATCACTCCTACCAAATGCAAAGATAAAGAATTTCTTTGATGAATGTTCATGCAAGCCTTGACTTGTGACATTTTAACGTTTCCCAAACAAGGAATTTGTGGTTTTCTTAGGGATGAATTGTCTAAAAATGATTAACTTTGCAGCCTAATAGAATAACGCAAGAATACACATGGCTGAAACTAAGAAAATCAAGACTGCTCTGATCTCAGTCTTCCACAAGGATGGCTTGGAGGAAATCCTGGCCAAGTTACACGAAGAGGGTGTCGCTTTCCTGAGCACAGGTGGCACGCAGAAGTTTATTGAGAGCTTGGGGTACCCCTGCCAGAAAGTAGAGGAAGTGACCACTTATCCTTCTATTTTGGGCGGACGTGTCAAGACGCTTCATCCCAAGATTTTCGGAGGCATTCTTGCCCGTCGTGACAATGAGGGCGACCAGCAACAGATGGCGGAGTATGACATTCCCGCCATTGATTTGGTCATCGTCGATCTCTATCCCTTTGAGCAGACAGTGGCCAGTGGCGCGTCGGACGCCGACATCATCGAGAAGATTGATATTGGTGGCATCTCGCTCATTCGTGCTGGAGCCAAAAACTTCAAGGATGTAGTCATCGTGCCCAGCAAGGCTGAGTATGGCATGCTGCTTGACCTGCTGAAGGCCAAGGGCGCACAGACCGACATCGAGGACCGCAAGCGTTTCGCTGAGCACGCTTTTGGTGTTAGCAGCCATTATGACACCGCCATTCACAACTGGTTCGCAAAATAGATTTCAGCTCAGTACTTTTAACATAAGACATGGGATTTTTTTCTTTTATTCAAGAGATTGCAATGGATCTCGGCACCGCCAACACCATCATCATCAGTGATGATAAGATTGTTGTTGACGAGCCGTCTGTTGTGGCTTTGGACCGCCGCACCGACAAGATGATTGCCGTGGGCGAGAAAGCCAAGATGATGTATGAGAAGACACACGACAATATCCGCACCATTCGCCCCTTGCGCGATGGAGTCATTGCCGACTTCACGGCTTGCGAGCAGATGATGCGTGGCCTGATCAAGATGGTTCATACGGGCTCGCGCCTTTTCTCGCCGTCCTTACGCATGGTCATCGGTGTTCCGTCGGGTTCTACCGAGGTGGAGTTGCGTGCGGTGCGTGACTCGGCTGAGCACGCTGATGGGCGTGATGTCTATCTCATCTTCGAACCGATGGCTGCGGCCATTGGCATCGGTATTGACGTCGAAGCTCCTGAGGGCAACATGATTGTTGATATTGGCGGTGGTTCCACCGAGATCGCGGTCATCTCTCTGGGCGGTATTGTGAGTAACAACTCCATCCGTATAGCTGGTGATGACCTTACCGCTGACATTCAGGAATACATGAGCCGCCAGCATAACGTGAAGGTTTCGGAACGTATGGCTGAGCGTATCAAGATACATGTAGGCTCGGCATTGACGGATCTGGGCGATGAGGCTCCAGAGGATTATGTGGTGCATGGACCTAACCGTATCACTGCCCTTCCCATGGAGGTGCCTGTGTGCTATCAGGAAATTGCCCATTGCCTGGACAAGACAGTGGCCAAAATTGAGAATGCTGTGCTGTCGGCTTTGGAGGCCACACCGCCAGAGCTGTATGCTGATATCGTGAAGAATGGTATCTATCTCACAGGTGGCGGCGCATTGTTGCGCGGTCTCGACAAGCGCTTGCAAGACAAGATCAATATCCCGTTCCATATTGCGGAGGATCCTCTCCACAGTGTGGCAAAGGGTGCAGGCATAGCGCTGAAGAACGTCAACAGGTTCTCATTCTTGATGAGATAAGTTTTTTGTTTGAGCAGTGCGTAATCTATTAGAATTTCTTGCACGCTACAACCATTGGCTTCTCTTTGTCGTCCTTGAGGTGATTGGCATCGTGTTGCTGTTCCAGTACAACAGTTACCAGGGCAGCGTATGGTTCTCGTCTGCCAATGCCGTCGCAGGGAAAGTGCTGAGTTGGGACGCTAAGGTTGAGTCCTTCTTCTCCATGTCGAAGGCCAACCAGGAGCTCACGCAGCGCAATCTCTACCTTGAGCAGCAGGTGAAGCTGTTGTCGGGGCAGTTGGGCGAGGCAACCAAGGACACTGGATGGGTGCACCGCAACCAACTGGCCTTGCTCAAGTCCTTCAAGATGGTGCCTGCCAAGGTGGTCAGCAACTCAGTGAGTCGCTTTGACAACCTCATCACTATCAACAAGGGTAGCGCCGATGGCGTGCGCAAAGACATGGGCGTTGCCTGCGGCCAAGGGGTCGTAGGCATCGTCTATATGGTATCGTCTCATTATTCGGTCGTCATACCGGTGCTCAACACTTCGTCCAACATCAGTTGTCGCATTCGCGGACGCGGATACTTCGGTTACCTTCATTGGAGTGGCGGTGACCCCCGTGTCGCTTATGTGGAAGAAGTGCCTCGTCATGCTCATTTCCGCCTTTACGAATGGGTGGAGACCAGTGGTTACTCGTCTGTCTTCCCGCCGGGCATCACCGTGGGCAAGATACTTCATGTCTACAATTCAGCCGATGGTGTGTCTTATCGTCTTCAGGTCGAGCTGTCCACTGATTTCGGCAATCTGAGTGATGTCTGTGTGATAGACAATACACCGATGATGGAGCAGATGGAGATAATGCGTGCGTCGCGTGACTCCTTGAAACTGAAAGATGGTAAGTAGTTTGGGATGAACATTGAATTCTTTAAGCGGTTGTTGCTTTTCCTTGTGCTTTTGCTGGCACAGGTGTTGGTGTTGAACCATATACACCTTTTCGATTGTGCGACGCCGTTGCTTTATGTCTATTTCGTGGTTAGTTTCCAGCGAGGCTTCCCTCGTTGGGCTATCTTGCTGTATAGTTTCTTGTTGGGGCTTTGTCTCGACATTTTCTCTGACACGCCCGGTGTCGCCACCACCTCCATGACATTGCTGGGCTTCCTGCAGCCCTACATCCTTGAGTTGTTCATGCAGCGCGATGATGATGAGAATTTCCAGCCCGCCATTTTCACGATGGGGCCAGTTACCTTCTTTTATTATTCATTGTTGCTGACGCTCGTCTATTGTGTGGTGTTTTTTGCCCTTGAAACGTTCAGCTTCTTCAATTGGCTGCAGTGGTTGCTGAGTGTCGTGGGCAGTTTCGTCCTTTCCGAGCTATTGCTTTTCGTTGTTGATGGAATCAGGAAGAAGTAATCCTGTCTTACGGAAGAAGTAAATCGCATGAAAGATTTCAATCTTGACAATCGTCGTTATGTCATAGGAGGTGTGGCCATCCTGATTGTGGTGGTCTATATCGTGCGTCTCTTCATGTTTCAGTTGGTGAGCGATGACTATCGGAAGAGTGCCGACTCCAACGCTTTCCTCAAGCGCATTGAGTTTCCCTCGCGTGGCGTCATCCGTGATCGCAATGGCAAGTTGCTGGTTTTCAACCAACCGGCCTATGACATCATGGTGGTAATGAATGAGGCTAAGGGACGCCTTGACACACTCGACTTGTGTCAAACGCTGGGAATCACCAAGGAGTATTTCGTCAAGCGGATGGATGACATCAAGGACCGCAGCAAGAATCCCGGCTACTCAAGGTTCACGCAGCAGCTCTTCATGAGCCAGATTAACGACAAGGATTATAGCGTCTTTCAGGAAAAGATGTTCCGTTTTCCCGGTTTCTATGTGCAGAAGCGTACGGTACGCCAGTATGAGTATCCTTATGCAGCCCATGTCCTGGGCGATGTGGGCGAGGTGTCACCGTCCGACATTGAGGATGATGAGTATTATCAGGCTGGTGACTATATCGGCAAGTTGGGCATCGAACGTAGTTATGAGAAAGAGTTGCGCGGTGAGAAAGGCGTGCAAATACTGCTGCGAGACGCACACGGGCGCATACAAGGCCAGTATCAGCACGGGCGTTTTGATAGGCGTCCGCGAGCGGGACGTGACCTGACATTGGGCTTAGACATCAATCTCCAAGCTACGGCGGAGCGCATGCTTGAGGGTAAGATAGGAGCCATTGTTGCCATTGATCCGCAGACGGGGCAAGTGCTGTGCATGGCCTCTTCTCCCTCTTATGACCCCCGATTGCTTGAGGGCCATAACAGAAGCAAGTATCACTCTTACCTCTCTCGTGATACGTGGAAGCCCTTGCTCAACCGTGCCATTATGGGCCAGTATCCTCCAGGCTCCACGTTCAAGACCACGCAGGGCCTCACCTTCCTGTCTGAAGGCATTATTAATGGCCATACGGTGTTCCCCTGCCATCGTGGCTTCTCTTATAAGGGGCTCCATGTGGGCTGCCACAGCCACCCATCGCCCTTGGCCATCGTTCCGGCCATCAGCACCTCGTGTAATGGCTTCTTCTGCTGGGGGCTCTACTATATGCTCTCCAATCGCCGCAAATATCCTACGGTGCAAGATGCGATGAACACTTGGCGCGACTACATGGTCAGCATGGGCTTCGGCTATAAGTTGGGCATCGACCTTCCCGGTGAAAAGAGAGGGCTCATCCCCAACGCCAGCTTTTATGACAAGGCTTACCATGGGTCATGGAATGGCCTGACCGTCATCAGCATCAGCATTGGTCAGGGAGAGGTCAACCTCACACCACTCCAGATAGCCAACTTGGGTGCTACCATCGCCAACCGAGGTTATTATTATGTGCCTCACGTGGTGAAGGCCATCCAGGGTGAACCCCTTGACACCCTTTACACGCGTCGTCATTACACACGTGCCAACCGTAGGGCTTACGACCTTATTGTGGCTGGCATGCGCTCGTCGGCCATGGGAGGAACCTGCCGTCTGCTCGGCTCGTTGCCTTTTGCCGCCTGTGGTAAGACGGGAACGGCCCAGAACCGTGGCCATGACCACTCTGTCTTCATGGGCTTTGCCCCCATGGACAATCCCAAGATAGCCGTCGCTGTCTATGTGGAGAATGGTGGATGGGGTGCCGATTATGGCGTCCCCATGGGAAAGGTAATCATGGAGCAATACATCATGGGTAAGTTGAGTAAGGCTGGTGAAAGTCTGGCCGCAGAAATGCAGAAACGCAGAATAGGTTATGGAAACAGTGAACGATGATAAGCGCCAACCGAGTGTGCTCCGCAGTCTTGACTGGTGGACCATTGGCATCTACCTTGCGCTGCTCGCCTTTGGCTGGATAAGCGTTTGTGGAGCAAGCTACACGTATGGAGAGACTGATATCTTCAGTCTCGACACACGATCGGGCATGCAGATCGTTTGGATCGGTACGTCGCTTGTCTTGGGCTTTGTGTTGCTCATGCTCGACGATCGCTTCTATGACACGTTTGCCTATGTGATTTATGCCATGTTCCTTTTGTTGCTGTTTGTAACCATCTTCAATCCGCATGAAATCAAGGGCTCCCGGTCTTGGCTGGTTTTGGGTCCGCTCCGATTGCAACCAGCAGAGTTTGCCAAGTTTGCCACGGCGTTGGCGGTGGCAAAGCTGATGAGCACTTATGGCTTTGACATCCACAAGCCTAAGCATCTCGTGGCTGCGGGGGCTGTGATTGTCTTGCCCATGTTGTTTATTGTCGGACAGCGTGAGACGGGTTCCGCCTTGGTCTATCTCTCCTTCTTCCTGATGCTTTATCGTGAGGGTATGCCTGGCAGCATCCTTTTCACAGGTGTGGCCATGGTGGTCTATTTTGTGGTCGGCATCAAGTACGAACAGGTGTTCTTGTTGCAGACTCCCACTTCGATTGGTAAGTTTGTTGTGTTGCTTCTGGTCCAGATCTTCACGGCTTCCATGGTCTATGTTTATTGCAAGGAGAAGGAACGCGCCATTCGGCTGGGTGCCATTTCCATAGTGGTGACCGTTATCGCCTTGCTTTTCTCGGTTTATGTCATTCCTTTTGACGTGGTATGGGTGCAGTTGCTCATCTGTGCGGGACTGGTGGGTTACCTGGTCTATGAGGGTCTATCCACGCAGATAATCCATTACCTGCTGATAGCCTTGTTTTCAGTGGGCTCCATTGCTTTCTTCTACAGTGCTGACTATGTGCTCAATGACATTATGGAGCCGCACCAACGAGTCAGGGTCAATGTGTTGCTTGGTCTTGATGAAGACTTGGCCGGAGCGGGTTACAATGTCCATCAGAGCGAGATTGCCATTGGGTCGGGTGGTCTTCGTGGCAAGGGCTTCCTCAATGGCACGCAGACCAAACTGCGTTTTGTGCCAGAGCAAGACACCGACTTCATCTTCTGCACCGTGGGCGAGGAGGAAGGCTTCCTGGGTTCCGCGGGAGTATTGCTGTTGTTCTTAGCCCTTATCTTGCGCCTCATCCACTTGGCCGAGCGACAACCGTTCAAGTTTGGGCGAGTCTACGGCTATTGTGTGCTCAGCGTTTTCCTGTTCCACGTGTTCATCAATGTGGGTATGGTGTTAGGCTTGACACCTGTGATTGGCATCCCGCTTCCTTTCTTCAGCTATGGTGGTTCGTCGCTATGGGGGTTCACCATTCTGTTGTTCATCTTCCTCCGCATTGACGCAGGCCGTAACCTTGTCCGTACCTAAAACACAAGTTGCCGCACCCTCAGCTCAAGGCTGAAAGGATGCGGCAACTTGTGTTTTAGCTGAAAGGATGCGGCAACTTGTGTTTTAGATGTTTTGAAGTGTGGAGAAAGCCTTTTCCCCTTTCTTCGACGCTTATTTTTTCCTCTCCAGCTCGATGCCCACATCTGAGACACCAGGTAAGATTTCACGCTTCATGTCATGTCTCACGGTGATGTGTAGTGAGTCGTTTTCATGGAGCGTCATCAATGACACAGGGAAATGATACTGGTAAAAGCCGACACCCTTCCCCTTTACTCTTCCGTTCTTGTCCACCAATGGGCAGTTGATCGTGTCGATGACTGTCTTGTTGGCTGGCAACACCGTTTGCTCCACGATGAGCGTCATGCTGATGAAGGGGAATGCGTTGTTGATGCGCAGTCCCATGCTTGTTGCGTAAAGCCCCGATTTCTTCAGGGGTGATACATCAAACTTCAGCGTGTCTATCTTCTCCCATCCGCCAATGGGTGTGTGGTTATAGTGGTCATACACCTTGTTGCCAGTGCATGCCACACACAGCAACCCCGACAGGAGTATTGCTGTCAGTGCTTTCATGCTTTCTCGTTTGTGGAATTGTTGGTTACCTGCTCCTGTTTGGCAACTTGTGGCTTTTCAGTCAGCTGCGAGGGTTGTGCTGATTGTCCTTCTCCCTTGGGCCGGTTGGGTCGGTTAGGCTTGTTGCGCCGCTTCTGCTGTCCACCATTCTTAGGAGTCTCGCTGGCGTGTGTGTCCTGCTTGTTCTCCCCGTTGGCCCTGCCTTGGGCGGTCTTTCTGTTGTCACCTTTCGGCTTTCGGTTTTTCTGTCCGCCCTTTTTCTTTTTCGACTTGTCAAAGCGGCTGAGGTCAGCATCGGCCAACAGGTCGATAGGCTTCTTCACCTCTTTCATCTTGTTGTCTTGTTGCAGTGACAGAGGCTTTTCCCCTTGTCTGTTCATGGCGATGATCTCCTTGGCCCGAGCTGCCGAGATAACCTCCAAGTTGGCCGCAATGTTTTTGTCTGACGAGTACGTGCAGAGCCCGGCGAGAATGTCGGTCTTGAAGAGATAGTAGTCGCTGTCCTTTGTCTGAAGTATGGCATCCTTGGGTGGCAGTTTGCGGCTGGCCTCCATGTAGTCGTCCACTTCGTAGTTCAGGCAACATTTCAGTTTGGCGCACATGCCCGCCAACTTCTGCGGATTGAGCGATATGTCCTGGAATCGTGCGGCGTTGGTGGAGACGCTTGAGAAGTTCTTCATCCATGTGGCACAGCACAGTTCACGTCCGCAAGGTCCTGTTCCGCCGATGCGTCCGGCCTCCTGTCTGGCACCGATTTGTTTCATCTCGATGCGCACGTGAAAAGTGGCAGCCAAGTCCTTGATAAGCTGCCGGAAGTCGACGCGCTCGTCAGCGATGTAGTAGAAGATAGCCTTGTTGCCGTCTCCCTGATACTCCACGTCTCCGATTTTCATCTGCAGTCCGAGTCTCTTGGCAATCTGCCGGCTTTCGATCATGGTGTCATGCTCGCGGCTTTTAGCCTCATGGTATTTCTCCATGTCCACAGGCTTGGCGATACGATAAATTCGTCTGATGTCATCTGCTGACTTGAGGTTGGCCTTTTTGATCTGTAGGGTCACCAGCCTTCCTGTGAGTGTCACAACCCCGATGTCGTGACCGGGATTGGCTTCCACGGCCACAATGTCACCTTTCTGCAGTTGTAGGTTGTTCACATTGTGGAAGTAGCCCTTGCGCGTATTCTTGAACTGCACCTCCACCAGGTCGGTCGACTCGGCATTCCCCGGGATGTCGGCCAGCCAGTCGTAGGTGTTGAGTTGCTTGTCCTGTCGTCCCACGCCGGCGCTGCATAGTCCGCGGTCGCATCCTGTACATGTATTGTTGTTCATGATGTTTTGTTTTAAGAAGTGATAAAAGCAGTCATCTCCTGAGGAGAATGATCATATTGAGAGCCAAGTTGAAGAACTGCATCTTCGGATTGGCGTTTTGTCCGATGTCTCGATGTGTTCGTTGCAGCAGTTCCGCCATCTCCACCACGTTGCGCTCATTGATGAAGCGTGCGAAGTGCTGGCTGAACGTTTCTTCCTCCTGCGTCATGTAGTTGAGCTCCGGTTGCCTGAAGTTTGACATGAAGTTTTCCCTCACGAGGTGCAAGAAGTAGACCAGCATGCGTCGTTGTCTCTCCCGTCCGTAGGCGGCTATGGTATCCGTCCAGTCCTTGAGGCCCTTGATGTCGCGCATGTAGGCTTGGCGCATCAGCGACACGAAGAGGTCGAAGAATAACCGGTTTTCGCTGTCGCTGTTGAGCGCCTCGACAGCTTTCAGCCAGTTGCCTGCCGCCGTGTGGGCCATGCGGTGTGCAGTGTCGGCGTCAATTCCGCGCTTGCTGATGAGCGCCTGCTCGATGTCCGGTGTGTCAATGCGGTGCACGTCAAACCGTTGCACGCGGCTTCGAATGGTTTCCAAGAGTTGTTCCGGTTCTTCGCTGACCAGCAGGAACACCGTCTGCGATGGTGGTTCCTCCAGTAGCTTGAGCAACTTGTTCGCACATGTGATGTTCATGCGCTCCGGCAGCCATATGAGGCTGACCTTGTATCCCCCCAAGGCTGACTTGAGGTTTAGGTTGTGAGTGAGTGCATCGCTCTCAGCTTCGTATATTACGGCTTGCTGGTTTTCGGCCTCCATGGCACCCATCCATTGGTCCATGCTAAAGTAGGGACCCTTCCCGAGAAGCGCGCGCCACTCAGCTGCGAAGTCGTCGCTGGTCACCTTGTGGGCACTCGATGACCCTTTGGGACGTATCACGGGGTAGGAGAAGTGGAGGTCGGGGTGCTGCCAATTGGCGAGCATAGTCTCCGCGTTGAGCACGGCGCTATCGTTGCCGAGCAGCGATTGGCCATTATGTCGCTCCCCCAGGAGATAGGAGGCGAAGGCCAGCGCCAGTGCCAACTTGCCGCATCCCACCGGTCCTGTGAACAGCAAGGCATGGGGCACACGTCCCTCCCCGACGAGCTGTAATAGCCTGTCGATAGCTTCCTGTTGGCCGATGACTTCACTAAACTGCATGGCTTCAGAGTAGGTTTTTGGCTATCTGTGCCACACTGTCAATGGCCGAGATTGTGTAGAAATGGATGTCTTTCACGCCGCGAGCGTAGAGCTCCTTGCATTGAGCCGTGGTCCACTCCACGCCGAGCGCCTTGGCATCGTCGTCAGTCTTGCACTTCACAGCCTCCTTGGCCAGTTCCTGCGGCATGTCGCAATGGAAAGTCTTGGGCACCTGCGTGATTTGCGACAGTTTGGCAAATGGCTTGATGCCGGGTACGATGGGGATGGTGATTCCCATCTGGTGAGCCTTTTCCACGAAGGAGAAGTATTTCTCGTTGTCGAAGAACAACTGGGTGACGGCATACTCCGCACCGAGGTCTTGCTTTTCCTTCAGGTGTTTCATGTCCATCTCGAGGTTAGGCGCCTCCTCATGCTTCTCGGGATAGGCTGCCACCCCATAGTGGAAGGGTTGCCCAGGGTGGCGAATGTCCGACCCGTCTGCGAAATGACCGGCGTTGAAGGCGTTGACTTGGCGTATCAGGTCGGTCGTGTGCTCATGCCCGCCAGGTGTGGCCTTGTACATGCGGTCTTCCTTGGCCTTGTCGCCGCGGAGCAAGAGCACGTTGTTGATGCCGAGAAACTGGAGGTCGATGAGCTCGTATTCAATGTCCTCCGCAGTGGCGCCGCTGCAGATGATATGGGGGATGACCGGCAGGCCGTATCGTTGCTGGATGGCAGCGGCTATGGCGATGGTTCCCGGGCGGCGGCGTATGCGCAACCGTTCAAACTGTCCGTCGGGCAGCTCGCGGTAGACATATTCGCTATGATGAGTCGTTATGTTGATGTAGAGCGGATCGAAATCCTTTAGCTTGTCGATGTTGCGAAACAAAGCTTCCGTGCCGTTGCCCTTCAGCGGGGGCAACACCTCAAAGGAAAAGCGCTGCGAAGCCGTGTTGTCTTTCAGTAGGTCTATGACGCTCATGTGTTTGGTTCTATGGAATTTACAGCCTACAAAGTTAACAAAAAAGATTGATAATCGCCTGTTCGTAATCTACTTTTCCAAGAGTTTTCTGAATTATCGTGACGATTAAGGTGAGTTCTGTAAATTGCCACCCTAAAAACATGAATGGTGAAAGGTTACGTTTTGCCATCTATTCGCTCTTTTCGGCTCATATCGTCATCGCGCTCGGTCGTATAGCCCGCTTGCTTTCTCACTCGCTGACGCTCTGACTTCGAGAAGAGCCTCAAAATCTGACAAAGCTAATTGACAGAACTCACCTTGACCCTGTAGCGGTTGAAACCCTGGCTGTTGTCGGGCGCCTGTACATAGTTGTCGGGACTGCGGAAGTGACCGAGCGTGGGGTCATAGTCCCCCATACGGCCCGTTCATGGTCAATTATTCATTTCGCGAGCGCCTTGAGCTCATCGAAGTGGTTGATGGTAGCCAGTCGCGGATGACAGTATTCTTCCGTTTGCTCATGTCGCCAGATGCTGCTGAAGGGGATGTGTACAGCCCAGCCACCCAATTGCAGCACCGGTTCGATGTCAGAGCGAAACGAGTTGCCCACCATGAGCATGTGTTCGATGGTGGTGCCGAACCGCTTGCACAACTTGGCATACTCACCCTTTGTCTTGTCACTCACTACCACGATGTCATCGAAGAGTGGGGCGAGGCCGGACCGCTGCAGTTTGCTTTCCTGGTCGAGCAACTCCCCCTTGGTGAAGACCACCATGGCAAAGCGGTTAGCCTGGCGCAGGGCCTCCAGCGTTGGCCTCACCTCGGGTAGGGGAGTGGCCGGCAGTTGGAGCAGTGACTTGCCCAGGTTCACGATGCGCAACACGTCGGCAGCGCTGACCTGTCCGCGGCTCACCTTCACCGCGTTTTCCACGAGCGACAGGGTAAAGGCCTTGCTGCCATAGCCCAGCAGGGGCATGTTGGCCGTCTCTGTCTGGAAGAGCGTCTCGCTCACCGTGTCCTCGTCGGCATAGGGGGCGAGCAGCTGGCAGTAGTTTCTTTCCACCTGGTCGAAGTGTCCTTGGCAGTCCCATAGTGTGTCATCGGCATCGAACGCAAGGAGCTTGAAGTCTTGCTCGGCCAATCGCTGAATGTAGAGGTTGTTGTTCATCATGCTGCAAAGTTACGAAAAAGTAGTCGGCCAGGCAGCCCTGCCAGCCAATTTGTTGCTTGGCTTACGCATTTTGTTTGCGCATCTTGGGCAAGAAGATGGCACAGGCGCCAATCAGCGGCAGCAGCGTGCTGATCTTGAACACGCTGTCAATGCCCCACGAGTCGGCCACGTAGCCAAACAGGGCACTGCCCACGCCTCCCGCGCCGAACGACAGCCCATAGAACAATCCGGCCACGATGCCCGTGTGATGGGGCATGAGGTCCGTGGCAAAGACGAGGATGGCCGAAAAGGCCGAGGCGATGATGATCCCGATGACGACCGACAGGGCGATGGTGCCCCACAGGGTGGGGATGTAGGGCAGTGCGATGGTAAAAGGCGCTACCCCAAAGATGGAGAACAGGATGACACTCTTGCGCCCGTACTTGTCGCCGACCCATCCACCTGCGAGCGTGCCGATGACCTCAGCTGCAAGAAAGGTGAAGAGGCAGTATTGCGAAGCTTGAACAGATGTACCAAACTTGTCGATGAGGAAGAACGTGTAGTAGTTGGTCATGCTCACCGTGTAGAAGTTCTTGGAGAACATGAGGATGAAGAGCAGTGCTACGAAGAAAATCTTCCACCGCATGCTGAGCGGTCTGGTCGTGGTCCATGTCGCCGCGTTGGCCTTTCGGTTGCTGGCCAGCGCCCTCACCTGCCAGCGTCCCACATAGTAGAGCACCACTGAGGCCAGCACGGCGATGATGGCAAACCAGCGTACGGCCCACAGTCCGTGAGGGATGATGATGAGTGCCGCCAGTAGTGGCCCCATCGCGAACCCGCCATTTCCACCCACTTGGAAGATACTTTGCCCCAAGCCCTTGCGATGTCCTGCTGCCACCTGCGCCACCTGTGACGCTTGGGGATGGAAGATGGACGATCCGCAGCCCATCAGCGCCACGGCCATCATCACGTGTCCATAGCTTGTGGCCTCGGAGAGCAGGAATATGCCCGCTACGGTGAACAGCATGCCGATGGCCAACTGCCACTTGTGATGGTGCCTGTCCGAGTAGAGGCCTACGAGAGGCTGGATGACCGAGGAGGTGATTTGCAAGTTGAGAGTAAGCAAACCTATCTGCACAAACGACAGGTTGAAACTGCTTTTCAGCATCGGGTAGATGGCCGGAAGCATCGACTGGATGGTATCGTTGAGAAAATGGCAAAAGCAGACGGTAAACAAAACCATGAAAGTCGTGTCATTGACAGTCTTTGCCGCTTGGTCTTTTGATATGCGCATTGGTATGTATGTTTGTTGAAACTGTTATCCGGAAACGATGGGCGCTCGTGTGTCCACCTTGATCAATCCGATTGCAAAATTATATAGATTTTCGCGAAAGGAGCAGGACTTAGGATGATTTTTTGTGAGCGGATGCGAGTTAAGGCGTCGGAAGACTTGCGGCGATTTTGCCAGCCAACGGAAAAAGAATGGGGTTAAACGTATGGGGTTTCGATAATATTCCGTAACTTCGCAATGGAAATCACAATTGAATCACATCCTTCGACCATGCAAATCATGACACATACGTCAAGACATTCCCTGTGCGCCCGGTTGCTGTCCGTAGTGTTGCTGGCACCTCTTGCCTTGGCAACCAGTTGGTGTGTCCAGGCACAGGCCCAGACCGTTGACGACGCGCCGGTGAGATACAGCGTAGGCTATTACCGTGACCACGCCTTCCTTCGCCAAGACTCCAATTTCACGGTTGTTGACACCCAGGTGGAGTGGCCTGAGGCGGTGGACTTCGCCGACCTCAGACCTCTGCAGGCGGCACTCGACTCCCTGTTGTTCGCACAGCCCATGGCCGACGGCCAGAAAGCCTATGAGGTCTATAAGCAACGGATAGGCCGGCCGGTCACCGGACAATTGGAATTTCTGCCCGACGACCGTCGGTTCTGCTATGTCACCACCACAGTCCGCCTGAAAGCTTACCAGCCGCGGCAATGGATCTGTGTGGAGCTTCGTCAGTCGGTGTCACCCGGAGCCTTGTCACCCATCGCCAAGCGCGACCTCTACCGCATCTTGACTTTTGACCTGCAGCAGGGCCGCGTGATGCAGACGGAAGACCTGTTGGCGGTGGGACGGTTTGCCCATCTTGACGAAGAGAGCTACAACATTGTCTTTGAACAGCTCGATGACCATCGCTTCTATGGCCTGTGCAAGGCTGACGTGGATGGCGCCTGGCTCGACGGCCGCACGCAGCAGGTGGGCCTCCACATCGCATGCGCCACCGACGACGACGAGACGTTCTCCTACGAGCGCACCTTGCCCATGCAGTCGATGACCAGGCTGCTGACGCGCGACGCCAAGCGCCTGATCGCCCGCAAGGAGGCCGAACGGCAGCCCTTCTTCACCTCCATGCGGCAGACATGGGAGGGTGACACCATCTATGATAAGGTGGAGCAAATGCCTGCCTTCAAGGGAGGGCGCGACGGACTGACACGCTATCTCTCGACCATAGGTCTCTTTGACCGTTCGCAAGACACCACTGCCCATGGCGAGGCCATCGTGTCATTCGTCGTCGACACGAAGGGCACTGTCTGTGACGTGCACGTGGTGAAGTCGGTTAGCCCCATCGCCGACCGTCACGCCGTGGCCATTGTCAAGGGCATGCCACGCTGGGAGCCAGGCCTTCACCAGGGAAGGGCTGTGCCGGTGAGAGCCTACCAGAAGTTTGAGTATTGAGCCCTTTCCTTCTACCCGTACAATCATTATTATGGCAGAACCAGTTCATCATCATCATCACCATTCTCATCACAGTTACGAAGAGCACCTTCGGCGCAAACGTCGTCGCAGGTTGCGCCGCAGGTTGCTTACAGTCGTAGGAGTCGTGTTGTCGGTAGGTGTCATCGCATTCCTGCTGTTGGCCATAGCCTGTCCCGAACGGCTGATGCAGTGGGCGGGCAACTGGGCTTTCACCGAAAGCGGCAAAGCCATCTTGGGTGCGCCCAACCCACACCTGCAGCGGACCTATGATGGTTTGGATGTGTCGCATCACCAAGGCGACATCGACTGGGAGAAGGTGGGCGAGGACCCTGCGGTTCAGTTCGTTTATGTGAAAGCCACGGAGGGTGCCACCTTTGTCGACAAGTCGTATGGCCGTAATGTCACGGGCGCCAAAGGCTCGGGCATTGCCGTTGGCTCCTATCACTACTTCACTTCGGGCAGTTCGGTGCGCCAGCAGTTTCGCAATTTCTATTGTGTTGTTGACCGCAAGGCACAAGATGTCGTTCCGATGGTCGACGTGGAGGAGGAGGGCGTAGCCGGTTGGACCCGTGAGCAACTGCAGGACAGCCTGGCCGCTTTTGTCCGCTTGCTGGAAAGCCACTATCTCTGCAAGCCCATCATCTACAGCTATGCCAAGTTTTACAATGACAACCTGGCTCCCCCCTTCAACGCCTACCGCCTGTTTCTCTCTCATTATGATGTGGACAAGCCCGTCGTGGCAGGCAAGGGCCGGCACGACATCTGGCAACACACAGACCAGGGTGTCATTGACGGCATCGGGTGCCCGGTAGACCTCGATGTGTTCTCCGAGGGCACTACGCTCGACAGCATCAAGATGCCGCCTTACCGTCCGCTGCAGAGCAAGAAGTTGGCGGACGGGCAATAAGCGCGCGTCAAACAAAAGCCAAGGGCCGCACCAGCAAAAAGAGTTGGTGCGGCCCTTGGCTTTTTATATGCGTCATATTCCTTACAGGTCGAGTTCCAGCCCGACAGGGCAGTGGTCGCTGCCCATGACGTCAGTCAGGATGGTGGCGCTCGTGATGTGGTCTTTCAGTCTTTCGGAGACGAGGAAGTAGTCGATGCGCCAACCTGCGTTTTTCTCGCGTGAGCGGAAGCGGTAGCTCCACCAGCTGTAAGTCACCTCATCGGGGTGCAGATAGCGGAAAGTATCGGTGAAGCCGCTGCCGAGCAGCTGGTCCATCTTGCCCCTTTCCTCATCCGTGAAGCCCGCGTTGTTGCGGTTGGTCTTGGGATTCTTCAGGTCAATCTCCTCGTGAGCCACATTCATGTCACCGCAAACGATGACAGGTTTCTTCTTGTCGAGAGAGAGCAGATAGTTGCGGAAGTCGTCCTCCCAGCGCATGCGGTAGGGTAGGCGGCGCGGTTTGGTCTCACCCTCGTTGGCGTTCTGTGAGTTGGGCGTGTAGACGCTCACCAGGTAGAACGAGGGCATTTCGAGTGTGATGACACGTCCCTCGTGGTCGTGCTCGTCGATGCCCATGCCATAGCTCACGTTGAGCGGATGATGCTTGGTGAAGATGGCTGTGCCGCTGTAGCCCTTGCGTTCCGCATAGTTCCAGTAACTCTCATAGCCGTCGAAGCTCAGATCGAGTTGTCCGGCTTGCATCTTTGTCTCGTTGAGACAGAAGAAGTCGGCGTTGAGCTCGCGGAACACCGCTTCAAAGCCCGGGCGGTTTTTCTCAGGGTCAGGCTTCATGCACGCCCTGATGCCATTGACATTCCAGGAGATGAACTTTGTCATGTTCACTGGTTGTTGGATACGAGCTGGTAGTAGACGATGGTGTAGTTGCCCTTTTGCGTCTGGTTGTTTGCCTCCAGGTTGTAGGTGCGCATGTAGAGTTCCATGGCCTTCTTCTCCGCGTTGAAGTAGCCCATGGAATTGCTGTTCATGTTGAGGAAGTTGACCTTGAGGTCATACAGTCTGGTGTTGATTTCCGCATCTTTGATGAGGACGGAGTAAGGCATGATGTTCATCACGCAGTAAGGCGTGAGGAAGTCCTCCGTGTTATAGAAGGAGATGCCGCACGTGAGCTCTTGCGCCGGAGCCGCCTTCATGGCGTTGCGCAGCGAGTCGTTGATTTCTCCGTCCACCACGCCGGCAGCCAGCGAGCTGACGGGGAAGTCGTGTATGATCATGGCCGTGTCGTTCACGGTCCAGCGCACGTTGTTGAGGCTGTCGTAATTGTTGGAGGTGGAAGCCCGCCATTTGAGGGTACCCGTGTAGTCGCCCTTCATGGTTTGCATGGCTTTCTTCACCTGTTCATTAGTCAGTCCCTTGTCATCGTTGTCATCCAGACACGATGTCATCGCCATCAAGGCGCAAAGACCCATCAGAAGGGTCATCCATTTAGCCTTTTTCATGTATTTTGTTTTTTTTGTTATTATGCGGTGGATATCCGTTTTCCGTCGGTTCGCCATCCGTGCTTTTCCGCCCATTGCGCCATGGGCCGCACCGCCGGGGCATTGGCCCAAGGACTTGCACGGTGTCCGACCGTTGTGGTAGGGTTCAGATGCGCTTCGACTCGCCCCTGAGCAGACTCATGAACTCCTCGCGCACCTTCATGGCCTCGAACACCCCGCTGTAAGCCGATGTCGTGGTGATGGAGTTTTGCTTCTCCACACCTCTCATCTGCATGCACATGTGCTTGGCCTCTACGACCACCATGACACCCTGTGGCTTGAGCGTGTCGTTGATACATTCCATGATTTGGTGGGTCAGCCTCTCTTGCACTTGCAGGCGATGGCTGAAGATGTCGACCACCCGTGCTATCTTGCTCAATCCCGTGATGTGGCCGTTGGGTATGTAGGCCACGTGCGCTTTGCCGTAGAAAGGCAGCATGTGGTGTTCGCACATGGAGAAGAAGTCAATGTCTTTGACGATCACCATCTGGTCGTACTCCTCAGCGAAGAGGGCGTCCGTGAGCACCTTGTGCGGATCCTGCGTGTAACCGCGTGTGAGGATTTGCATGGCTTTGGCCACGCGCATGGGTGTCTTGAGCAGTCCTTCGCGGTTGGTGTCTTCACCCAGCAGGGTGAGTATTTCTTTATAATGGTTGGCGAGCTCTTCGAGTCCGTCCCTGAATTCTGTTTCTGGATTCATGTTGATTGATTGACGTGTGTTGGGAGAAGTCTTGGCTCCTCGGTGTGCTTTTGTGTGGGCTTTTTTAGTATTGCACGCTGATCATCCCCTTGACGATGGTCGCGCCCTTGTAGCCCATGGCCCGTATGTTTTTGAGCATCTTTTGTGCTTCGCCGTAGCTCCGGTAGTTGCCTACCCGGCAGATCCATCGGGGCGAATAGAAATGCACATAGACCGGTTGGTCGGGATATTTCATCTTGATGGCACTTCCGATTTGTTGCGCACGGTTTTTGTCGTTGCGCGTGTTTCCCCCGGCGAAAGCCTGTACCCGATAACCGCTCACCTTGTGGCTGCGTAGCATGACCTTCTTGGACATGTCGACGGTGGGTATGCTCATCTCCTGCGTTTCGTCTTGAGGTCTCTCAGGCTTGCGGCTTTCCGTTTTCCGCTCTGTGACGGTCTCCCTGTTGTGCTCCCTTTCCCTTTCCTTGGCGATGTAGTGAGTCTTTTCCTTGCTTGTGACCTCTTTGGGGAGAGCGGGTCTGACCGTGGACCTTGCCTTTTCGTCTGTGGCCTTTGGTGTGGCGGTCTTCTGTGCGGGTGTGGCGGTCTTGGTCACGTTGGTTCCGTTGACAAGGTTGTCGATCTCCTTGCCTTGCGTCACGGTCACCTTACCTTCCCCTTGCTTGCTTTTCTGCAAGTTGTCGAGGAATGATTGTGCGTTGGCGTTCAGGGTGGCGCACAATATGAACAACAGTGGTAGGATGAATTTCCGCATGTTATAGTTTTGGTGAATGATGTCGAAGAATCAAAAAGCCAATGAGGACACCCTTGCGCATGGCAGGGATGCCCCATTGGTGTGTTGTGAGTTTCAGAAGATTACTTCTTCCAAGCGTCGATGATGCCCTTGAAGTCGGCAGCTTTCAGCGAGGCGCCACCGATGAGGCCACCGTCGATGTCAGGCTTTGCGAAGAGCTCAGCGGCATTGCTGGGCTTGCAAGAGCCACCATAGAGGATGGTGGTGTCTTCAGCAGCCTCCTTGCCGTACTTCTCGGCGACGATGGAACGGATGTAGGCCAGCATCTCCTCGGCCTGGTCGGATGTGGCAGTCTTGCCTGTGCCGATGGCCCAGATGGGCTCGTAGGCCAGCACGATGTTCTTCCACTCCTCTGCGGAGAGGTTGAAGACGCTGCCGTCGAGCTCAGCCTTGACGACCTCGTTCTGCTTGTTGGCCTCGCGCTCCTCGAGTGTCTCACCGCAGCAGAAGATGACCTTCAGACCATTGGCGAGAGCCAGCTGCACCTTCTCCTTGAGGATTTCGGCCGTCTCGTGGTAGTACTGGCGACGCTCAGAGTGGCCCAGGATGACATACTGTGCACCCGTAGACTTCACCATGGCAGCGCTGACCTCACCCGTGTAGGCACCCTTCTCCTTGTCGGCGCAGTTCTCGGCGCCCAGGGCGACCACGTCCTGGTTGAGCACCTGAGCCACGCTGGCGAGGTGGATGAACGGTGTGCAGATGATGACACCACAGTTGGGCTTGTCGGCAACGAGAGCCTCATTGATTTCCTTAGCCAGGGCGACGCCCTCCTGCAGGTTCTCATTCATTTTCCAGTTGCCTGCAACGATTTTCTTTCTCATTTCTTTTTCTTTTTAAATGTTGATATGATGTGTTGTGAACTGTCACTTGAGACAATCTTGCGCTCCTCTTGCTTGAGCTTCCTTTTTCCCTGTCGTATCTTCCGCCTTACATATTGTCCCCATGCCCACGTGCGGTCAGCGATGATGAGCAGGAGCAGCGGCAGGAAGAACCAGAGCGCCACCTTGGTGATGGTCTTGGCCGCATTGTCCTCAGGCATATGTCCAATCTCCAGCCGGTCAAGTGGTCCCTGCAGCTCGTTGGTAGCCGGGAGATTGTTGTGGCTCCACTTGCGTATGATGGTTCCGTCCTTGATGAGCAGCAGGCCGGGGTTGCTTCTGATGATGGTCTTCAGCGTTGTCTCGTCGGTGAGGCAGAAGGGATATTCCGCCCCGGTGATGTCCTCCCAGTGCTGTATGGCCTCTTCCGTGGACGCCGTGAGGCAATAGAACGGGATGTGCTGGTCCTGCGCATACTCGTATATCTGGTCGATGCTGCCAAAGTTGGAGTCGTCTGCCGACTCGAGATGGGGCGATATGAGGAGGAAGGTGTACCCCTTGTGGCCCAGCACCTGGTCGGTGATGTCGTCGCCGTCGGCCAGTTCGATGGAGAAGTCGTGTATGGGCGGCACGTATCCGTCCTTGACCTTGACGGTTTTGGAGTCGATAAACTGCCATGTGGAGTCAGGGTAGTTGTCCACGCCAAACGTCTTGCGCTCTCCGTTCTTCTCCATGATGAACGTGGTCTCAAACTGCGGTTGCTCCGCTCCCTTGGGCATCTCCATGCCTTTGGGTATGTTGGCCCCGACGTGATAGGGACGGAAGTCGAACAAAGGCAGGTACCAAAGGCAGTAGAGGCTTGTCAGCAGGATGAAGAGTATCGTGAAGTTGATGGCGATCCACTGTGTCGGCCTGGAGACGAAGCGGTACATGGCCAGCGGCCAGCGTGCCAGAACCAGCGAGCTAGCCAGCAGCACCACGTTCTTGAGCAGCGTCTGCGTGTTGGTCAGGTGCACGGCATCGCCGAAGCATCCGCAGTCTTTCACCGGGTTGGCCACCGCAATCCATAGTGTGATGAGCGTCATGACGGCCATCAGGGCCAGCAGCAAGCGTGACACCAGTCGGCGCCGGATGGCCAGCAAGGTGAATACACCCAGTGAGAACTCCACGGCCGCCAAGGCCACGGATGCCAGCAAGGTCAACCCGTCGGGTGTGACGGTGGCCAGCCCCACGGCGTCAAGATAGTCGTGAATCTTGTACTGCGTGCCCAATGGGTCGATGGCCTTGACGAAGCCCGAAAAGACGAACACCGATCCGATGACCAGCCTGCACAGGTTGGCCGCGAGGCGTGTCAGCGTGCCAAACGAGGTGGTCTGGCAGCTGCTGGACGTGTTCCCATCGGTAGTTGCCGGTAGTGTGCTCATGCGTCGTTGTTGCTGTGTGCGTTTACCTTCAAGCGGATGGCGCCAAAGACCGCATAGTTGATGATGTCCATGTAGTTGGCGTCGATGCCTTCCGAGATGATGGCCTGCCCGTGTATGTCCTCCAGCTCTTTCACCCGCTCAATCTTGGTGAGGATGAGGTCCGTGTAGCTGCTGACGCGCATGGTACGCCACGCTTCGCCGTAGTCGTGGTTTTTGCGCCTCATGAGTTCGAAAGCCTCCTTGGCGTGTCGGTCATAGAGGTCGAGGGCTTCGCGGGGCGTGATGTCCACGCTGTCTGCGAATCCCTGCTCGAGTTGTATGAGCCCCACGATACCATAGTTGATCAGCGCCAGAAATTCCGGCCGGATACCTTCGCCGACCAGTGACTGCCCCGTGATTTCCAAGGTGCGTATGCGCTTGGCCTTGATGAAGAGCTGGTCGGTGAGCGATGATGGGCGCATGATGCGCCATGAGGCCCCATAGTCGTGCAGCTTCTTGGCGAAGACATCGCGGCACTCGTCCAATGTCTCCCGAAACTCTCTGGCAGTGTCTTGTTGGTTTGTCATAACGAATGCAAAGTTACACATTAATTTATGGAAAACGAAGAAATGGGCGGGAAAAGTTGCGCCCTCACTCCTGTTGGCGCTGCCTGATGACGCGCACGGTACCGCAGAGGGCGTCGTAGCGTATCTGCAGGGAGTCGCGCCGGGCGCGCAAGCGGTTTTTGCGGTAGAGGTCTTTCTCCCGGCTGATCTGTTGCAAGGTGGCCTGCAAGGCCGAGTCGGTGCGCCCGATGTCGTCTTGGGTCATCTTGACCGACGCCTCCTGCCATATTTTTAAGGCTCGCTTGCGACTTTCCACGGCTTTGGGGTGGTCGGTGCGCAGCTTGCGGATGGCATTGAGTGTGCCAGGGTAGTCATGGTGCTCGTAGAGTGAGTCGATGCGTCGCATCTCGGGCTCGGCCAATTGGTCGGGCGACGGTTGGCAAGCGGCCAGGATGATGAGGCCCGCCATGAGGGAGAGCTTTCGCGTGATGTGTGACTTTGTGTGTAGTGGGGTCATGGGATTGCTGGTTTGGATGGCCTTTCCGTTAAGGCCAACGCAAAGGTATGAAAAAATAATGGTCGTGCCCGACGGTTAAGAGACAATTAAGATTTTTTATCAGGCTCTTCCGGATTTTGGCGTGACAAGACCCATGGCTTGAATGTAAACCCATATACCCCCCCCGCCCCTCAAGGGCTGGCTTTCAACCCAGTTAAACCGCTCACGCCATTCATCGGTCCCTGTCCACGGAGTGAAAACAGCACGGCTTGCGAGACATGCGTGAGCGGTTTCATCAGTTTACACTCCTACTGCGTGAGCGGTTTCATTCGGTTTACATTCAAGGCGCAC
>DJOV01000121.1:2705-7125 GCA_002437285.1 Prevotella sp. UBA6429 | reverse complement strand
TAGCCCTGGGCAAGCGAAGCGGCGCCCTGGATATAGCGGGCAATGTAACTACGCCCTGAAAGGGCAAAAGTCTGGGCGCAGTGGCTTGAACACTTTTGCCCCGATAGGGCGTGAGCTCACGCAATGGCTCTTATCCAGGGCGCCGCTCCACTTGCCCCGGGCTATGGGCATGACATGGGACTCTCGACCACGCCCCTCACACCTAACATATTAATAAAAGGTAAACACAAAAAGCAACGATCTATGGCAAAAGGACTGGACGGCAAATTCCTGCACTATGGCATCAGGCGCGAGGACCTGGAGCTCATCCGCACGCTCTGCGAGAAGCACGATATCGACTTCGACTGGCTGAGCGAGGAAATTCTGCGCAAGTATCACGCCGCCAAGGTGGACAAGATGGAGATGGGCGACGACGACACCGAGCGTATCGTGGCCGATGCCATCGCGCAGCTGAAATGAACCACGGCGCGACGGGGCACGACCCCGCACGCACTAACAAACGACAAGCATGATCATCAAGCGAATCAAGATACAGAACTACAAGACCTACCTCAGTCTCGACCTTGACCTCTCGGTCAAGGCCGACGAGCCCATCGTGCTCATCGGCGGCATGAACGGAGGCGGCAAGACAACCCTCTTCGAGGCTATCTGCGGCGCCCTCTACGGACTGAAGATCAAGAACAAGGCCCACTTCCAGGAACTGCTCAACAACGGTGCGCTGGGACGCGTGGAGCCTGCCATCGTGCTGGAGGTCGTCTTCGAGGGCTTGGTGCTCGGCACCGCACAGCAGTATCTGCTGCGCCGCACCTACAAGCTCAACCCCGCCAACAAGCCTGTGGAGAGTGTCATGCTCAACATGAACGGCTCGCAGTTTGTCTACGGAACCGCCATGCCGCCACAGCAGCGCGCCGAGAACGAGCAGCTCGTCAACAAGATCATCAAGGCCAACCTGCCGCAGGAGCTCTCCAAGTATTTCCTCTTCGACGCCATGCAGTCGAGTGAGCTGCTGCGTGAGAACGTCTTCGCGCAGATCATCAAGGACAACATACAGAACGTGATGGGCTTCAACAAGTATCTGCAGCTCCGCAACGCCTCCGAACATCTGCAGCAGGCATGGACCGCCCGCCGCCTGGCCGCGCAGAAAGAGGCCGAGGAATACAACCGTCTCTGTGAGGAACGCGCCAAGATGCTGGCGGCGCAAGACGACAACGTGAAGCGGCAAGACGAGCGCTACAAGTATCTCGTCTCCATCCAGGCCGACTATGACGCTGCAAAGGAGGGAGCCAAGGACACGGCCGAGACCGACCGCAAGATAGCGGAGCTCGAGGCGGCCGTCAAGGAGACGCGCGAACTGTCGAAGCGCTACAACACGCAGCTCCGCCAGGTGGTCGACACGCTGGAGGTGAACGTCTTCTTCCCTAAGCTGGCACAGGGCGTAGCCAACGAGGTGAACGACATCATCCGCCAGAAGAATGCCCTGAAGCAGGAACGGCAGGGGGTGCTCTCCGTGGAACAGATGCGCGATGTGACGGCCAAGATCTTAGGCTACCTCAAGGCCAAGTTGCTCTGCCCGCAGACGGTGGCCGACGATGATGTGGTGGCCTACCTGGAGAGCCGTCAGGACGACTCGCTGCCCAAGGATACCTATGCCTTTCTCGATGACAGTGAGCTTGATGCCCTTAAGGGACTGCTCGCTGCCAACGCTGTCAATGCCTTTGTGGCCCTCGACGAGAGCCGGTACGACCTGGAGAAACGGCTGGAGAACTATGACAACCAGTTGAGCCAGATAGACCTGCTGCGCCGCAGCCGCGTGAGCGGCAACACTGAGATTATCAAGGCTTATGAGGAGGCCAGCCACGCCCTGCAGGCCCTCAAGCGCGAGCACGACGAGCGGCAGGTGGCCATCGATAAGCTCGAACGCAAGATACACCAGTATGACGTGCAGCTGCAGCAGGAGCCCGACGTGAAGTATGACACGCTGATGAGACTCAAGCCCTTCTTCGAGGATGTGGCCGACACGTTGCTCAAGCGCAAGAAAGCCAAGATCGAGGAAGACATGAAGGAACAGCTCAACAAACTACTCATATCCTACAAGGACTGCATAGCGCGCGTGGAGCTGGCCGACTCGATGGACCGCTTCACCATACGCCTCTTCCACAAGGCCGGCAACGAGATATCGCTCAACCAGCTCAACGCCGCCTCGAAGCAGATCTTCATACAGGTGCTGCTCAAGGTGCTACGCAACCTCGGCGACTACAACCCGCCCGTGATGATCGACACGGTGATGGGCGTGCTCGACGAGGAGAGCCGCGATGTGCTGATGGAGGACTACTTCCCGGGACTGGCAGAGCAGACCATCCTGCTCTGTACCACCTCGGAGATACGCAAGGACAAGGATCTTGTGAAGCTCGAACCCTTTGTCTCGCGTGCCTACACGCTGGTCAGAGACGTGGAGAGCCAGAGCACGCATGTGGAAGACGGATACTTCGGCGTGGTGTGCTAAACCAATTGACGTAACCCACCCCTATTGAAGAAAAGACAATGGAAGTAGCATTGGAAAACATCAGGCAGGCCGAAGGTATCACCGACGCCGTGCTGCCACTGAAGGAAAAACTCGAACGGCGTCTTAACCTGTCGAGGCAGGTAGACGACGGACAGGCAACGCTGTCGGCCTGGAGCAAGGGCGTCAGCCTGACATGGAACAAGGTGATGCGCATCTGCCTCATCGCCAGCCTGAGCCTGGCGGAGAAGCGAAGCGTCGATGATCTCGGGAGTATCGTGCTCTCGAAGTCGAGCCAGCGCATCATGCCCAGTTTCTTCACCAAGGACAACAAACGGTCGCTCTTCTCGGCCCTGCTGAAGCTGCGCTACAAGGACTGCACCGTCGACTGGGCCGACACGACCACCGTGGGACGCATCGTGGCCAAGGAGATCTACCGCGGCATCGACTATCTCACCGACGAGGAGCACCTCAACGCCTTCCTCCTGGCGGACAATAGCCGGCGAGGCGGCGGCAACGGGCTGCCTGCCCTGGAACTGCTCATCGGAGAGTATGGCGAGGGCATGGAGGCCAAGCTCAACATCAACGGGCGTGCGGTGTCGAACGCCCAGATCCTCATTGCGGGAACCACCGGATCGGGCAAGACCAACCTGCTGGCCGTGCTCATCCAGCAGATGCGCAACCTCTCGACGGAGACGCCCTATCCCGTCAACTTCCTCTTGTTCGACTACAAGGGCGAGTTCTCCGACCCGGCCAACACCGGCTGGCTCGCCCTCTTCGACGTGGACCGCTCGGCCATACTCGACCCCGTGCAGCAGCCGCTGCCCTTCACACCGTTCAAGGACTTCACCGGCAAGACCATCACCGAGATCAACCTCTACTCCACAGAGATGGCATCGGCTCTCTGCGCCATTGACCGCGCCAGCATCAGCGCCAACATGAGCAACCGGCTGAGCGAGGCCATCGTCGATGCCTACAAGCAGACGGCTGGAGCCCCTATCACCTTCCGGCTGATGCTGCAGAAGTATCAGGCCAAGATGCAGAACGCTGACAAGGACGACAGCGTGACATCGGTACTGAAGCAGCTCATACGCAACAACCTCTTCGCCGAGAAGGATGAGGTGAGCCTCGTCGACGAGTGCTTCATCGTGAAGATGAATGCCTTCCCCAAGGACGGGCCTATCGCCAAGGCCATCGTCTACTTCATCATATCGAAGCTCAACAGCATCTACGAGCAACTGCCCAAGCAGGCCGTGGACGACGAACGGGTGCAGATACGTCACTTCACCATCATCGATGAGGCTCACTACATGCTCGACTTCGACAACCAACCCTTGCGCAACCTCATTGCCGTGGGGCGTAACAAGGGACTGAGCATCATCCTCGCCACGCAGAGCATGGATAGCTTCAAGAGCAAGTATTGCGACTTCTACGCCAACGCCCAGTATCCGCTCATCATGAAGCAACAGACCATCGCCGACGGGGTCGTCAAGGATCTCTTCGGTGTCTCGGGACGCGACTTCCAGGAGGTCAAGGCTGCCATCGCCTCCCTGCAGAAGGGGGAGCTCATCATCAAGGACAACACCCTGGCCGAACTGGGACTGTCAAGCAAAGTGTATAAAAAGATTAAGGTGACGCATCTTATCTGATAGACGTTTTGCTATCGTGCCATGGTTTATTTGCAATAACGATTGTATATGTCGAGGATAAGTAGGTACTCGGATTTATCTTTATATATGAACAGCAATCTGTAGGAGGTGCGGTCTACAAGCCGTACCACGTGAATGAGACATGTGCCAACTTGAAGTCCCAGTCGGCACCTTTGGGTGCCTGCTCTTTAGTGACGGTGAAAAAATAAATTGGTATGATTTGAGCCTCATATTTTTGAGCTATTTTTCTCACTCAAAGAGGGAGTATAGC